>CAIMOR010000055.1 GCA_903843125.1 uncultured Rhodospirillales bacterium
CGGCTATGGCGGCGGGGCTTCGCGGCCTGCCGCCGGCGGGGCGCGCTCGGGCGGCGGCGGTGCCCCGCGCGGCGGTGGCCAGTGGGACGCGCCGAAGGGCGGCGGCGACCTGGACGATGACATTCCGTTCTAGGAAGTAGCGCTGACCGCCTGGCATCGCCGGCAGGCGCAGCGCGGTCGGTGCCTAATCCAGGCCGCGCATGCCGGCCCTGTCGATGACCGCGGCCCAGCGGGCCCGGTCCTCGGCGAAATACAGCGCGAAGGCGGCCGGGCTGTCGCTGGCCTCCACCTCGCTGCCGCTCTCCTCCAGCTTCCGCCGCACCTCGGGGTCGGCCAGGGTCTCGTTCAACGCGGCGTGCAGCCGGTCCACCCGCTCGGCCGGGGTGCCGCCGGTGGCCAGCAGGCCGAACCAGGTGGCGGCCTGGACCTGCGGGAAGCCGGCCTCGGCCGTGGTCGGCAGGTCCGGCATGGCCGGGCTGCGGCGCGGTCCGGCAATGGCCAGGGCGCGCAGCCGGCCGGCCTCGATGTAAGGCTGCATCGGTGCCAGGGCGTTGGTGAAGACCGGGATGCGCCCGGCCATCACGTCGGTCAGCGCCGGCGCGGTGCCACGGTAGGGAATGTGCTCCATCTCCACCCCCAGCGCCTGCTGCAGCATCACCCCTGCGGCATGGCCGGTGCTGCCGACGCCGGGGCTGGCGTAGCTCAGCGGCGGTCGCGCGGCGCGGGCATGCGCCTGCAACTCCCGCAGCGAGTGCACCGGCAGGGAGGGGTGGACCACGATGACGTTCGGCCCCACTGCCATCAGGCCGATCGGCGCGAAGGCGGTGGCGACGTCGAACGGCACATGGGCGTGCACCAGGCTGGAGATCGTCAGGCTGCCGCTGCCGCCGAGCAGGATGGTGTAGCCATCCGGCGCCGCCTTGGCGACGATGTCGGCGCCCAGCATGCCGCCGGCGCCGCCGCGGTTCTCGATGATGATGTTCTGGCCGAGGCGCCTGCCCATGCCCTCCGTCACCAGCCGGCCGATGATGTCGTTGGTGCCGCCGGGGGTGAAGGGAATCACCAGCCGCATCGGCTTGTCGGGGAATTCGGCCCGGGCCGGCAGCGCCAGCAGCAGCAGGGCCAACAGCAGGCGCTTCATTCCGGGGTGATCCCCGCGCGCGGGATGATCGGCGCCCAGCGGTCGTGGTCCTGCTGCAGCGCCTGCGCCAGGCCGGCGTGGTCGAGGTATTCCGGGTCGAAGCCGCGGTCCTCCAGCAGGTGGGTGAAGGCGGCGTCGGCCACCGCCTCGCGCCAGGCGCGGTCCACCGTGGCGGCAACCTGCTCGGAGGCGTGGGCGGGCAGCGCCAGCGCGTACCACAGCTCCGCCGCGTAGCCCGGCAGCGCCTCCGCGATGCTGGGCAGCTGCGGCCAGGCGCGGGCGCGCTTGGCCGCGGTATTGGCCAGCGGCCGAACCTTGCCGTCGCGGATCAGCCCGTCCACGGCGGTGACGCTGGCGAACATGCACTGCACCTCGTTGCCCAGCAGCCCGGCCACCGAAGGCCCGGTGCCGCGATAGGGCACGTGCACGATGCGGGTGCCGGCGAGGTCGTTGAACAGTTCCGCCGCCAGGTGCTGCGAGGTGCCGGCGCCGGGCGTGCCGTGGTTGAGCTTGCCGGGGTTGGCGCGGGCAAAGGCGATGAACTCGGCCAGGGTGGCGACCGGGACGTGGTCGTTGACCACCAGCAGCATCGGCGTGCTGGCGGTGCGCGCCACCCAGGTAAAGTCGGTGCGCCAGTTGAAGCCGGGGTTGCGGAACAGCAGGTCCGCAATCGCCATGCCGTTGCCGTTCAGCAGCAGCGTGTAGCCGTCTGGTGCGGCCTGGGCCACGGCGGCGGTGCCGATGTTGCCGCCGGCGCCGCCGCGATTCTCCACCACCACGGTCTGGCCGAGCCGGTCTCCCAGGGCCTTGGCCACCAGGCGGCCGAGATTGTCGGTGCCGCCGCCGGGCGGGAAGGGGATCACCAGGCGCACCGGCTTGTCCGGGTAGCCAGCGGCGCGCGCCCGCGGCGCCGCAAGCAGGGCAGGCAGCGCGAGCAGGCTGCGGCGGGGGATCATCGGCGGTTCCTCATGCGTGGCGCTTGCTGCGCGGTTCGGTGGCCAGCACGCCGGCGGCTTCCAGCGCGGCGATCTCGGTGGCGGCGAAGCCATGCGCGGCCAGCACTGCCCGGTTGTCGGCGCCCAGCGCGTGGCAGCTGTCGGTCACGGCCAGCGGCCGGCAGGTGAAGCGGAAGGGAATGCCCTTGGCCGGCTTGCCATCCGGCGCCCGCAGCACGGCGGTGCCGGCCCGGAACTCCGGTGCCTCGGCCAGCGCGTAGCCATCCCGCACCGGGGCGCTGCCGCCGGCCCATTCGGCGCGCCAACCTTCGCCCGCGGGCACCACCCGGTCGGCGGGGGCCAACGGGTCGGCATTGCCGCGGCGCGGGGACGGTGCGCCTGCCGCGGCCGCCAGCAACTCCTCGCCAAGCAGGAAGCTGGTCAACTCGCGCTGCGAAAGGTCCAGGTGGGCGCCCTGGCCGGTGCGGTCGCGTTCCAGCAGCGCCGCGACCATGGCGCCGGAGGCGAACAGGCAGACCACCTGGTCCGGGTAGTTCACGTCCCGCCCGCTGATGACCGGGGCCGCGCCGCTGCCGGTGAGGGCAGCCAGCCCGCCGGTGGCTTCCAGCGTGCTGCCGAAGCTGGTCATGTCGCGTTCCGGCCCGGTCTCGCCCTGGCTGGAGATGCTGGCGACGACCAGGCGCGGAAAGCGCTGGCGGAGGTAGTCGGGCGAGAGTTCGAAGTTGGCCAGCACGCCGCGGCGGTAATTCTCCACCAGCACGTCGGCGTCTTCCAGCAGGCGCAGCAGCACGTCGCGGCCCCGGGCGTCCTTCAGGTCCAGGCACAGGCTCTGCTTGCCGCGGTTGGTGAAGGCGAACCAGGCGGACTGGTTCCACCAGGGCTCGCCGGGGGCCGAGTTCTCGTTGTTGCGGAACGGGTCGGGCGCGCTCGGGCCCTCCACCTTGATGACCTCGGCGCCAAGGTCCAGCAGCACCGCCGCGGAAGCCGCGCCGGCGGTGAGCCAGCCGAGGTCCACCACCTTGATGCCCGACAGCGGCTTTTCACGCGGGGTGGCGGCCGGCGGCGCCGGCTTTGCCCCGGACTGGGGCAGCACGCGGGCGCCGTTCCAGCTGAGCGGCAGCACCGGCATGCCGTCGGCGGCGATGAAGCCGCGAGCGGTGTGCTGCCGGTCGGCCAGCAGTTCGGCCGGAAACAGCACGGGGCCGATGGGAATGCGGCGGGACTGCGCGGCCGCGGTGATCTCGGCGCGGGTGCGGGCCATGAACCAGGGGCCGAGGATGTCCAGCAACGCCGCGCGGTTGCTGCGGCGGCCGGGGCGGTCCTGGAAGGCCGGGCTGTCCAGCCGCGGGTCGCCGACCATGGCCTGCACCGCGGGCCAGTCCTTTTCCTGGTAGACCAGGGCGATATGGCCGTCCTTGCAGGGCGTGGTGTACCAGTCCGCCCGGTTGCCGCCGCGCATCGGCGAGGTGCCGAGCACCACGACGCTGGCGGCGACCTTCCAGTTCAGCCAGCAGCACACGTCGAACAGCGAGATCTCCACCACTTCCTCGCCGCTTGCGCGCAGCGCCGCCAGCAGCGCGGTATGGGCCGCCAGCCCACCGGCATAGGCCGCCTGATGGCCGGCCAACCGGGCCGGCGGTCCTTCGCTGTCGCCGACGATGCCGAGCAGGCCGGAGAGCGCCAGCAGGCCGAGCTCGCCCATCACCGGGTCCTCGCCGGGCCGGAAATGCGAGATGCGGACCTTCACCTGTGCAGCCACGCCGGCCAGTGCGGCGGTATCGCCGATGGCGGCGTCGAAGTGCCCTGCCGCCGCGCCGATCCGCTTGCCGGTGTTCAGGAAGCGGTCGAGCGCCGAGCCGCCGCCTGGCAGCAGCGGCGCGTGGTGGGCGAAGGGGTCGCCACCGGCCGGCACCGGCCGCACCACCTCGGCGCCATAGGCGGCGCAGAGCCGCGCGGCCATGCTGGCTGCCAGCCCATGCGGCACCTGGGCGCAGCAGGCGCCGAGATCGAGCACCCGCCGGCCCGCCAGCGGCGCCGGGCCCATGCTGCCGGCGGGCGGCGCGACCATGCGGCTCAGCTCCCCTGGCCCGGGTTCTTCAGCCCGGCGGCGAAGCGGGCATTGCCCTCAGCCGCGGCGGTGGTCTGGCTCTTGATGGTGGTATTGACCATCTGGCCGTAGTCCATCGCGTCCTGCCAGTTGGTGATGACCTGCGGGATCTTGTCCAGCGCACGCTTGCTCTCGCGCAGCGCCACGGCGTCGAACTGCGCCACCTTCTGCGCCAGTGCCGCGGCGGTGGGCAGCAGGTCGTCGGGTTCGACACACTGGTTCACCATGCCCCAGCGTTCGGCGGTGGCGCCGTCGATGCGGTTGGTGGTCAGCACCAGCCAGGCCGCCTGCTTGCGTGTGACGCCCGAGAGCTGGATCGCCGGGCCGGCCATGCCGGGATAGGTCGCAAAGCCCATCTCCGGGCAGCCGATGCTGGCCTTCGTGCTGGCGATGGCCAAGTCGCATACGTTGATCAGCGTGGCGCCGCCGCCCAGTGCCAGGCCGTTGACGGCGGCGATGAAGATCGAAGGGTGGGCGCGGATCGCCATGGTCACCGCGATCCACTCCTCGCCGGCGCCCTCGATGCCGGCGCGGCGGTCGGCCTCGCGCTCCTTCAGGTCCATGCCGGCGCAGAACGCCACGCCGGTGCCGGTCAGCACGATGGCCTTGGCCTTGCCCTTCAGGCTCTCGAAGGCGGCCAGCAGGCCCTGGCGCGTGGCGCGGTTCATCGCGTTGCGCTGGGCCTCGCGGTTCACCTGCAACTGCGCCCAGCCGTCATGCTGGGTGATGATGAGGTCGCTCATGGCTCAGGCCTCCGGGCCGAATTGCGGCAGCACCAGGCCATCCGGGCCGCCGGGGAAGCGCACGCTCAGCTTCATGCCGATCACCGCTTCGTCGGCGCGCATGTCCCACAGGTTGGTCAGCATGAACGGGCCTTCCGCCAGCTTCACCATGCCGACGGGGTAGGGCAGCTCGTCCTTCATGCCGTCGAAGTAGCTCTGGTGGAACACCACGAAGGACCACAGCTCGCCGTGGCCGCTGGCCTCGATCCAGTCCCAGTGCGGCTTGCCGGTGAAGGGCGAGACGGGCGCCGGCGGGAAGAAGCACTGGCCGGTCTCGGTGCATTTCTGCACGATCAAGCGGCCCTGCTTCGCGGCCTCGAAGAAGGGGCGGTTCCAGTTGTCGATGACGGGCAGCGGCCGGGTTTCGAGGCTCATGCGGCCCTCCGCAGGATCGCGCTCTGGGCGATGTTGGTGGCGCAGATGTACTGCATGGCCTGGGCGTTCGGGATCTGCCGATCGCCGCAGTCGTCGCGCAACTGGCGGACGCATTCGGCGATGATGCCCCAGCCCTGCATGTAGCTGTCGGACAGGTGCCCGCCGCTGGTATTGGTCGGCCAGCGACCGGTGCCCAGTTGCAGCGTGCCGTCGCGGACGAAGTCGCCGCTCTCGCCCTGCTGGCAGAAGCCCAGGCCTTCCAGGCTGAACATCACGGTCGGCGTGAAGTTGTCGTAGATGCCGAGGCCCTGGATGTCCTCCCGCCCGATGCCGGCACGGTCGTAGACGCTGCGCGTGGCGGAAAGGCTGGGGTACCAGAAGTCGTCCGGCGGGCTGGTGCGGTAGGTGAAGTTGTCCTGCCGGGCATAGCCGGAGAGCAGCACCGGCGGGCGCTTCAGGTCCTTCGCACGCTCGGCCGTGGTCATGATCCAGGCCACCGCGCCGTCGTTGATCAGGCAGTAGTCCAGCAATTGCAGCGGCTCGCAGATCGGCCGGGCGCGGTCGTGGTCCAGCAGGCTGATCGGCCGGCCATGCATCACCGCATCCGGGTTCAGGCAGGCATGGTGGCGGAAGGCGGTGGCGACGGGGCCAAGGTCGGCATGGGTGGTGCCGAATTCGTGCATGTGGCGGCGCCACATCATGGCGTGGATCGCGCCCGGGCTGGTCATGCCCCAGGGGCTCCACTGGCTGTCGCCGCCGCCGTAGCGCATGCGCACGCTGCGGCCGTTGTTGCCGTACACCAGCGCCACGTACTTGGCCGCGCCGGAGTAGAGCGCGTTGGCCGCCAGCGCCATGGAGACGCCGGAGAAGCGCCCTGCGGTCTCCGTCAGCAGGCAGAATTGCGGGTTGATCCCCATGATCTCGGCGAAGCGTTCGTAGCTGGGGATGCGGCTGACGATCAGGCCGTCGATGTCGCCGGGCTTCAGCCCGCAATCCTCCAGCGCGATGTTCAGCGCCTCGCAGCCCAGGCCATAGCTGTCGCTCTCGGGAAAGCTGCCGTAGCGGGTGGTGCCGATGCCGGCGAAGGCGACCTTGTCGCGCATCGGCCATGGCGTGGAAATCGAAGGGGCGTTCAACGCGGCGTGTCCTCGGACTGTTTTGCCGAGGATGCGCCAGTTTTACCTTCAGGTGAAGTCCAGCACCAGGATGGAAACGTCATCCTCGAACGGTCCTGGCCCGTTCATCGCGCGCGCGGCGGCAAGCAGCACCTCGGCATCGGCACCTGTCTGCAGCGCCGGCAGGAAGTCGGCCAGCATCCGTTGCGTGCCGTCCGGCCGGGCGATCTCGAAGGCGCCATCGCTGAACAGGAACAGCCGCGCACCGGGCGGCACGATGATGTGCGCGGCGACGAAGGGTAGCCCTTCCATTGCCCCCAGCATCAGGTTGCGCGTGGCCAGCGGCAGCAGTTCGGCGTCGGCGCGCAGATAGGCCGGGTGATGCCCGCCGGAGGCGTAGTCGAGCCGGCGCGTCGCGGGGTCGTACAGGCCGTACCACATGGAAAAGCAAAGCCCGCCCTGCTGCTCCATCGGGAACATGGCATTCAGCCCGGCCAGCACGCCGCCGGCATCCTCCCACGTGGCGCCGCCGGGCAGTGCCGCCTGGCGCAGCACGTTCAGCACCGAAACGGCCAGCAACGCGGAGCCGGCACCATGGCCGGTGACGTCCAGCAGGTAGATCGCCAAGCGACCATCCGGCAGGCGGTGGTAGCCGAAGGCATCGCCGCCCAGGCTGGCCGAGGGGACGAATCGCCAGTCGGCCCGCACCGGGCCTTGCCGCAGCGGCGGCGGCAGCAGCGCCTGCACGTAGTCGCAGGCACGGCGAAGCTCCTCCTCCAGCGCCACGGCGCGGGCCAGCAGGGCTGGGGTGCCGCTGCGGTAGACCAGCGTGAAGCCGCCCAGCCCGACATGCGCGCCATCCGAAAGCGCCACCGGCGCCGAAAGCCGGCGACCCTCGACATAGGTGCCGTTGGTGGAGCCCAGGTCGGTCAGCACGGCGCGGCTGCCCTGCACCTGCAGCACGCAATGCTGCCGGCTGATGTCCGGCAGAGGCAGCACCAGTTCATTCCCCGCGGTGCGGCCGATGCGCAGCGGTGCCGCGCCCAGCTTCACCTGGCGCGGGGGCTGGCCGGGTTCGTGCAGCAGCAGCAGATGCTCCACCGTGGTGGCCGCCGCCTCGGCCGCGGCGGGGCGCGCCACCATGGTGGCGTCGTCATCCGCCATCAGTAGACCACGACGGAGCGGATGCTTTCGCCGCGTTCCATCAACTCGAAGCCGTGGTTGATCTGGTCCAGCGGCATCACGTGGGTGATCAGGCTGTCGATGTCGATCTTGCCCTGCATGTACCAGTCGACGATCTTCGGCACGTCGGTACGCCCACGTGCGCCGCCGAAGGCGGTGCCGCGCCAGTTGCGGCCCGTCACCAGCTGGAAGGGGCGGGTGCTGATCTCCTCGCCGGCGCCGGCGACACCGATGATGATGCTCTCGCCCCAGCCCCTGTGGGTGCATTCCAGCGCCTGGCGCATCACCTTGGTGTTGCCGATGCATTCGAAGCTGAAATCGGCGCCGCCATCGGTCAGGTCCTGGATCGCCTGCACCACCTTGTCCGGCCCGACCACGTTGGGGTTGACGAAGTGCGTCATGCCGAACTTCCGGGCCATGGCTTCGCGCGCCGGGTTCAGGTCCACGCCGATGATCTTGTCCGCCCCGACCATGCGGGCGCCCTGCAGCACGTTCAGGCCGATGCCGCCCAGCCCGAACACCGCGACATTGGCGCCCGGCCAGACCTTGGCGGTGTTGATGACCGCGCCGACGCCGGTGGTGACGCCGCAGCCGATGTAGCAGACCTTGTCGAACGGCGCGTCCTCGCGGATTTTCGCCAGGGCGATCTCCGGCAGCACGGTGAAGTTGGCGAAGGTGCTGCAGCCCATGTAGTGCATGATCTGGCCGGCATCGCAGCTGAAGCGCGAGGTGCCGTCCGGCATCACGCCCCGCCCCTGCGTGGCACGGATGCTGGTGCACAGGTTGCTGCGCCGGCTCAGGCAGGTTTTGCACTGGCGGCATTCGGGCGTGTACAGCGGAATGACGTGGTCGCCCGGCTTCAGGCTGGTCACCCCGGCGCCGACCTCGCGCACGATGCCCGCGCCTTCGTGCCCCAGGATGGCGGGGAACAGGCCTTCCGGGTCGCGCCCGCTCAGCGTGTACTGGTCGGTGTGGCAGATGCCGGTGGCCATGATCTCCACCAGCACCTCGCCGGCCTTCGGGCCGCCGATCTCCACGCTCTCGATGCTCAGCGGCTTGCCCGCCGCCCATGCCACCGCTGCCCGTGTCTTCATGCCCATTCTCCCGCCGTGCCGGTTGCGGCTATTGTGCCAGCCGTGGCCGGTACAGGCCAGCCGGAGGAATGATGGCTCTGCTCACACGCCGATCGCTTGGCCTGGCCGCGCTGGCGGCACCGCACCTGGCCCGGGCGCAGAACGCGCCGCCGCTGCGCATCCTGGTCAACGGCACCGCCGGCAGCTCGGTGGACCTGCTGTGCCGCACGCTGGCCGACGGCCTGCGCGAACGCCTGGGCCGCGCCGTGGTGGTGGACAACCGCTCCGGTGCCGGCGGCTTCGCCTCGGCGCTGGGGGTGCATGGTGCGCCGGCCGATGGCTCGGTGCTGATCCAGACCAATATCGGCGTTGCCGCGCTTTCGCCGGTGGTGTTCCGCCGGCCGCCGATGGACCCGGACGCCGAGCTGGCGCCGCTTTGCCACCTGACCGATACGCCCTTCGGCCTGGCGGTGAAGCCCGACGCGCCCGGCGGCGGCACGCTGCGCGGCTGGCTGGCCGCCATCGGCGGGCGCGGCGCCGAGATTGCGGTGAACAGTGCCACCGGCCTGCCGCGCTTCGCCGTGCACCTGATGGCCGCCGCCACCGGCCAGCCGCTGACCCCGGTGATCTACCGCAGCTCAGGCGCCATCATTCCGGACCTGGAGGGCGGCCATGTGGTGGCCGGCATGACGATCGGCGCCGAGTTCATCGAGCAGCACCGCAGCGGCCGCCTGCGCCTGCTGGCGCAGAGCCTGGGCGAGGGGCGCTGGAGCCAGGCGCCGGAGGTGCTGCGCTTCAACGAGCAGGGCATCGACTTCGTCGGCAGTGCCTGGAACGGCATGTTCACCCCGCCCGGCGTGCCCGAACCGGTCCGCGCGCAACTGGCCGAGGCGATCACCGCCACGCTGCACCTGCCCGCGGTGGCGGCCAAGCTGCATGGCTATGGCATGGAGCCCAGCGGCGGCACGCCGGCGCAACTGCACGATCGCATCCTGGCCGACCGTGCCCGCTGGGCGCCGGTCATTGCCGCCAGCGGCTTCAAGGCGGACGAGCCTTAGCCCATGCCCAGGCTGAGCGGCGCCAGCACGTCGCCATCGCGCCGCAGGTAGTCGCGTTTCGCCGAGTCGCGCAGCATCCGCGCCTGGCTCTCGGCCAGGATCCCGCCGGCCTCGGCGATGTCCAGCCCCACCGGCTTGCCATCGGCCAGGGCCACTTCACCGCCGACATAGACCCGGCGGATGGCGCGGTCCGCGGCGTGCCAGACCAGGTTGCGCAGCGGGTCGCGCGGCGGCTGCATCAGCGGGTGCGCCAGGTCCACCAGCACCAGGTCCGCCGCCATGCCCGGTGCCAGGCGGCCCAGGTCCGGTCGGCCGAGCGCATCGGCGCCACCCACCGTGCCGGCGTGGAACAGGCTGGCCGTGCTGGCCGCGTCCAGGTGCTTGGCCACCCCGCGGGCGAGCAGGATGGCAAGGCGCATCTCCTCGATGAGGTTGTGCGGCGCCACGTCCGTGCCCAGGCCCATCCTCACCCCGCGCGCGAGATACTTGCCGAAGTGCTGCATATGCTCGCCGTAGCGCGCGAAGGGGCTGGGGCAATGGGCCACGGCGGTGCCGCTCTCGGCGATCAGCGCCAGGTCGCGCGTGGTGTGCCAGCCGACGCTGGGGTGTTCGTCCAGGAAGATCGCATGGCCGAGGATGCTGGTCGGCCCGAGCAGGCCGAGCTTGCCGGCCCATTGGATCGGCGTGATGCCGTGGCGGCGGATGATCTCGCGCACCTCCACCACCGCCTGGGCGATATGCGTGGTGAAGGGCCGGTTGGTCTGCCTGGCGTAGGCGATGGCGTCACGGAACAGGCCTTCCTCCACCGTGTCGATCTGCGCCGGGAAGACGATGCCCGAGAGTCGGCCGGAGGGGTCGCGCTCCGCCTCGTCCATGATGGCCTGGCTGCGCGCGAAGCCGGCGTGGCCGCCCGGCGCGTCCCACAGCCATTCCACCGTCTGCGGCGCGGACATGCCCCAGCGCGCGCTGGCGAAGCCGGGGCCGACCCAGACGCGGAGCCCGCTGTCCCGCATGGTCTGCAGCCAGCCGGGGAAGGGGGCCGAGAGGTCGACCACGCTGGTCACGCCGGCGCTGAGCAATTCGGCATAGGCCAGCTTCTGCGCCGCCTGCCGCCCGGCCTCGTCGAGGCTCAGCGCCTGCATCCGCTCGAACAGCCCGGTCATCTGCTGTTCGGGCACGCCGTGGTCCTCACGGATGCCGCGGATGCCGGGTTCCGTCGTCGGGTGGCTGTGGATGTTGATCAGGCCGGGCAGCACCAGCATGGCGCTGCCGTCCACCACCGTCGCGCCGGCCGGCGGCGGCGCCTCTGCATGCGGGGCGATGCTGGCGATGCGGCCGCCGGCCAGCAGCACGTCCACGTTGCGCCGGTATTCATGCGCGGTGCCGTTCCACACCACGGCCCAGGCGGCATTGCGGATCAGGGTGGTGGTCATCGGCGGCGGCTCCCGGCTTGCGGGGCGAAGGCTAGACCTTCTTGCCCTGCGCGAGGAAGCGCTGCAACGCCGCCACTTCCTGCTTTTCGCCGGCCTGGTCCGCGGCCAGCCGCGTGTACAGCGCCGCCATGCCGGCATAGGTCACCGCCTCGCCGCGCGCCTCGTCCTCCGACAGGAAGGCGGCGATTTCCTCCATCTCGCCGACCCAGCGATAGGCCTTGTCGTACATGCTGGGGATGAAGCGGCCGAGCCAGGGCAGCAGCGCCGGCTGGCTTTCCGCCAGTTCGGCATGCAGCGCTTCCGCCGCGCCGGCGCGGGTGGCGGCCAGGAACATCGCGCTGCCCAGCGCGGTCAGACCCTTGGTGATGCCGGCGTAGCACATCTTCAGCGCCGAGGCGGCGCCCACCGGT
The DNA here is from genome assembly GCA_903843125.1 of uncultured Rhodospirillales bacterium. Taxonomy (GTDB): domain Bacteria; phylum Pseudomonadota; class Alphaproteobacteria; order Acetobacterales; family Acetobacteraceae; genus CAIMOR01. Next base: position 11,633 of record CAIMOR010000055.1, read on the forward strand.
CCGGCCAGCACCGGCACCTGCAGCCCGTGCTGCTGCAGCACCGCCAGGCGCGCCGCGTGCGGGCCGCTGGCGTACAGCTTGGGCGTATAGCCATCCGCCCGCGGCGGGCCACCGATGATACCGGCGTCGACGAAGCCGCAGCCGCTGCGCTCCAGCGCCGCGGCCACGCGCAGCGCCTGTTCCGGGCTGATGGCGTTGCAGTCGGCGTACAGCGCGGTGGCCGGCAGCAGCGGGGCGTAGCGTTCCGCCAGCGTCAGCGCTTCGGATGGCGGCAGCACCGAGAGGATGATGTCGGCGCGCGCCACGTCCCGCGGCGAGGCTGCCTGCATGCCGGCGGCGGTGGCGCGCTCGGCGCTGGCCTGGCTGCGGCCGGACAGGTCGGTCAGCACGGTCACGCCATGGTCGCTCAGCCGGCGGGCGATACCGGCACCCATGGCGCCCTGGGCTATGATCGCGACGGTCAGCATGGCGGTCTCTCCTGCCTGAGGCGCGGACCCTATCGCCGGGCGGCGACGCGTCCCAGCCCGCGCAGGGGAAACCGTGGTGACATTTCGGTCGTCGTGACCGGAAACTGCGGCGCTGCGGGCGGGGCCGGCAGCCGGGTTCAGCGGTAGCGTGCCGGATCGGTTACGTAGCCGGCGGCCTGATCGGCGGCCAGCGCGGCGGGGTCCCGCTCGGTCGGCGCGCCATGGCCGCCGCCGCCGGGCGTGCGCAGCGTGACGGTATCGCCGCGCTTCAGCACGTACTGCTTCTTCGGGTCCGTCACCGCGCCGTTGATCATCACCGCACCTGGTGCCCCGGCCTGGCCACCCTCGATGCCGAAGGCCGGGAAGATCGTGCGTTCCGCCAGGAAGCTGACCGCGATCGGCGTCTCGCTCAGGCATTCCATGGCGATCTCCTGCCCGAGGCCACCGCGCAGCTTGCCAGGCCCGCCGCTGTCCGGCCGCAGCTTCTTGTGGCGGAAGCGCAGCGGCGCGATGTGCTCGCTGATCTCGATGCTGGTGGAGGAAACGTTGGACGGCCAGCTCAGCGTCGTCACGCCATCCGCCAGGTGGTTGGCGCCCATGCCGCCATTGTAGAAGAACATGTTGGCGTAGGGCTTGCCGTTGGGACGCACGCCGGATTGGTTCATGCCCCACATCGGGCTGCCGCACGCCGCCATGACGCGTTCCGGCACCACCTGACCCAGGCAGCCGAACACCAGCATGGGCAGGTAATGCCCGATCAGCATGCGCGAGCCGCCGGACGCCGGGAAGACGGGGTTGACGATGCAGCCAGCCGGTGCGGTCACGCGGATCGGCCGCCAGGCGCCCTCGTTGTTCGGCAGGTTGGGGTTGGTGCAGACCTTCACCCCATACATCACCATGGCGTAGGTGTAGCACATGGCGCAGTTGATCGCGCGGTCCACCTGCGCATCGGTGCCGGCGAAGTCCATGCTGATCTCGTCGCCGCTGATGGTCAGCGCCATGCGGATGGTGATCGGCACATCCAGCAGCCCGTCGGTCTGCAACGCGCTGCGGTAGGTGCCATCCGGCAGGGCGCGGATGGCGTCGCGCATGGCGCTCTCGCAGCGGCCCTGGATCTCGCGCGCCAGGTCGTTCAGGTCCGGCAGGTCGTAGCCCTGCATCAGGTTCAGCAGCCGGTCTTCCATCAGGTCCAGCGCGACCACCTGGGCGTAGAGGTCACCCATGGTCTGGTCCGGCGTGCGGACGTTCTGGCGAATGATGTTCACCAGCGTCTCGTCCACCACGCCGGCGCGATAGAACTTCATCGGTGGAATCTGCAGGCCTTCCTCGAACACCTCGCGTGGCTCCGGGCTGCGGATCTTGCCGCCGATATCCGGCGCATGCGCGGTGGAGGCGCTGAACGCCACCAGCCGACCATCACGGAAGATCGGCTTGGCCAGGGTGATGTCGGGCAGGTGCCCGGTGCCGAGGAACAGGTCGTTGGTGATCAGCACGTCGCCAGGTTGCAGTTTGTCGGCCGGGAAGAACCGCAGGAAATGCTTCACCGTCTCCGGCAGCGTGCCGATGAAGGACGGAATGCTTTCCGTGGCTTGCACCAGGGACTGCCCAGTCTCATCGGTGACGATGCAGGAGAAGTCGTAGCTTTCCCGCACCAGCGTCGAGAAACTGGTCCGGACGAGCGCCGCCGCGGCCTCATCCACCAGGGAGATCAGCCGCCGCCACAGCAACTCCAGCTCAACCGCGTCGAAGGTCCGGGCCATCAAACCGTCTCCCTGGGCGACCGATTAAGACCTTCGCGGCCTGCGGCGCCGCGGTCATCGGGCGCCGCCTCCGCCAGGATGGAACCGTCGTCCAATACGCGCGCCGTCGCGTTCGGCCCAACGATGAAGGTGCTCTCGTCTTCCTCGAATACCGCCGGCCCGCTGACACTGGCGCCGATCGCCAGCGCGTAGCGGTCATACACCGCCGTGCGCAGCGCGCCGCCATCCGGGAAGAACACGCTGCGAAAGCCCTTCAACGCCTCGGTGCCCGCATGGCGCGGCAGTTCCAGCCGGTTGCCGGCACCCGGCATCGGCGCCGTCACGCTCAGCCGCAGCGTGACGAACTGCGCCGCGGCCCCCGGCGGGGTGCGGGCGAACAGGGCGCGGTAGGCTTCCTCGAACGCTGCCTGCACGCCCGGCTGCGCGAAGCCCGCCGGCAACGCCACCGTGATCTCGCTGCCCTGGCCGATGTAGCGCATGTCCGCCAGCCGGCGCACCACGCGCGCGCCTGCGTCGGCGCCGGTGTTGCGCAGCACCTCCAGCGCCTCGGCCTCAAGCGCCGCGAAGATCGCCTCCGCCGCCGCATAGTCCGCGCTGGCCAGCGGCTGACTGAAGCTGGCGGTGCGGTCCACTCGCGCTGGCGCCATCAGCATGCCGATGGTGCTGCCGGCGCCCGCACCCGGCGGGCAGACCACGCGCGAAATTCCCAGCTTGCGCGCCACATGCCAGGCATGCACCGGCGCCGCGCCGCCGGTGGCCAGCAGCGCGTACTCCGAAGGAATGCGCCCGCGCTCGGCAATGGCGACGCGCGCGGCGCCGGCCATGTTCTCGTTGACCACGTCGTGCACGCCGAAGGCCGCGCGTTCCGCCGAGACGCCCAGCGCCCCGGCCAGCTTGCCGAGCGCCGCCTGCGCCGCGGGCAGGTCGATCTGCATGGCGCCGCCGAGGAAGAACCCGGCATTCAGGTAGCCCAGCGCCAGGTCGGCATCGGTCACGGTCGGCTCCGTGCCGCCACGCCCGTAGCAGGCCGGCCCCGGCTGCGCGCCGCTGCTCTCCGGGCCCACGTTGAGCGTGCCCAGGTCGCTGCGCCGCGCAATGCTGCCTCCGCCGGCGCCGATCTCGATCAGTTCCACCGTGGCGATCTGGATCGGCAGGCCGCTGCCGCGCAGGAAGCGCTTTTCGCGCGCTGCCTCGAAACCCCAGGCCACCAGCGGCTCGTTGCCATCCACCAGCGCCAGCTTGGCGGTGGTGCCGCCCATGTCGAAGGCCAGCACCCGCTCCAGCCCCGCATTGCGGCCGAACCACGCGCCGGCCAGCGCGCCGGCCGCGGGTCCGCTTTCCAGCAGTTGCACCGGTGCGCGCTTGGCCTCGGCCACGTGCGTCAGCCCGCCATTGGACAGCATCAGGAACAGCCCGCCGGGAATGCCCGCGGCACGCAACTCGTTCTCCAGCCGTTCCAGGTAATGCTCCGCCAGCGGGCGGACATAGGCGTTGGCCACGGTGGTGCTGGCGCGCGGATATTCGCGGATCTCCGGCGCGATGTCGGAGGACAGCGAGACGGAAAGCGCCGGGAAACGCCGCGCCACCGCCTCCGCTATCGCACGTTCATGCGCGGGGTTGGCGTAGCTGTGCAGCAGGCAGACAGCCAGGCTCTCGACACCCTGCGCCACCAGCGCATCCACCTCCCACAGCGCGGCATCGACATCCAACGGCTGCACCACCGCGCCGTCGGCGGCCACGCGTTCCAAGGCACCGCGCCGCCAGGGCCGCGGCACCAGCGGCTGCGGCATGCTGATGAAGATATCGTACAGCTCGTACTTGCGCTCGCGGCCTATCTCCAGCCCGTCCTCGAAGCCCGCTGTTGCCAGCAGGCCGGTCTTGGCGCCCTTGCGCTCGATCAGCGCGTTGGTGAACAGCGTGGTCGCATGCGCAACGCGGCCGATCTCATCCGGCTGCACGCCGGCCTTGCGCAGCACCGCCAACGTGCCGGCCATGGCGCCGCGCGCGGGGTCGTCCGGCGTGGTGCTTTCCTTCCAGATCACCGCCCGGCCGTCGCGCGGGTCCAGCACCACCACGTCGGTGAAGGTGCCGCCGATATCGATCCCCAGTGAAAGCATCCGTCAGGTCCCGGTGAAGTTCGGTGGGCGCTTCTCGCGTCGGGCGGCGCGGCCCTCGGCGTAGTCGGCGCTGGCGTAGCAGGCATCGTCGGCGGCGCGGCAGGCCGCCAGGTCGGGCGGGCCGTCGCGCCGCGCCATTTCGCGAAAGCTGAGCTTGGCGGCGGCCAGCGAGAGCGGTGCGTTGGCGGCCAGCTCCGCCGCCAGGCGGGCCACCTCAACCTCCATCGCCGCGCGATCCGGCAGCACGCGCTGCACCAGGCCCAGCGCCAGCAGGTCTTCCCCGGTGTAGCTGCGTCCGGTCAGCACCATCTCTCGTGCTCGCGCCAGGCCGACGACATCGGCGATCTTGACGATGTCCTCCATGCGGTAGGGCAGCCCCAGCTTCACCGCCGGGACGCCCATGCGCGCGGCGGGCGTGGCCAGGCGGAAGTCGCACTGCAACGCCAGCTCCATGCCGGCACCCAGCGCATGGCCGTGCAGGGCGGCAATGGCCGGCTTGGGCAGCGCCACCATGGCGCGGGCGACGGCGCGCTGAAGTTCATTGTACGCTTCGGCCTGCGCCGGGTCGGCGCGGATGCTGTCGAACTCGCTGATGTCGTTGCCGGTGCTGAAGGCACGCTCGCCGGCGCCGGCCAGCACCAGCACGCGCACCGCGGGGTCTTCCGCCACGCGCGCCAGCAGGCCAGGCAGTGCGCGCCACATCGCGGCGTCGATCGCGTTCAGCTTCGCCGGGTTGTCGAACACCAGCCGCGCCACGCCATCGGCGACGCTCAGCCGTACCTGACCCATTCAGTCCACCTTCAGGTTCGCCGCGGCGATCACCCGGTTCCACACCACGGTCTCGCGGGCAAAGTAGTCGCGCACCGCGGCCACGTCCAAGTCCCCGCGCGGCGTGGCGCCCAGCTCCACAAGCTTGCGCTGCGTTTCGGGCAGCGCCATCGCCGCGCGGACGTCGTGATTCAGCGCCGCCAGCAGGGCGGGGGGCGTGCTGCCCGGTGCCGCCAGGGTGAACCAGGCGTTGGTGACGTAGCCGTCCAGCCCAGCCTCGGCCGCTGTCGGCGTTTCCGGCAGGGGCGGCACCCGGCGTTCGCTGCTCACCGCCAGGGCGCGCACCCGGCCGTCGCGCAGCACGGGGGGGATTGTCGGCAGGTTCTCGAACATCGCGTTGATGTTGCCGGCCATCACGTCGTTCAGGCTTTGGCTGGAACCGCGGTACGGCACATGCTGCAGCTGCACGCCGGCCACCAGCTGGAACAGCTCTCCGGCCATGTGCGTGCTGGTGCCGTTGCCGGCGGAACCGAAGGTGATCTGGCCCGGATGCGCACGTGCGGCGGCGATGAACTCGGCCAGCGTGTGCCAAGGTTGGGCCGGATTGACCGTGACCACGAAGGGCACCTCCACCAGCAGCACCACCGGCGCCAGCTCGCGCGCGGGCTCGTAGCCCAGGCGGCTGTACATGCCGTAGGCGGCGTGGATCGCGATGGTGCCGAACAGCAGCGTATGGCCGTCGCCGGGGCTGTGCGCCACCAGCTCCCCGCCGATATGCCCGCCGGCGCCGGTGCGGGTTTCCACCACCACCTGCTGGCCCCACATCGGCGTCAGCGCCTGCGCCATGATGCGCGCCATCACGTCCGCACTGCCGCCGGGCGAGACCGGCACGATGATCCGCACCGGTCGTGTCGGCGCGAAATCGGCGGCGCGCGCGGCCAGTGCGGCACAGCACAGGCAAAGCGTCAGCATCACGCGGAGCAGCATGCATCTCTCCTTCAACGTCATGCCGTGTCGGTGTTCCCCGCGGCATTCGCGCACGCCCGGCGCGCCGCGGCAAGTGCTTGACGCCCTTGCATGCTGGGCGGGATGCTGCTGCCCAAGCGCCGGCCAACGGCGGACGAGAACGGGGAAGGGACCACGCCCATGCTGCGCCTGCTGCTTGCCTTGACGCTGCTCTCACCCGGCCTGGCCCGCGCCGAGTTCCCGGACCGCCCGCTGCGGGTGCTGGTCGGTTTCCCCGCCGGAGGCGCCGGCGACCTCACCGCGCGCGTCATCGCCGAGATGGCCAGCGCCGCGCTGGGCCAGAACGCCGTGGTGGAGAACCGCACCGGTGCCAACGGCATGATCGCCGCCGATGCCGTGGCGCATGGCACGCCGGACGGCTACAGCATCCTGGAATGCCCGATGGGCACCATGACCATCAGCCCGAACCTTCCCGGCCAGCACCTGCCGGTGGACGTGGTGGCCGAGATGATCCCGGTGGCCAACCTGGCGCTGTCGACCTACGGCCTGGTGGTGCCGGCCGACGGGCCGCTTCGGTCCGTGGCGCAGCTGCTGGCGGCGGCCCGCGCCACGCCGGGCAAGCTGACCTTCGCCAGCGCCGGCATCGGCAGCGCGCAGCACCTGGCCGGGGAGATGCTGAAGCGCATGGCGGGCATCGACATCGTCCACGTGCCGTATCGCGGGGCGTCGCCGGCCATCGTGGACCTGCTCGGCCACCGGGTGGATTTCTTCATCACCAACCTGGCCGACGTCTCCGGCCAGCTGCGCGACGGCGCGCTGCGCCTACTGGCCGTGGCCGACGATATCGGCCACCCCGGCTACCCCGCGCCAGCCATCTCGGCCGACGTGCCGGGCTTTTCCATCAGTGGATGGTTCGCCGCCTGCGGCCCGCGGGCCATGCCGCGCGACGCCATCGAGGCCTGGGCGCGGGCGATCCGCACCGGGCTGCAGCAACCACAGTTCCGCCAGCGCCTGCTGGAGAACGGGCTGACGCCGTTCTACGAAAGCGCCGACGCCCTGGCGACGCGGATGGAGGCCAACCGCCGGCAGTTCCGCGAGCTGATCCAGGCGGCTGGAATCCGCGCGGAGTAGGGGGTTCCGTTAACCCGGCCACGGCACATTGCATGCCGGAGGGCTGCTGATGCCGCAGGATCTGGAAACGTTGCTGCGCGAGGTCGTGCGGTCCGAGGTGGGGGAGCGGCTGGACAGCCTGCACCGCTTCGTCGACCGCCGCTTCGCCGAGCTCAGCGCCGAGTTGCACGCGACGGTGGAACTGGCGGAGTTCAGCGAGGGCAACCTGACCGCGCAGATCGCCGCGATCCATGGCCAGATCAGCGGCCTGGTCGCGGCGCCGACGCTGGCCACGCGCAATAGCGGCAGCGAGCTGGAGGCCGTGGTGGTGGCGACCGAAAGTGCCGCCAACAGCATCATGGAAGCCGCCGAAGCCATTGCGGACTGGGCCAGCGGCGGCCAGCGCGACCCGGCCGCGCTGCTCGCCAAGGTCAACGACATCTTCGAGGCCTGCAGCTTCCAGGACCTCACCGGCCAGCGCCTGCGCCGGGCGATCGAGCATCTGCAGAATGTCGAGGCGATGCTGGACCGGATGGTCTCGCCCCAGGCCGCGGCGGAGGAGGCGGCCAAGCCGGTCATCACCTCAACCGGCGGCAGCGGGCCGGATATCGACCAGTCGGAGATCGACCGGCTGTTGGCGTTCTGAGCGGCTGAGACAGACCTTGGCGGCCTTCCCCCGCGTCATCGGCGCTGGCGAGACGGTTCCGAAGTCCTGCGGACGTGTTACTCGCCTGCCGATCCGCTGCGTTCGTGCGATATCGGACGACGCAACGGGCGGGACTAGGGCCGTATCCCGTGGCTGCGCTGGCCCGGGCTGCGCAGCGGTTCCGCCAGCCGGCTGAACTCGCACAGCAGGCGGCGGGTGTCGCGGGGGTCGATGATCTCCTCGGCCCAGAAGGCCTCCGCGGTGCGCAGCGGGCTGCGCAGCTTCTGCAGCCGCGTCTCGATCTCCGCCAGCTTCGCGGCGCGGTCCTCGGCCGCGTCCAGGTCGGCGCGATAGGCCGCCTCGATCCCTCCTTCCAAGGGCAGGCTGCCCCAACGGGCGCTCGGCCACGCGTAGCGCATCGAGTAGCGACTGGCCGGCTGGTGCACCACGCCGGCCACGCCGAAGGCGTTGCGGAGAATGACGGTACACCACGGCACGGTGCACTGGTTCACCGCGGCCATGGCGCGCACGCCCCAGCGAATGGTGGCGCGCTGCTCGGCCTCCAGCCCGATCATGAAGCCGGGGCAGTCCATCAGGTAGACGACGGGCAGGTGGAAGGTCTCGGCCAGGTCGACGAAGCGGATCACCTTGGCGCAGGCATCCGCGGTCCAGGACCCCGCGTAGAACATCGGGTCGCCGGCCATCACCGCCACCGGCAGGCCCTGCAACCTGGCCAGCCCGGTCACCAGCGGCCGGCCGAACAGCTTGCCCATCTCGAAGAAGCTGCCGGCATCGACCAGGCTCTCGATGATCGGCCGCACCTTGTAGGTCTGGCGGATGTTGCGCGGAATGGCGGCGATGAGCGGCTCCACCCGCCGCTCCGGGTCGTCCGTGCTCGGCTGCCGCGCCGGCACCTCGAAGACGCTGGAAGGCAGGTAGCTGAGGAAGCGGCGCGCGGCGGCGAAGGCATCCGCCTCGCTGTCCACCGCGTGATCCACGCCGCCCGCCTTGCACTGGATCTCCCAGCCGCCGAGTTCCTGCTTGGTGATCGGCTTGCCCAGCGCCGAGACCACCGGCGGGCCGGCGACGAACATCGCCGAAGTCTCCTTCACCATCACCGAAAAATGCGTCGCCGCCAGCCGCGCGGCGCCGAGGCCCGCGACGCTGCCCAGCCCCAGCCCGACACAGGGCACGCGGGCCATGTTGTCGCCGGTGTGGTGGTACATCCAGGTGCCGCCGACGCCGCCCGGCAGGTTGGCCCGGCCCGTCGTCTCGATGGTCTTGACCGAGCCGCCGCCGCCCGAGCCTTCGATGATGCGGATGATCGGCAGCCTGAGGTCGGCCGCCATGCGCTCGGCCATGATCGGCTTGTCGCGGATGGTGGCATCGGCGCTGCCGCCGCGCACCGTGAAGTCGTCGCCGCAGACCACCACCGGGCGGCCTTCCACCAGGCCGCGGCCCATGACGCAGTTGCTGGGGGTGAAGTCCAGCAGCTCGTTGTCGGCGTCGTACTGTGCGCGGCCGGCGATGGCGCCGACCTCGTGGAAGCTGCCGGCGTCCAGCATCTGGTCCACCCGCTCCCGCACCGTCAGCCGGCCGCCGGCGTGCTGGCGTGCCACCTTGTCCGGCCCGCCCATGCGTTTGGCCAGGGCCTCGCGCCGCCGGAGCTCGGCCAGTTCCGGCTCCCAGCTCATGCTAGCGCCCCCGCCGGCCGATGAACTCCACCGTCGCCGCGGCGCATGGCTCCGGGTGGCTGGCCGCGACGTGGTAGCTGTCGCCGGGCAGGATCATCAGCTCACTGCCCTTGATCTGCCGCTGCCAGGCCAGGGTCGCGTCCATGCCGTCGATGCCGCTGGCGTCGGTGTTCACCACCAGCGTGGGCGCCTTGATGCTGGCCAGGTCGCCGCGCACGTCCAGGCCCGGCACGCCGCGCATGAAACCCATCTGCGTGCTCATGGCCGTGGCGCCCATCAGTCGGCTCCAGCCTTCCAGCATCTCCGGCGGGCAGGCGGTGCCGAGCCGCCCCGGCATGGTCCAGCGCGCCCAGCTCTCGACGCCTTCCTCGCGGATCTTCTTCACCCAGGAGGCATGCCGCTCCCCCAGCGAGGTCGCGCCGGAGACCAGCGTGCCCAGCAGCACCAGGGACTTCACCCGGCCAGGGTACAGCGCCGCCATCCGCATCGCGATCGGCCCCGCCACCTTGGCCGCCACCACATGCACGGCGCCGAGGCCCAGGTGGTCGAGCAGCCCGACATAGTCGGCGACCAGTTCATCGAAGCTCCAGGCATAGTCCTCCGGCATCGGTGTCGAGGCGCCGAAGCCGCGCATGTCCGGCCGGATCACGCGGAAGCGGCGGCCCATGACGGGCATCCAGGCATTCCACGCCTGGCCGCTCTCGGCATTGCCGTGCAGCAGAAGGGCGGTCTCCGGCGCCGCCCAGGCGTCGGCGAAGCAGTCGTCGCGGTAGTGCAGGTCGCAGCCGTTGCCGGCGGGATAGCTGGGCATCTGGATGGTCCTTCCTCAGTCCGGCGTGATGCCGGCCGCGCGCACCACCCGGCCCCATTTCTCGATGTCGGCATGGATGATGCTGGCGAATTGCTCGGGGCTGGTCGGCACCGCATCGGTGCCGTGGCGGGCGAACTCGGCCTGCACCATCGGGTCGGTCAGAATATTGCGCACCGCATCGGCGTAGCGCTGCACCAGGGCAGGGGGCGTGCCGGCCGGCGCCAACAGGCCGTTCCAGCCCAGCGCCTCGAACCCCGGCAGGCCGCTTTCGGCAATGGTCGGCACGTCCGGCAGCGCCGCCAGCCGCGTCCGGGTGGAAACGCCGATGGCCCGCACCTTGTCGCCCTGCAGCAACGGCAGCGTCGTGATCGGCGGGTCGAGGAACAGCGCCACCTCGCCCTTCATCACGCTGGCATGGCCCTCGGGCGAACTGCGGAACGGCACGTGCAGCATCTCGATGCCCGCCATGGAGCAGAACAGCGCCGCCGCCAGGTGCGCCAGCGAACCGGCACCGACCGAGGCATAGGCCAGCCTCTCCCGCTTCGCCCGCGCGATCAGGTCCGCGGCGCTGTGGTCCGGGCTGGCCTTCGGCACCAGCGCCACGGTGGCTACGGTGGAGACGATGGAGATCGGCGCCAGGTCGCGCTCGGTATCGTAGGGCAGGTGGGCGCGCAGCGACGGATTGGCGGGGTGGCTGGGGAAGACCATCAGCAGCGTCGTGCCGTCCGGCCGGCTGCGGACCACCGCTTCGGTGCCGATGATGCCGGAGGCGCCGGGCCGGTTCTCGATGACGACCGGCTGGCCGATGCGTGGCGCCAGGTGCTGCGCCATGATCCGCGCCAGGATGTCGGTGATGCCGCCGGCGCCGGTCGGCACCACGATCCGCACCGGGCGGTCCGGCCAGGCTGCGTCCTCCGCTTGCGCCCGGGTGCCCAACAGCAACCCCGGCAGCAGCAGCGTATTGCGCCGCAACATGATGGCGTCCTTCCCGCGGTTCTTCGCCGCCAGCGCGCCGGCCCATGCTGGCCGGCCGCACCGGGGCCTTGGCGGGCAGTGTTGCGCCGCATCGCCGGCGGCTCAAGCCGTGTCGGCGACTAAAATGCGCCGGCGGCGACATTGTCGGCCGGCGTCGTGACTTGGCATTACTGTCGTTGGTGTCGGGCTTTGTCGTGCCTCAGCGGGCCCCGAGCAGCGACGCGGCGGCGCGGACCAGGTCCTGGCCGAAACCGACAACCTGCGGCTTGGCCGTGATGGCCGCCTTTTCCGGTGAGGCGGCCGCAATGGCCAGCGGCGCCAGGCCCGGCGGCGGCGCCTCGGCCGCGGCCAGGCGGGCCAGCAGCGTCAATGCCGCGGCATAATAGTCGCGTGCCTCCGCCACGGGGGGCAGCACCTGCATGTTGGCCCGGCCGCGCCGGCTTGCCGTCGCCACCCGGGCAATCGCCAGCATCCCGCTCGACGCCACCTCGTCGCCCAGCTGCCCGGTGCGCAGGTCGGTCCAGGCTGGCGGGGCGGCGGCGGCGGTTTCCGCCCAGAAGCGGGTCGCCGCCGTCAGCGCCGGTTCCTCGCCCAGGCCAGCCCAGGCCAGGTGCAGCGGCACCCGGACCGCGTCGTAGGAAAACCGCGCCGGCCGGCCCTCGGCGAGCTGCGGCCCGGCGGTCTCGGCCCGCGGCAGCTCCACCCAATCGGCCGGCAGGCCCCAGCGGCCGTAGCGCGCCTCCCGCAGCAGCTTCACGCCGTCATCGATCACGCGCTGCCAGACCGGATCGGTGCTGGCGGCGGCCAGCGCCTGCAGCGCGGGGAAGGCGTAGTAGGAGGGGTTCAGCAGCACCTTGCCACCCTCGGCAAAGCCCTGCCCACCCGGCAGCAGCAGCGTGCGGCCCTGCACCGGCAGCACCAGCCGGCGGCTGATCGCCTGGCCCAGCTCCAGCGCCATGGTGCGGAACTCGGCCTGGCGCCAACGCCGCGCCGCGCGCAGCAGGGCCCAGGCAATATAAAGGTCGCCGTCGGTCGCGTTGTTGTGGTCGTCGACGCCGGCGCCGCCGGGCCGGAAGCGCCAGGCGTGCAGCCCTTCCGGCCGCAGCAGCGTGGCACGGGTCCAGCCGAGCAAGCGGTCGAAGGTGGTCCGGTCGGCGAAGGCCTCGGCCAGCAGCAGTCCGTAGCCCTGGCCCTCGCTGTGGGAAATGTTGCGGTTGCCGGTATCCACCACGCGGCCTTCGGCGGTGACGAAGCGCTGGCGGAATTCCAGCCATTGCGCCTGGTCCGAGGCGGCGGCGGCCGCCTGGGCCGAACCCGGCAGGGCGGCGACCAGGCCGAGGCCACCGAGGCCGGCGACCAGGGCGCGGCGGCGCGGGCCCACGGCAGGAAGCGGCGGTGTGCGCATCGGAAAGACCTGTGGGCAAGGGGTTGGCGAAAGCCGGCCCGGCGCCGCCTGTCCCCTGACAGGCGGCGCCGCACGGGGGCGGTCAGGCGCGGCTCAGTCGGCGTCGTAATGCCGCAGGTTCAACGAGCTGGGCAGCGACCGCCGCGCGGCCGCCCGCGACAGCGCCTGGCTGACCGCGGCGGCAATGTCGCGGAACTTCAACGGTTCCTGCAGCAGCCCGATGCGGTTCATCAGCGGGTTGCTGATGGGGTCGGCACGGTGGGCGTAGCCGGTGATCAGCACCAGTTCGACCGCCGGCAGCGGCGGCTTGCCGGCCAGGACGTTGGCCGCCAGCTGCAGCGCCTCGCCTTCCAGCGGGCAGATGTCGGACAGCATCACGCCGATTTCCGGATGCGTCATCATCAGCGCCCGCGCCTCGGTGGCGGAGCCGGCGAGATGCACCATCAGGCCGCGACGGCGCAGCATGGTCGCCACCTCGTCCAGCACATCGGCTTCCTCGTTCAGCACCAACACCGCCAGGTCATGGCTGTAGATGTCGGCGGCTTGCTGCATCTGTGGCGGCGTCAGCTGGGTCTTCTTCTCAGAAACTTCCTGCAAGGACCCGGACTTGCTGGACTTTTTTGCTGCAAAACGCATGTGAGATCCCCCGAAGTTAACGTGATGTCTTAAGTTTCGGCGCGGTTGCTCACACGAAAGCGCAAGAATGCCGGTCGCCTCGGCACTGTTGATGAAGCATTTACCCTTGCGGATGTTGTCGAGTTCTGCTGACTATGGCCGTCGACGCAGTGGGGGACGCTGCTTCAAGCTGTTTCTTAAGAAGGTTGGGGGACCCGACAAAGAAACAGTTCTTCTTAATGTGAGATCTTAACCTCTGGGGGATAGAGGGATGATTTCTTTGCAAACAGTGCCAGGCGCCGCGCCTTCCCAGGCCGCCGCCCTTGGCATGATGCCGCGTTTCGACAGTGCCATGCCCACGGTGGTGGTGGCGGACGACGAGGCAGCGCTGACCGGTGAGGTCGCGGACTACATCCAGCGCTACGGCATGCGGGCGATCGAGGTGAACAGCTTCGGCGACCTTGTTGCCGTGCTGCAGCAGCAGAAGGTGGACGCCATTCTGCTCGACCAGCGCTTCGGCACGGTCGATACGCTGGTGATGCTGCCGCAACTGCGCAGCATGACGGATGTGCCGATCCTGATGCATACCGGCAACCGCGAGGAAATGGACCGCGTGCTGGGCCTGGAGCAGGGCGCCGACGACTTCCTGCTGAAGCCGGTGTCCGGCCGCGAGCTGGTGGCCCGGCTGCGCGCCCACCTGCGCCGGCCTTCGGTGCGGCCGGTCCATTCGCCCGCGGTGGCCGCGGTGGCCGCCGTCGCACCGGCTCCGGTACGCAGCGGCTGGCGCGTGGTGCAGGCGGAACGCCGGGTCTATCGCCCGGACGGCACGCCGCTGCGGCTGACCACGGCGGAGTTCGACACGCTCTCCGCCCTGGCGCAGACGCCCGGCGAGACCCGCACCCGCGACGAGCTGACCCGCCTGGTGTTCCGCCGTGAATGGCGCCCGGGCGACCGCGCGGTGGACAACGCCGTGCTGCACCTGCGGCAGAAGCTGCAGGATGACCTCGGCGAGGCCTGCATCGTCACGGTACGGCAGATGGGCTACGTTTTCTCCGGCTTCCCGCCGGCCTGACCGCGCCACCGCTTCGGGCGGCCGGCGTGGCCTGAGGGCTGCGCCAAGCGACCCGGTGCCTAGACCCCGCTGCCTATCGTGTTCGGATCGCCCCCCCGGGCGTCACCCGGCGGCGCTTGCCCGGACGGGCGCGCCGCCGGGAACCGCGGCCGCGGCAGGCTGCTGCGGCACCGGCGGCGGCGCCAGCACCTGCGCCCGCCGGAACACCAGCCGCGCCTCGGCGCCGCCCGGCACGTTGCGCAGCGTGATGGTCCCGCCGAACCGCGTCATGATGAAGCGGCAGAGCGTCAGGCCCAGCCCGCTGCCCTTGCTGCGTTCCTTCGTCGTGAAATGCATCTCGAAGACCCGCTCCAGCAGGGCAGGCGGTACGCCGCCGCCGCTGTCGGTCACCGTCAGTTCCACCTGGTCGGTATCGGCGCGGAAGATCGCGCCCAGGCGCAGCACGCGCTGGCCCTCGGGCTGCGCCGCCATGGCGTCCCGCGCATTCAGGCACAGGTTCACCAGCACCTGCTCCACCATCAGGCCCAGGCCGCGGACCGGCGGCAGGTTGTCGGCCAGGCGAAGCTGCACCTCGATGCCGGCTTCCTGCAGCGGCTGCGAGACCTCGGCCATCACCGCCCGCACCGCGCCGGCCACCTGCACCGCTTCCAGCTTCAGGTTCTCCAGCCGGGTGAAGTCCCCAAGCTGGCGCGCAATGGCCGAGGCGCGCTCGGACTGGGAGACCACACGCAGCAGTCGCTGGCGCACCTCCTCGGTGCCTGCCGTGCCGCTGGCCAGCGCATCAAGCCCGTTCTGCGCAGCGAAGGAGATGGTCTGCAGCGGCCCCTTCAGGTCGTGCGCCAGGCCGGCGGCGACAATGCCCTGGGTTGCGGCGCGGGAGGCCTGCTCGGCCTGGCGGGCCAGGTCGTGCTCCCGCGTCATGTCCTGCAGCACGCCGACCACCTCGACACCCTCAGCGTCGCGGGCCACCACGCGGCAGGTCTCGCGCAGCCAGATCCAACGGCCGTCGGCACGCTTCAGGCGGTATTCAACCTCGGCTTCCGGCTCCTGCAGCAGGCGTTCCGGCAGCGGCTGGCCGGGCGGATAGCTGGTCCAGTCGATGCAGCGCTGCCAGCGGTCCTGGTCCTGGAATACCGCCGGCGGATAGCCGGTCAGCCGCTCCAGCCCCGGGCTGAGCGCGGTCACCCGGACGCTGCCATCCTCCCCGACCAGCGCGGCGTAGCTGGCGGTTGGCATGGCCGCGATCAGGCTGGGCGGCATGGTGGCGGTGCGGCCGCGCAGCGGCAGGCCGCGCGGCACCGCGACGGTGGGGGGCGCCTCGGCCGGCTGAGCGTCGTCGGCCGCGCCCTGGCGCCGCAGCCGCAGGCCGAGCCAGGCCGTCAGTGCGAACCACAGCGCCGTCAGCACGCCGGCCATGCCGAAGGCGACCAGCGCCAGCCGACGCGCGGCGGCGGCGCCGGCGGTGTCGTCCAATGTCGCGGCCACCACTAGGTCGTGGCCCGGCACCTGTGCGGTGGCGGTGGCCAGCGCGTGGTCGTCGCGCGGGTCGCGCAGCATGTCGCTGCGGTCGCCGCCGGTCTCGGGCAGCAGGCGCGGGTCCAGCTGCGTCGGCATGGCGATGGCCCCGGCGCCGCGGCCGCGGGCCAGCAGGCCGCCATCGGCGTGGTACAGCGCCAGCATGGGCTCGCCGATGGCGTTCGCGGCCGGCAGCGCCTGGGCGATGCGGCTGGGCTCCAGCGCCACCAGTGCGACGCCGGCGAAGCCACCCTCCCGCCCCAGCAGGGGCCGCGAGACGATCAGGTTGCCCTGTCCGGCGGTTGCGTTGGGCATGCGGCCCACCGCCGTGGCCACGCGGCCATAGCGATGCGCCATGAAGAACTCCTGGTTGCCGACCCAGGTGGGCAGCGCGCCGGGCTGGGAAGACCAGACCAGGTTGCCGGCGGCATCGGTCGCGGCCAGCAGGCGGATACCGTCCTGGCCGCGCCGGGCGCCGGCCAGCAGAGCTTGTTCCAGCGTCTCGGCCTCCCGCCGGTCGGCCCGGGCGATGGCAAGCTGGCGGGCCTGGATCTGCGCCAGCATCCGGTCAGCCGGGTCCAGCGCCCGTGGTATCGCCTCGCGCGCCTGGCGCGCCAGCCGCAGCACCTGCCCGGTGGCCAGCGCTGCCTGGTCCTCACGTTCCGCAGCCGCCACGCTGGCCGCAAGCCACCAGCCGGCGCCGACCACGGCGCCGCCGCCGGCGGCAACGGCCACCAGCACGATATAGGGCAGCGGTACACGCATGCGGTCGAAAAGCCCCCCAATCCCCTGGAGTCGTCTCACAGACTGAAGCAATGCTGACTGATTCGCTACGGCGGCGCTTCGGACCAGGGCGGGGGGATGATTCCGAGGCGGTCCCACACTACGGTAAGGCATCGGGACGGAACAGGAGCCGAGCATGGCTGAAAACAACACGCGCGATGCCTGCATCGTCGGCTGGGCGCATAACCCCTTCGGCCGGCGGGACGACGCGCCGGACCTGGAAAGCCTGATCGCCGGCGTCGCCCGCGCCGCGATCGAGGATGCCGGCATCAGCCCGGCCGAGGTGGATGCCGGCTTCGTGGGCGTGTTCGGCGAGGGCTTCACCAACCAGGGTTTTCCGTCCTCCCTGGTGCTGCAGGCCCTGCCGGAGCTGCGCTTCAAGCCACTGACCCGGTACGAGAATGCCTGCGCCACCGGCACCGCCGCCATCCATGGCGCGCTGGACTTCCTGGCGGCCAGGCGCGGCCGCTTCGCCCTTGTGGTCGGCGCCGAGAAGATGACCGCGACGCCGGGCAAGCAGGTGGGCGAACTGCTGCTGAACGCCAGCTACCGCAAGACCGAGCAGGGCATCGACGGTGGCTTCGCCGGCGTCTTCGGCAAGATTGCCGAGGCCTATTTCCAGCGCTGGGGCGACAGCTCCGACGCGCTGGCCGCCATTGCAGCCAAGAACCACGCCAATGGCTGCGACAACCCCTATGCGCAGATGCGCAGGGATCTCGGCTTCGAGTTCTGCCGCACCGAGAGCGAGAAGAATCCCTTCGTGGCAGGCCCGCTGAAGCGCACCGATTGCAGCCTGGTCAGCGACGGCGCCGCCGCGCTCGTCATCACCGATGCCGAGACGGCCAAGGCGATGCAGAAGGCGGTGCGCTTCCGCGCGGCGGTGCAGGTCAACGACTACCTGCCCATCGCCAGCCGCGACATCCTGAAGTTCGAGGGCCCGGCGCTGGCCTGGCAGCAGGCGCTGGCCGCCGCCGGCCTCGGCAGCGTCATGGACCTCAGCTTCGTCGAGACGCATGACTGCTTCACGGTGGCCGAGCTGATCGAATACGAGGCGATGGGCCTGGTGCCGGAAGGGCAGGGCGCCCGCGCCGTGCTGGAAGGTTGGACCGCGAAGGACGGCCGCCTGCCGGTCAACCGCTCCGGCGGGCTGAAGGCCAAGGGCCACCCGATCGGCGCCACCGGCGTCAGCATGCACGCCATCGCGGCCATGCAGCTGACCGGCCAGGCCGGGGCGATGCAACTCGAAAAGGCAGACCGTGCCGGCATCTTCAACATGGGCGGCGCCGCGGTGGCCAATTACGTCAGCATCCTGGAACGGATGCCGTAGTTGGCACGCGATATGCAATGAGGCTGTGGCCGCCGGGCGACTGCACTCCCGGCATCTCCTCCTGTTCCCAAGTGTCGGGGCTGCCCTGGGGCGGCCCCGATTTGCGTAGGGGCCCGGCTCAGGCGAAGGGCAGCAGCACCGTCGCCGCGGCCTGGCAGGCAATGCCCTCGCCGCGGCCGGTGAAGCCCAGCCGCTCCGTCGTCGTCGCCTTCACGCTCACCCGGCCGCGCGGCACGCCCAGCAGCGCGGCCAGGCGCTGTTCCATGGCGTCGCGATGCGGGCCGATCCGCGGGCGCTCGCACATCAGGGTCACGTCCACATTGGCCAGCACGCCGCCGCGCGCCGCCACGCGTTCCGCCGCGTGCACCAGGAACTGCGCGCTGTCGGCGTCCTTCCACGTCATCTGGCTGGGCGGGAACCAGGTGCCGATATCGCCCTCGGCCAGCGCGCCATAGATCGCATCGCACAACGCGTGGATGCCGACATCGGCATCCGAATGGCCTTCCAACCCAAACTCGCTGGGCACCTCGACACCGCAGAGGATCATCCTGCGGCCGATCTCGGTGCGATGCACGTCGAAGCCGGTGCCGACGCGGGGAACAAGGCGGGACATCAGCATGGCCTCCACGCGGTCCAGGTCTTCGGGGAAGGTGATCTTGATATTGGTCTCGCTGCCCGCCACCAGCGCCACGGCCAGCCCTTGGGCTTCGAGGATGGAGGCGTCGTCGGTGCCTTCCTCCGTCATCGCCCGATGCGCGGCCAGCAACGCGCCGTAGCGGAAGGCCTGCGGGGTCTGGGCGCGGAACAGGCCGGTGCGGGGCACCGTCTCCACGATGACGCCCGCCGCGCCGCGCTTAAGCGTATCGGCCACCGGTTGGGCCGGGACGGCGCCGGGGTGGCGTTCCAGCGCCGCCAGCAGGCGCGGGATGGTGCCGGCGGGCACCACCGGGCGGGCGCTGTCGTGCACCAGCACCACCTCCGGCGCGTGCGGCCCCAGGGCTTCCAGCCCGTTCCGCACGCTGTCCTGCCTTGTCGCGCCACCGACCACGGGGGGCAGGTGCGGCAGGCCGGCCAGCATGGCGGCAATCTCGGCCTCCTCGCCGGCCGGGCAGACCGGTTGCAGCAGCGTCACCAGGCCCTCGGCCAGCAGCGCCTCGGCGGCGTGGCGCAGCACCGGGCGGCCAAGCAGCGGCAGGTACTGCTTCGGCCGGTCGGCGCCGAAGCGGGTGCCGCGGCCGGCGGCCAGCAGCAGGGCGGCAATGCGGGGTTTGGTCATGGCGCGGCACCCATACCAGCGGCGCGGCAAACCGCAAGCGCCGGGCTTCGCCGCACGGGCGTGGGCGGCCCGCAGCGCAGCGCAGCATAGGTGGCGGGGGCCACCGAGGCAGGGTGACATATTATTAGGCGATTACCTTGCCTGCTTGGAAGGCATGGTTTACTTTGCCCAAATGATGAGCATCAGCCCTGCAATTCCGGCCGCGGCGTTGTCAACCCTGGCCCCGATCGAGGTCGGCAGCGTGCGCGTGGCCGTGCCAGTTTACCTGGCGCCGATGTCCGGCGTCACCGACCTGCCGTTCCGCCGGCTGGCCCGGCGCCTCGGCACCGGCATGGTGGTCTCCGAGATGATCGCCAGCCAGGCGATGGTGCGGGAGAACCGGCAGACCCTGAAGATGGCGGAGGTCGATGGCTTCGGCGCGCCCTCCGCGGTGCAGCTGGCTGGCTGCGACCCGCAGACCATGGCCGAGGCGGCCAGGCTGGCGGCCGACCGTGGCGCCGCGATCATCGACATCAACTTCGGCTGCCCGGTGAAGAAGGTGGCGCTGGGCCAGTCCGCCGGCAGCGCGCTGATGCGTGACGAACTGCGCGCCGCCGCGATCCTGGAAGCCACCGTCAAGGCGGTGGACGTGCCGGTGACGCTGAAGATGCGCATGGGCTGGGACCACAACAGCCTGAACGCGCCGAAGCTGGCGCGCATCGCCGAGGACTGCGGCATCCGCCTGGTCACGGTGCATGGCCGCACCCGGCAGATGTTCTACAACGGCACCGCCGACTGGGCCTTCATCCGCACGGTCAAGGAGGCGGTCTCCATTCCCGTGCTGGCCAACGGCGATATCCTGACCCCGCTGCACGCCGCCGAGGCATTGCGGCTTTCCGGTGCCGATGGCGTGATGATCGGCCGCGCCTGCTACGGCCGGCCCTGGCTGCCGCGCATGGTCGCCGAATACCTGGCCACCGGCGTGCTGCCGCCGGAACCCCCTTTGGCCGAGCAACTGGCGATTCTGCTGGAGCACTACCGCGACATCATGCAGCACCACGGCCGCAACACCGGCGTGCGCCTGGCCCGCAAGCATGTCGCCTGGTATTCCAAGGGCCTGCCCGGCAGCGCGGAGTTCCGCAGCCAGGTGAATACGGTGGACACGCCCGAGCAGGTGGAAGCGCTGATCCACGCCTTCTACACCCCGCTGCTGGACAAGGGGCTGGAGGCGATCCGCGCCGAATTCCAGGCCCGCGGGCATGATGCCGACGAAGCGAACAGGATGGCCGCATGACCACATCGACCATTCCCCGGCGGGAGCCGCCGTTGCGCGCCGTGCCGCCCGCCCGCCTGCCGCGCGGCCTGATGCCCGCGCCGGATGCCGCCGCCATCCTCAGCGCGCTGCCGATGCCGGCCGCCGTGCTGGATGCGGAGGATCGGTTCCGTTTCGTCAACACCGCGGCCGAGCTGTTCTTCAAGCTGTCCTCCACCACGCTGGTGGGGATGCGGCTGGCGGAAATCCTGCCGTCGGACAGCCGGCTGTTCGCCCTGCTGCATCAGGTGCGCGCGCATGACGCGCCGGTCTCGGACCACGACATGCACCTGGAAAGCCCGCGACTGCGCCGCACCGGCGTGGCCGCGCATGGCGCGCCGCTGCCGGAGTTGCCGGGCGGCGTGGTGCTGATGCTGAACGACGGCTCCACCGCCGCCAAGCTGGACCGGCAGATGAACTTCATGGGCGCGGCGCGCGGCGCTTCCGCCATGGCGGCGATGCTGGCGCATGAGGTGAAGAACCCGCTTTCCGGCATTCGTGGCGCCGCCCAGCTGCTGGAACAGGGCGCCAACGAGAACGACCGCGAGCTGTGCCAGCTGATCCAGGACGAGGCCGACCGCATCCGCAACCTGGTGGACCGGATGGACATGTTCTCGGAGCGCCCGGTGGAGCGCCATGCGGTCAACATCCACCAGGTGCTGGAACACGTCCGCCGCGTGGCGCAGACCGGCTTCGCCGCGCATCTGCGCCTGCTGGAGGAATACGACCCCTCGCTGCCCGCGGTCTGGGCCAATCGGGACCAGCTGGTGCAGATCCTGCTGAACCTGGTCAAGAACGCCGCCGAGGCGGTGGACCCGGTGAGCGGCGAACTGCACCTCTCCACCGCCTTCCACCACGGCGTCCGCATCGCCATCCCCGGATCACGGGAACGGGTCCACCTGCCGCTGACCGTCAGCGTGCGGGACAATGGACCCGGCATCCCCGAGGAAATCCGTGCCACGCTGTTCGAGCCCTTCGTGACGACCAAGCCCGGCGGCCAAGGCCTGGGTCTTGCATTGGTCGCCAAGCTGGTCGCCGATGTCGGCGGCCTGATCGAATGCGACAGCCGTCCCGGTCGCACGGTGTTCCGCCTTTCGTTGCCCATGCCGCCAGCAGGCAGCGAACCACCGGGACCCTGGCGCCGGGCCGGTTCGCCCAATGGGGGCTATTGATGCAAGTACCGATGCAGCCGGTGGGGACCAACCCCAAGGCGATGAACGACAGCCGCACGATCCTGATCGCGGATGACGACCGGGCCATCCGCACCGTGCTGAGCCAGGCGCTCGGGCGGTCCGGCTACCAGGTGCGCGCGACGTCCTCGGCCGCCACGCTGTGGCGCTGGGTGGAGGATGGCGAGGGCGACCTGGTCATCACCGATGTCATCATGCCCGACGAGAACGGGCTGGACCTGGTGCCGCGCATCCGCCGGGTGCGGCCGGACCTGCGCGTGGTGGTGATGTCGGCGCAGTCCACCTTCATGACCGCGGTGAAGGCGGCGCAGCGTGGCGCCTTCGAGTACCTGCCCAAGCCCTTCGACCTGAAGGAGCTGCTGGCGGTGGTGGAACGTGCGCTGGCGGTGCCGAACGTGCCGCTGCCGCAGGAGGACGAGGGCGGCGACGAGAAGCTGCCGCTGGTCGGCCGCAGCCCGGTGATGCAGGAAATCTACCGCACCGTGGCCCGCCTGACGACCACCGACCTGACGGTGATGATCACCGGCGAGAGCGGCACCGGCAAGGAACTGGTGGCCCGCGCGCTGCACGACTACGGCCGCCGGCGCGGTGGCCCCTTCGTCGCCATCAACATGGCGGCCATCCCGCGCGAGCTGATCGAGAGCGAGTTGTTCGGCCATGAGCGCGGCGCCTTCACCGGCGCGCTGAACCGCGGCGTCGGCCGGTTCGAGCAGGCCGCCGGCGGCAGCCTGTTCCTCGACGAGATCGGCGACATGCCGCCCGAGGCGCAGACCCGCCTGCTGCGCGTGCTGCAGGAAGGCGAGTTTACCACCGTGGGCGGCCGCACGCCGATCAAGGCCAATGTCCGCATCATCGCCGCCACCCACCGCGACCTGCGCCAGGCCATCCGCCAGGGGCTGTTCCGCGAGGACCTGTTCTACCGCCTCAACGTGGTGCCGATCCGCCTGCCGCCGCTGCGCGACCGGGCCGAGGACATCCCGCTGCTGGCGCGCCACTTCCTGGACCGTGCCAAGGCCAGCGGACTGCCTGGGAAGCAGCTCAGCCCCGAGGCGATCGAGCGGTTGAAGCGGCACAGCTGGCCCGGCAATGCCCGCGAGCTGGAGAACCTGATGCGCCGGCTCGCGGCGCTCTACCCGCAGGAGACCATCGGCGAGGACGCCGTGGGTTCCGAGCTGACCGAGGCCGACCTGCCGACCGATTCCGGCGCCCGTTCCTCCGAGACGCTGGAACAGTCGGTCGAGCGGCACCTGAAGGCCTTCGTCGCCGCCCACAAGGACGGCCTGCCGGTGCGCGACCTCTACGAACGCGTGATCGCCGAGGTGGAGCGCCCGCTGCTGCGCCTGGCGCTTTCCGCGACCCGGGGAAATCAGATAAAGGCGGCGGCGATGCTGGGCCTCAATCGGAACACGCTGCGCAAGAAGCTGCGGGAGCTTGAACTGCCCGTGGTGCGCGGGATCGGCTGATGCCGACCCCGGCCGCCGGGGCCTTGGGCGCGCCGGAGGAAAAGGCGCCGCGCAACCTGCTGCGCCGGGTGGCGGACCTGCTGCTGGGCCGCGCCATGACCATCGGGCTGGCGACGACCGCCCTGCTGCTGGCCATCGGCACCTTTTCCATCCTGTCCGGCGGCAGCCCGTTCGGGCCTTCCAGCCCCGGCCTGGTGGTCGGCATGGTGCTGGTCAACATGTCCGTGCTGCTGGTGCTCGGCGCCTCGCTGGCCGGGCGCCTGGTGCGGGTGTGGTCGGAACGGCGCCGTGGCTCGGCCGGCGCCCGGCTGCATGTGCGGCTGGTTCTGCTGTTCGGCGTGGTGGCGGTGGTGCCGGCCATCCTGGTTGCCGGCTTCGCCGCGCTGTTCTTCAACCTGGGCATCCAGGCCTGGTTCTCGGACCGGGTCCGCACCGCGCTCGAAGCCTCCCTGGCCGCCAGCCGCGCCTACATGGTGGAGCACCGCGGCAATATCCGCGCCGATGCCCTGGCCATGGCGAACGACCTGAACCGCGCGCAGCTGCTGCTGCCGGACAACGGGCTGGCCTTCGCCCGCACCCTGGCGACCCACGCCGCCCTGCGCAGCCTGACCGAGGCCATCGTGTTCGAGCCGACGCTCGGCCGCGTCGTTGCCCATGCCGGCATCTCCACCGGCTTCGTGCTGGAGCCGCCGCCCGCCTGGGCGCTGGACCTGGCCCGCAGCGGAGATGTGGCGGTGCTGCCCGGGGAGGCGGAGGGCCGCGTCCGCGCCATCGTCGCACTCGACCCGCCTTCGGGCATGATGCTGCTGATCGGCCGCCCGGTGGACCCGATGGTGATCGAGCACATGCAGCGCACCGAAAGCGCCGTGGCGGCCTATGAGGAACTGGACCGCAACCGCTCCGGCCTGCAGATCACCTTCGTGATGATCTTCGCCATCGCCGCGCTGCTGGTGCTGCTGGCGGCGGTGCTGATCGGCCTGGTCATTGCGAACCAGCTGGCGCGTCCCATCTCCCGGTTGATCCTGGCGGCGGAACGTGTCCGCGCCGGCGACCTGACGACGCGGGTGGAGGAGGGGGCGACGGATGACGAGATCGGCACCCTCAGCCGCGCCTTCAACCGCATGACCAGCCAGCTCGGTGCGCAACGTTCCGAACTGATGCAGGCCTACCGGCAGATCGACGACCGCCGCCGCTTCACCGAAACGGTGCTCTCCGGCGTTTCCGCCGGCGTGGTCGGGCTGGACGCGGAGGGCCGGGTGAACCTGCCGAACCGCAGCGCCAGCGAGTTGCTGGGCATCGACCTGGATACCGCCATCGGCCAGCCGCTGGCCCAGGTGATGCCGGAGTTCCAGCCGCTGCTGGCGGCGCTGCGGGAAGGCGGCGACGCCACGCCGGAACGGGCGCGGACCATGGAGATCCGTATCGGGCCGGCCAGCCGCCGGCGCACGCTGCTGGCGCGCATCGCGGTGGAATGGCTGAACGACCGTCAGGTGGACGGCTACGTCCTGACCTTCGACGACATCACCGCGCTGCTGACCGCGCAACGCCAGGCCGCCTGGGCCGATGTCGCGCGGCGGATTGCGCATGAGATCAAGAACCCGCTGACGCCGATCCAGCTTTCCGCGGAACGGCTGAAGCGGCGCTACCTGAAGCAGATCACCAACGACCCCGACACCTTCGTCGCCTGCACCGACACCATCGTGCGCCAGGTCGGTGACATCGGGCGCATGGTCGACGAGTTCAGCGCCTTCGCCCGAATGCCGCAGCCGGTCATCAAGCCGGAGGATGCCTGCCAGATGGTGCGGGACGCGCTGGTGCTGCAACGCGACGCCCATCCCGAGATCGTCTACGCCACCGAACTGCCCGACGTGGCACCGGTGGTGCCCTGCGACCGCCGACTGCTGGGCCAGGCACTGGTCAACCTGCTGCAGAACGCCGCCGATGCCATCACCATGCGGGCGCAGGCCGACTCCGGCGAGGAGCCTACCGGCCGGCCGCTGCCGTTGCTGCAGGGCCAAGTGAACGGACACATCACCGTGCGCGTTGCGGTGGCGGAAGAGGCGGTAACCGTCACCGTCGAGGATGACGGCATCGGCCTGCCACAAGGCGAGGAACGCGATCGATTGACCGAACCCTATGTCACGCACAAGGCCAAGGGCACCGGCCTCGGCCTTGCCATCGTCAAGAAGATCATGGAGGACCATGGCGGCACGCTGAGCCTGGAAGACCGGGGCGAAGCCGCCGCCGGCGGCAGGCTCGGCGCCCGGGCGGTGCTCAGGCTGCCCTGGCGCGCCGCACCAGATCGGGGCATGACGTTGGAACCACTGGCAGATGGGGCTATGTCCGGAACTATCGATGGCAGCGGGTTGAGGCGCGCGCATGGCGCATGAAATCCTGATCGTTGACGACGAGCCGGACATCCGCGCCCTGATCGAGGGCATCCTGGCGGATGAGGGCTACGACACCCGCCAGGCGCACAACAGCGACAGCGCCCTGGCCGCGTTCCGCGCGCGGCGGCCTTCGCTCGTCATCCTCGACATTTGGCTGCAGAACTCCCGGCTGGATGGCCTCGGCATCCTCGACGCGATGCACCGCGAGGAACCAACGGTGCCGGTGGTTATGATCTCCGGCCATGGCACCATCGAGACCGCGGTGCAGGCGATCCAGAACGGCGCGTATGACTTCATCGAGAAGCCGTTCAAGTCCGACCGGCTGCTGCTGATCGCCGCCCGCGCGCTGGAAGCGGCGCGGTTGCGGCGGGAGAACAGCGAGCTGCGGCTGCGCGCGGGCCCGGAGACCGAGCTGGTCGGCGTCTCCAACGCCATGAGCCAGTTGCGCGGCGCGATCGAGAAGGTGGCACCCACCGGCAGCCGGGTGCTGATCACCGGCCCGGCCGGCGCCGGCAAGGAGGTGGCCGCCCGGCTGCTGCACGCGCGCAGCCGCCGCGCCGACGGCCCCTTCGTGGCACTGAACTGCGCCACGCTGAACCCGGCACGGTTCGAGGAGGAGTTGTTCGGCGTCGAGGCCGGCAGCGACCCGGTCACGCAGCCGCGCCGCGCCGGTGTGCTGGAACGCGCGCACAACGGCACGCTGCTGCTCGACGAAGTCGCCGACATGCCGATGGAAACGCAAGGCAAGATCGTGCGCGCCCTGCAGGAACAGGGCTTCGAACGCATCGGCGGCGCGACCCGGGTGAAGGTGGATGTGCGCGTCATCGCCACCACCAACCGCGACCTGCAGGCCGAGATCGCCAATGGCCGGTTCCGCGAGGACCTGTACTACCGCCTGGCCGTGGTGCCGCTGAAGGTGCCGGCGCTGCGCGACCGGCGGGACGACGTGCCGACCCTGGCGCGCCACTTCATGCTGCGTTCCGCCGCCACCTCCGGCATGGCGTCGCGCGAGCTGGCGGAGGATGCGCTGGCGGCGATGCAGGCCTATGAATGGCCGGGCAACGTGCGCGAACTGCGCAACCTGATCGACTGGCTGCAGATCATGGCGCCGGGCGACGCGAAGGAGCCGATCCGCGCCGAGATGCTGCCGCCCCAGGTCGGCGCGGCCGCGCCGGCGATGCTGAAGCTGGACCGCAGCAGCGAGATCATGACCCTGCCGCTGCGCGAGGCGCGCGAGCTGTTCGAGAAGCAGTACCTGGAGGCGCAGCTGCTGCGCTTCGGCGGCAACATCAGCCGCACCGCGAACTTCGTCGCCATGGAACGCAGCGCGCTGCACCGCAAGCTGAAGTTCCTCGGCGTGCATGCCGAGGCCCGGGCGCCTGCCGCGGCCGGCGCACCGCTGCCAGCTGCCGCCAACGGTCCCTGACGCGGGGCCCGATACCACCGCTTCGGGGGAAGCATGTCACGCATCGCCTACGTCAACGGCCGCTACGCCGACCAGCGGCTGGCCGAGGTCAACATCGAGGACCGTGGCTACCAGTTCGGGGACGGCGTCTATGAGGTGGTCCACCTCTACGGTGGCCACCTGATCGACGAGGGCCGCCACCTCGGCCGGCTGGAGCGAAGCTGCGACGCCATCCGCATCGCCCGGCCCATGCCCCGCGCGGCGCTGCGGCTGGTGCTGCTGGAGGTGGCCCGGCGCAACCGGCTGCGGGAAGGCCAGATCTACATCCAGGTAACGCGCGGCGTGGCCCGGCGCGACCATGCCTTTCCCAGCAAGCCGGTGCCGCCGGGGGTGGTGGTCACCACCAAGCGCATCCCGCCCTATCCGACCGATATCGAGGCCTGGACCGGCAGCGCCATCACCTACCCGGATGAGCGGTGGGCGCGCGTCGACATCAAGACCATCAACCTGCTGCCCAACTGCCTGGCCCGCCAGGCGGCGCGTGAAGCCGGCGCCATCGAAGCCGTGCTGTACGACCCTGCCACCGGCCTGGTGCGGGAAGGGGCGGCGACCAGCTTCTGGATCGTTACCGCCGACGGCACGCTGGTAACCCGCCCGCTGGACCAGCACATCCTGCCCGGCTGCACCCGCGACGTGCTGCTGGCGGAGATGCGCGCCGCCGGCATTGCGTTCGAGGAGCGCGACTACAGCCTGGATGAACTGCGCGGCGCGCGGGAGGCCTTCCTGTCCTCCGTCACCAGCTTCGTGAAGCCCATGGTCAAGCTGGACGGCAGGCCGGTGGGGGATGGCCGGGTGGGCCCGGTGGCGCGCCGGCTGTTCGACCTGTTTGCCCGCCACGTGAAGGGAAACGCGTGACCGCGGCACCACCCCGCCCGGTCGCCATCATCTGGGACTGGGACAATACGCTGGTGGATGGCTGGGCCGCGATCCTGGCCGGGCTGAATGCCGCCTTCAGCGAACATGGGCTGCCCTGCTGGACGCTGGAGCAGGTGAAGGCCAATGTCCGCCGCAGCCTGCGGGAAAGCTTCCCCGAGATATTCGGTGCCCGCTGGGAAGCCGCGCGGGACACCTTCTACCGCGAGGTCCGCGCCCAGCACCTGCAGGTGCTGGCGCCCATGCCGGGGGCCGAGGCGGCGCTGCGGGCGGCCGCCGCGGCCGGGCTGCCGCAGGCCACCAACAGCAACAAGCAGGGGCCGCTGCTGCGCGCCGAAGCAGAACAGCTCGGCTGGGCGCCGCTGTTCACCCGGCTGGTCGGGGCAGGGGACGCCGCGGCCGACAAGCCCGACCCGGCGCCCATGCGCCTGGCGCTGGCGGCCTGCGGCGTCGCGCCTTCCGAAGCGGTCTGGTATGTCGGCGACACCGCGCTGGACATGGTCGCCGCGCGCAATGCCGGCTGCACCGCCGTGCTGCTGGGGGATGCGGCGCATGACGGTGGCGTGGCGGCGGCGCTGCCGGATTTCGCCTTCGCCGATGGCCATGCGCTGGCCCGCCACCTGCGGGGCTTGGCGGCAAGCTAGCCTCCGGCTGGCCGCTTACTTGCTTGGGCTTGCCAATGACGCGGCCGAGGGCCAAGTCTGAGCGCAATTGCGGGGGTTGCCCGCGACCAGCGGCGCACCCGGCAATCGGGGCGCCCATGACAACAAGAGGACAGCC
This sequence comes from uncultured Rhodospirillales bacterium, assembly GCA_903843125.1. Lineage (GTDB taxonomy): Bacteria > Pseudomonadota > Alphaproteobacteria > Acetobacterales > Acetobacteraceae > CAIMOR01. The sequence continues at coordinate 40,392 of CAIMOR010000055.1, forward strand.
GAAATGGCCGCCGAAAAATCCCAGAACGTGCAGGACGTGTTCCTGAACCACGTGCGCAAAAGCAAGACTCCGGTGACGATCTTCCTCGTCAATGGCGTCAAGCTGCAGGGCATCATCACTTGGTTCGACAATTTCTCGGTGCTGCTGCGCCGGGACGGCCATACCCAGCTGGTGTACAAGCACGCCATCAGCACGGTGATGCCGGGCGCGCCGATCATGCTGTTCGACCCGCAGGCGGTGCCGGCGGCCGGCACGGCGACAGTGCAGAACGAAGGCGGGCGACTGACGCTGTCCCGCACCACGGAGACGACCCCAGCTGCCGACGGCAACTGAACAGGGCGGCTACACGCCCGCCAACGACCGCGGCGACGGCACCGATTCCGGGCCGACCCGCGCCGCGGTCATCCTGCCCTACCAGCGCCCGCGCCTCGGTGCGCTGGGCGCTGTCGCCGAAGGTGCGCCCCGCGCCGCCGAAGCCAGGCTGGCCGAAGCGGTCGGCCTGGCCGCCAGCATCGGCGTCACCATCGTGCATTCGGCGGTGCACATGCTGCGCGAACGCCGCCCCAGCACGCTGCTGGGCGAAGGCCATGTCGAGATGATCCGCCAGGCGATCGAGCAGCACGGCATCACCGTTACGGTGGTGGATGCGGCGCTGACGCCGGTGCAGCAGCGCAATCTGGAACGCGCCTGGAACTGCAAGGTCATCGACCGCACCGGCCTGATCCTGGAGATCTTCGGCGAGCGCGCCCGCACCAAGGAAGGCACGCTGCAGGTGGAACTGGCCCACCTCAGCTACCAGCGCACCCGCCTGGTGCGCAGCTGGACCCACCTTGAGCGCCAGCGCGGCGGCTTCGGCTTCCTCGGCGGCCCCGGCGAAAGCCAGATCGAGATCGACCGCCGGCTGATCGACGACCGCATCATCAAGCTGAAGAAGGAGCTTGAGGTGGTCCGCCGCACCCGCGGGCTGCACCGCCGCCAGCGGGAAAAGGTGCCCTACCCGGTCATCGCCCTGGTCGGCTACACCAATGCCGGCAAGTCCACGCTGTTCAACGGCCTGACCGGCGCCGGCGTCTACGCCCAGGACCAGCTGTTCGCCACGCTGGACCCGACGATGCGGGCGATCCGCCTGCCCAGCGGCCGCATCGCCATTCTGTCCGACACCGTCGGCTTCATCTCGGAACTGCCGACGCAGCTGGTGGAAGCCTTCCGCGCCACGCTGGAGGAGGTCGCCGCCGCCGACGTCATCCTGCATGTGCGCGACGTCGCCCACCCGGACAGCCCGAGCCAGCGCGCCGACGTGCTGCAGGTGCTGGCAGACCTCGCCTCTGGCCCGCATCCCTCGCTGGACGAGGCGTGGGAGGGCAGGGTGCTGGAGGTGCTGAACAAGATCGATCTGCTCGGCGGCGGCGACGTGCCGGTCTCCGCCCCCGGCTCGGTCGGGGTTTCGGCGTTGACCGGGCAGGGGCTGGAGCAGCTGCGCCAGGCGCTGGACGGAAAGCTCGCCGCCGGGCTGGAAACCGTGGACTACGCCATTCCCGCCACCGATGGCGCGCGCCTGGCCTGGCTGTACCGCCACGGCGAGGTCATCGCCCGCGACGACGACGACGCCGACATCCGCGTCACCGTGCGGCTGACCCCGGCCGACCGCGCCCGTTTCGAAAAGGCCGAGGCATGAACCTCTCCCAGGCGGCCGACGTCGCCGCCCTGCTGCGCCTGGCCACCCGGCAGGAGATCCTGCCGCGTTTCCGCCGCCTCGCCGCCGGCGCCATCCGCACCAAGTCCGGCCCGCTGGACCTGGTGACCGACGCCGACGAGGCCGCCGAGCGCGTCATCACCGCCGGGCTGGAGCGGCTGTTCCCCGGCTGCGCCGTGGTCGGCGAGGAAGCCACCGCCGCCGACCCCGCGGTGCTGCATCGGCTGGCCGATGCCGAACTGGCCTTCGTGGTGGACCCGGTGGACGGCACCGCGAACTTTGCCGCCGGCCTGCCGCTGTTCGGCTGCATGGCCGCTGCCATCCGCCATGGCGAGGTGGTTGCTGCCTGGATCCATGACCCGCTGGGCGACGACACCGCCATGGCGCTGCGCGGGCAGGGTGCCTGGATCGAGACCGAGGCCGGCCATCGTACCGACCTGAAGGTGGCCGCGCCGGTGCCGGTCGGCCGCATGGTCGCCGCGGTTTCCTGGGGCTTCCTGCCGGAGCCGTTGAAGTCCCGCGTGACCTCGCGCCTGCCGCGGCTGGCCGCCACCATGGGGCTGCGCTGCGCGGCGCATGAATACCGCATGGCGGCCGGCGGCCACGCCCATGCGCTGCTGTACAACAAGATGCTGCCCTGGGACCACGCGCCGGGCTGGCTGCTGCACCGGGAGGCCGGTGGCTACGCTGCCCGCTTCGACGGCGCGGCCTATTCGCCGCTGGTGCACACCGGCGGGCTGATCGTGGCCCCCGACCGGGACTGCTGGGGTGCCCTGCATGCGGCCCTGCTGGCCGAGGAAGCGCCGCGCCACGGTTGACGCATCGGCCGGGAAGGCGCTTTACCCTGGCTCACCATCACGTGAACCGAGGCCTTTCCGTTGCAGTGGGTTGCCCTAGCCATTGCCGTGCCGGTCCTGTTGCTGGCCGGCGTTGCCCTGGCCGCCTGGCTGCTGCCGGTACACCAGCTCAGCCGCCGCAGCCGCGACCTGGCGCAGCGCCCGGACCAGGTGTGGCAGGTGCTGACGGACTTCGAGGCCTATCCGCAGTGGCGCCGCCAGGTGCGCAGCATCACCCGCGTGCCCAGCGCGCCGCACCAGGAGCTGTGGCGCGAGAGCTACGGCGGCACCGGCCTGACGCTGCGGACGGAGGTGGAGGACCACGGCCGCGTGCTGCTGCGCCACGTCGTCGGCAACAAGCTGGAGTTCGGTGGCGTCTGGCGCTTCGAGCTGACCCCGTTGCACAACGGCGGCACCCGGCTGGCGGTGATCGAGGCGGCCGAATACTACCGCCCGCTGCACCGGCTGGTGGCCCGCTACGTCACCGGGGAGGGCCGCAACATCGACCTGTTCCTGGCCGACCTGGCGCGCGAGTTGCAGCGCCGGGAGCCGCACGGCCTGCCCCATACCGCGCTGGCCTGACGCCGGCGGGCCGCGGTTGCGGCGGCTGGTGGAACGGCCCACATGCGGGACCTCAACCGGCAAGGCGCCCCGCATGAACCCGGACGTTCCGCTCACCCTGCTGCCGCGCGCGCACGACATCGGCGGCTTCCTGGTGCGCCGCGCGCTGCCCAGCACGCAGCGCCAGATGGTCGGGCCCTTCATCTTCTACGACCAGATGGGCCCGGGCGAGATGCTGGTGGGGCAGGGGCTGGACGTGCGCCCCCACCCGCATATCGGCCTGGCCACGGTGACCTACCTGTTCGACGGCAGCATCTTCCACCGCGACAGCCTGGGCAGCGCGCTGGCCATCGAACCCGGCGCGGTGAACTGGATGACCGCCGGCAGCGGCATCGTGCATTCCGAGCGCAGCACGCATGAGGACCGCGCCCGCCAGCGCCGCATCTTCGGCATCCAGAGCTGGGTGGCGCTGCCGCGCAGCGCCGAGGAGACCGCGCCGGCCTTCATCCACCATCCCGCGGCGACGCTGCCGACGCTGGACGCCGAGGGCGTGCAGCTGCGCCTGATCGCCGGCGTTGGCTGGGGGCTGAAGAGCCCGGTCGAGACCGCCTGGGGCACGATCTACGCGGACGTCACCCTGGCGCCCGATGCCCGCCTGCCGCTGCCGGACCACCACGAGGAACGCGCCGCCTGGCTGCTTTCCGGCGAGGTCGAGGTGGCCGGCGACCGCTTCGGCCCGGGCCAGATGCTGGTGTTCCGCGCCGGCGACGCGCTGGCGCTGCGCGCCGGCCCGGAAGGTGCCCGGCTGATGGTGCTGGGCGGCGCGGCAATGGACGGCCCGCGCCATATCTGGTGGAACTTCGTCAGCAGCTCGCGCGAGCGGATCGAGCAGGCCAAGGCGGATTGGACCGCGCGCCGCATGGGCCTGGTGCCGGGCGACGAGGCGGAATGGATTCCGCTGCCGGAAAACACGCGAGTCCAGGCCGCAACCAGGCCCGGCGAGGCACCGACCGGGAACGCGCCGGAGCGCTGAGGGCAGGGCGGCTAGGCGCCCCGCTCAGCCCGCTTCGCCGCCTGCCACAGCGCTTCCATCTCATCCAGGCTGGCATCCGCGGGCGCCCGGCCCTCGGCGGCCAGCCCGGCCTCCACGCTGCCGAAGCGGCGCTCGAACTTGGCGTTGGCGGCGCGCAGGCAGGTCTCCGGGTCCAGGTCCAGCTTGCGGGCCAGGTTGGCCAGCACGAAGAACAGGTCGCCCACCTCGTCCTGCAGCCGCGCCGGGTCCATGCCCGGCAACTCCGCCCGCAGCTCGGCGGCTTCCTCCTCAAGCTTGTCCAGCACCTGGCCCGCATCGGGCCAATCGAAGCCGACGCGGGCAGCGCGGCGGGTCAGCTTGGCGGCGCGGGTCAGCGCCGGCAGCCCCACGGGCACCCCGGCCAGGGTGCCGGTCTCGGCCCGGCTGGCGCGCTCAGTGGCCTTCTGCGCGTCCCAGGCGGCATTCTGCGCGCCGACGTCGCGGGCCGCAGCCGCGCCGAACACGTGCGGATGGCGCCGGATCATCTTGTCGCTGATCGCCTCGGCAACCTCGGCGAATCCGAACCAGCCGGCCTCCGCCGCCATCTGGGCGTGGTAGACCACCTGGAACAACAGGTCGCCCAGCTCGTCCAGCAGCACCGCGGGTTGCGGCCCCTGGGCGATGGCATCGGCCACCTCATAGGCTTCCTCGATGGTGTAGGGCGCGATGCTGGCGAAGTCCTGCACGCGGTCCCACGGGCAGCCATCCGGCGCCCGCAGCCGGGCCATGATGGCAAGCAGCCGGGCCAGCGCCGCGGCGGGGGTGTCGGCGCCACGGGTTGGCGCAGGCGAGGGGGCTTCGGTCATCCCCGCCTCATATCGGCCCCCCGGCGCCGCGGGAAGGCCCGCCGCCGGTGAATGTCGCCGACACAACACGACGCAACACCACCCCCGGTTGCGCCAGCCACGGGTTATTCTCCCGGCATCGAACCGCAGCCTTTGGGAATGCCATCATGCCGCGCGATACCAGCTGGGAAGACGTCTGGGCCGAATACGATGCCCGCCAGGCCGGCCACGCGGCGCCACCCCCGGCCGCCGCGCCGGCCCGCACCGAGGCGCCCCGGCCGCGTCGGCCGAACCGGCTTGCGCTCGGCGGCCTGCTGGCGCTGCTGGTGGTGCTGCTGGTGGTGCTGCTGGGCCTGCCGTTCGGTGACGCCGGTGCCCCCGCCGTGGCCAGCCAGGAACAGGCGTTCCAGCGCCATACGATGATAGCGGTGGGGCTTTCCGGCGAGACCGACATGGGCGAGAGCCCGGCCGTCAGCCCACCGCCGGCCATGCTGCTGGCCGAGGCGGTGCTGCTGCCGATGCCGCCGCCGGCCTGGGTGCAGCCCAGCGCAACGCCTGCCGCTGAGCCCGCAGCACCCGCAGCCGCACGCGCCGCCGCACACCCGACCCGCCGCGTGGCCCGCGCCCGCCGCGTCGTCCGGCAACTCGTCGCTGC
>CAIMOR010000056.1 GCA_903843125.1 uncultured Rhodospirillales bacterium
TGATCTCGACTGGAGCGGGCGAAGGGATTCGAACCCTCGACCCCAACCTTGGCAAGGTTGTGCTCTACCCCTGAGCTACGCCCGCATTCCGCCGAGGGCGCGGCTTCTACCATGCCTCCCGCGGATTGCAAGCACCCAACGGAAGATTGCGCAGATTCCCGCCACCGCCTATCGCAGCAGTCCGCCCCACCCCCGAAGCCACTGCGACGGAGCCCATGGAAACGCCGGAAACCCTGCTGGCCCGCCTGGCCGCACTGGGCATCGAAGCCCGCACCACCACCCATGCGGCGGTCTTCACCGTGGCCGAATCGCAAGCCTTGCGTGGCCAGTTGCCGGGCGGCCATGCCAAGAACCTGTTCCTCAAGCCCAAGGCCGGCGCCTTCCTGCTGGCGGTGCTGCAGGAGGACCGGCAGGTCTCGGTCAATGCGCTCGGGCGGGCCGCCGGGGTTGGCCGGGTCAGCTTCGGCACGGCCGAGGAGCTGGTCGCCCAGCTTGGCGTCACCCCCGGCTCGGTCACCCCCTTCGGGCTGGTCAACGCTGCGCCCGGCGCGGTGCAGGTGGCGTTCGACCGCAGCCTGATGCAGGACCACGAATGGGTGAACTTCCATCCGCTGGTAAACACGGCAACGACAACCATCCGCCCGGCGGACCTGCTGCGCTTCCTCGAAAGCCTGGGCCACCGGCCGATGCTGCTGGACCTCGACTCCGGCGGCACCCCCGCGGCCTAGCCTGGCCGGCTTGCGCCGGCGCCCGGCAGACGCATCTATCATCCAGGAACGCCCGCAGGGGCGACCATTGACCCGCCCTACCAGGGCAGCCACGAAACCCGCCCCTTCGGGGTAATGACCAATCCGCGCCCCTTCGGGGTAATGACCAATCCGCGCCCCTTCGGGGTAATGACCAATCCGCGCCCCTTCGGGGTAATGACCAATCCGCGCCCCTTCGGGGCGACCCGCCCAAGAACAGGACCGCCGCCATGGAAGTGCTCTTCGACCCCGCCCGCCAAGCCGCCCCCAACGGCGCCGCCCCCGGCGGTCCCGACCCGGTCTCGGAAGGCAACCAGCAGACCTTCATGCAGGATGTGATCCAGGGCAGCCGGGAAGTCCCCATCCTGGTGGACTTCTGGGCCACCTGGTGCGGCCCCTGCAAAACCCTGACCCCGGCGCTGGAAAAGGTGGTGCGTAGCGCCGGCGGCCGGGTCCGCCTGGTGAAGATAGACATCGACAGGAACAAGCAACTGGTCGCCCAGCTGACCCAGATGGGCCTGCCGCTGCAGTCCGTGCCCACGGTCGTCGCCTTCTGGCAGGGCCAGATCGCCGACATGTTCCAGGGCGCGTTGCCCGAATCGGAGGTGAAGAAGTTCGTCGAAGGCCTGCTCAAGACCGCCGGCGGCCAGATGCCCACCGCGGACCTGCTGGCCGAAGCCCGGCAGGCGGCCGAACAGGGCGACCACCAGGGCGCCATCGAGATCTTCGGCGCGCTGATCGAGCAGGAACCCGAGAATGCCGATGCCTTCGCCGGCATCGCCCGCAGCCTGATGGCGCTGGGCGAGGAGGAGCAGGCGCTGGAAGTGGTCAACAACGTGCCGGCCAAAATCGCCGACCACGCCGAGATCAACAGCGTCCGCAGCGCGCTGGAACTGGCGGCCGAAGGTCGCCTCGCGCGCGAAAAGTTCGGCGAATACGAAGCCCGCCTGGCCGCCGACGCCAACGACCACGCCGCCCGCATCGACTTGGCGGTGGCGCTGAACAGCGCCGACGAACGCGACAAGGCGGTGGACCAGCTGATCGAGGCGATCAAGCGCGACCGCGCCTGGAACGACGAGGCCGCCCGCAAGCAACTGGTCAAGTTCTTCGAGGCCTGGGGCTTCTCCGACCCGGCCAGCGTGGCCGGCCGGCGCAAGCTGTCCTCGGTCCTGTTCCGCTAGGCCGCCGGCATGGCAGCCTTTCATCCAGGCCTGCAGGACCTGCCGCGGGAGATTGGCATCTTCCCGTTGCCCGGCGCCCTGCTGCTGCCGCAGGGAAGGCTGCCGCTCAACATCTTCGAGCGGCGCTATCTCAACCTGATCGAGGACGCGCTCGGCCAGGGCCGCATGTTCGGCATGATCCAGCCGGACCCGGGCCAACCTGCCGCCGAGACCGGCCCCGCCCTGTTCAAGGTGGGCTGCCTCGGCCGGCTCTCGTCGTTCTCGGAAACCGATGACGGCCGCTTCTTGATCACCCTGACCGGCGTCATCCGCTTCCGCGTGGCGGCGGAGCTGCCGCTGGCCCGGCTGCACCGGGTGGTCAGGCCGGACTATGCGGGCTTCGAGGCCGACCTCAACCTGCTGGCCCGGGCGCCGCTGGCCGACCGTGCCGCGCTGCTGGCGGCGCTGCGCGCGTTCTTCCGCGCCCGCAGCATCGAGGCGAATTGGAGCGCGGTGGAGCAGACCCCCGACGACGAACTGCTGACCACGCTCTGCATGGTCTGCCCGTTCGAGCCGCGCGAGAAGCAGGCGCTGCTGGAGGTGCCCAGCCCGCATGAGCGCGCCAGGTTGCTGCTGGCCCTGCTGCTGATGGGCGGCCAGCCCGGCGCCCACAACGAACCCCCGCCCGGCAGCAAGCCGAGCTAGAGGAGGCCACCCATGTCCGACACCCAGGCGCCCGCCGGCGGCGCCGTCGACCCGCAGCTGCTGGAAATCCTGGTCTGCCCGGTCACCAAGGGGCCGCTGCGCTACGACCGCCTCCGCGGCGAGCTCATCAGCGACCAGGCCAAGCTGGCCTTCCCGATCCGTGACGGCATTCCCATCATGCTGCCGGACGAAGCCCGGCCGCTGGCCGATTGATGGCCGACTGCACCGAGATCCGCCTGAAGCGGACCGAGCGCGCGCTGGAAGTGGCCTATGCCGACGGCGCCCGCTTCACCCTGCCGGCGGAATACCTGCGCGTCGAAAGCCCCAGCGCCGAGGTCCAGGGCCATGGCCCGGGCCAGAAGACCACGGTCGGCGGCCGCCGCCATGTCGGCATCATGAAGGTGGAGCCGGTGGGCCAATACGCCGTCCGCCTGATCTTCGACGACCTGCACGACAGCGGCATCTTCTCCTTCGCCTACCTGCGCACCCTGGGCGAGGAGCACGCCACCCGCTGGGCCGGCTACGAAGCCGAGCTGGCCGCGAAGGGCATGACCCGAGACCCGTAACCGCGCGTCCAAGGGCCGCGCGGCCCCTGGCAGGGCGTTCGCGGCGACGGCGTGCGCTCAGGACCGCGCGCGGAACAGCAGCAGCAGCCCGGCCAGCGTCACCACCCCGCCCGCCACGTCCAGCCCGCCCAGCGCCTCCCCCAGCAGCGCCCAGCCGAACACCGCGGCCAGCGGCGGCGCCAGCAACTGCAGGGCCGCGGCGGTGGCGGGCGGGACGCGCGCCAGCATCATGAAGAACAGCGCGTAGCCCAGCCCGCCGACCACCAGCACGGAATAGGCCAGGGTCCACAGCAGGGTGGTGCTGGGCGCCGGCGGCAACCCGGGCGAGGCCAGGTTGGCCAGCACCAGCATGGTACAGGCCGCCACGCCGGCCTGCCCGGCATTGGCCACCCAGGGGTCCACCCGGCCGCGCGCCGGGGCAAAGGCCAATATGCCGATGGCCTGGGACAGCGCCCCGCCCAGCACGAAGAGCAGCCCGTGCAGTTCCTCGGCCCGCACGCCCAGCGCGCCGCGGCCGATGCCCAGCACCGCCACGCCGAGCCAGCCCAGCGCCAGCCCGGCCCAGGCCAGCGGCGGCAGGCGGCGCCGGTACAGCAGCACCTCGCCGCCGGCCACGAACAGCGGCGCCGTGGCCGAAAGCAGCGCCACCAGCCCGGTCGGCAGCACGCGGGAGCCCATCCAGGCGCCGCCGAGGTAGCAGGCCGAGCCGAACATGCCCATCACGCCGATCCGCCAGCGATCCTCGCGGCTGGGCAGCCTGCCGCCGCGCCACAGCACCACCGCCAGCAGCAGCGGCGTCACCAGGGTGAAGCGGCTGGCCAGGCCCCAGAAGGCCGGCCATTCCGGCACCATGCCGCGGATGGCGGTGAAGGCCGAGGCCCAGATGGTGACGAACAGCGCCGCCAGCAGGAAGCCGCGCATCAGCCGCGGCCCCGCGTGGCCGCCGGGCCTGGCCGAACCTCCGGCGCCGCGGCGGCCATGCTCAGCCGCGCCGGGCCAGCGCGGCCTTCACGGTATTCTCCAGCAGGCAGGCGATGGTCATCGGCCCCACCCCGCCCGGCACCGGCGTGATGGCCCCTGCGCGGTCCAGCGCCTCGGCAAAGGCCACGTCGCCAACCAGGGTGCCATCGGCGCGGCGATTGATGCCGACATCGATGACGGTGGCGCCCTGGGCGATCCAGTCGCCCCGCACCAGCTCGGCGCGGCCGACCGCGGCTACTACCACTTCGGCCCGACGGCATTCGGCGGCCAGGTCCATGGTGCGGGAATGCGCCATGGTCACCGTGGCGTCCGCCGCCAGCAGCAGCTGCGCCACCGGCCGGCCGACCAGCACGGAACGGCCGATCACCACCACGCGGGCGCCCTTCAGCGGCGTGCCGGCCGCGGCCAGCAGGTGCATCACCCCCTGCGGCGTGCAGGGCACCAGCGCCGGGGCGCCACTGGCCAGCAGCCCGGCATTGATCGGGTGCAGCCCGTCCACGTCCTTGGCCGGGGAGATCGCGTTGATGACGGCGTCCTGCCGGATGTGAGCCGGCAGCGGGAACTGCACCAGGATGCCGTCCACCTCCGGGTCGTCGTTCAACCGCCGCACCACCGCCAGCAGATCGGCTTCGCCGGTGCCCTCGGGCAGCACGATTGTGCTGCTGTCGAACCCGCAGGCGGCGGCGGCGCGGTCCTTGTTGCGCACGTACACCACGCTGGCCGGGTCCTCGCCCACGCGGACCACGCGCAGGCCGGGCCTGAAGCCCAGCGTGGCCACCTGGGCCGCCAGCCGGGCCCGCAGCGCCGCCGCCACCTGCTTGCCGTCGATGATCCGCGCGCTCATGCCAGCGCCTCCAATTTCGTGATGAGGTCCAGGGTATCGCCTGCCAGCAGCAACGTCTTCTCGCGGCTGGTGGCGCCATGCTCCACTGCCACGGCGCCGCCGGGCAGGCCGAAGGCCCTGGCCACCGCCAGGCAGACCGCCTTGTTGGCGCGGCCATCCTCGGGCGCCTCGGTCACCGCCAGCTTCAGCCGCGGGCCATCAGCGGCCTCAACCAGCCCTTGCAAGCCAGGCCGGCGCGACTTCGGCTGCACCTTCACCCGCAGCTGAATGCCGGCCGCCGTTTCGCGCCAGCAGCAGGCAAGGGTCAAAAGTATAATCCAGCCCGCAGAAGATAGCCTTGGATCGCGCGCAGCACGTATTGATCGATGGCCGTAATCAGCAGCAGAACGATGACGGGGGAAATATCCACCGAGCCGAAATTCGGCAGGATCGAACGCACCGGGCGGAGCAAGGGCTGCGTCACGCGTTCCAGGAAATCGGCAATACTCCAAACCAACCGATTGCGATGATCCAGCACGCCGAAAGACATGAGCGTCTGCACGAGGGCAGACAGCAACACGGCCCACCACAGCAAGTCGAGCACCGCATGGGCAAGAAAGAACACCGCGTCGAGCATATGTCAGCAACCCCGCTGCGAATTGGCGGGCAACCTATCGGCCGCTTCCGTCCGCTGCAAGGATAGGCGGTGGCGGCTTGACAGGGCGTTGACGGGCGGGCAAACACCGCGCCTCTCGCGGCACGGATGGGGCTGTAGCTCAGTTGGGAGAGCGCGTCGTTCGCAATGACGAGGTCAGCGGTTCGATCCCGCTCAGCTCCACCATCCGCCGCCGGGGTCGTTCAGTTTAGGCCTGCGCCTGGGCGGCCCGCGTCCGGCAAGCGCGCCCGGCGCGGACCTTTCCGTCCGGCCAACCCCGGCCTAGCCTGTCGCTTCCGCCGAGGAGGCCCGCGCATGTCCGATTCCTTTCCGACCCCTGGTCCTGCCCTTGGCCCGCTGCCCGGCCCGGTCCACCTGATCCGGCTGGCGGCGCGCCACTGGTGGCTGTTCGCGGTGCGCGGCGTGGCGGCGCTGCTGTTCGCCGCCTTGGCGGTGCTGGTGCCGCAGGCCGGGCTGGCGGTGATGCTGGCCTTCCTGGCCGCCTGGCTGGCGGTGGAGGGCATCGCCACGCTGTACAAGGCCGCCACCGGGCATGTGCACGGCTTCTGGTTCTGGCTGGACGGCCTGGTCTCGGTCGCCGCCGCGGCCTTCCTGCTGCTGGCACCGGCGGAATCGGCGCTGGGCCTGGTGGTGGTGACCGGCGCCTGGGCCATCGCCATCGGCGTCATCCGCCTCGTCCTGGCCTTCCGCCTGTCCAGCGTGCTGCTCGGCGTGCTCGGCGCGGTCGCGGTGTTCTTCGGCTGCTGGCTGGTGCTGAACCCGGGGCCGGGCCTGCTCGCCCTGATCTGGCTGGTGGGGCTGCAGGCGCTGTTCATGGGCGCGGTGATGCTGGGCCTGGCCTGGCGGCTGCGCAAGCTGGCCCGGGACCCGCACCACCACGGCTGATGCCGCGCGGCATCCGGCACGCGTCGTGGGTGTGCCAGCCCCGTGCGGCACGGCGCCGATCCGGATCGGCGCCTCCGCCGCTACGGCAGGCTGTCCAGCCGCCGCTGCACCATGGCGCGCCAGGGCGCGCCCTCCGGCGCCTCCGCCACCAGCGCCTGCCATGCCGCCTTGGCCTGGTCGGCGCGGCCGGCGGCCAGCTCCGCCGACCCGCTGAGGAACCGCAGCCCGATATGCTGCGGCGCCCGCGGCAGCGCCTCGGCCAGCAGGGCCGCGGCCTCCTCGGGCTTGTCCTGTTCCAGCAGCACCTGGGCCAGCTGCGCCGTGGCGTCGGCGTCGAACCGGCTGGCCAGCGCGTGCCGATAGGCCTCGGCCGCCGCGTCCAGCCGGTCGCGGTTGCGCTCGGCATTGCCCAGCAGCATCCAGCCCTGCCGCGCCTGGTCGCTGTCCGGCGGCAGCTGCGCCAATCGGGCTCGCAACTGGGCCAGCAGCGCGTCGTCGCGCTCGGCCCGCTCCTGGCGCAGGCTGAACGGGGCCGAAGGCATGTCCGGCGTTCCCGTTGCGGCATAAAGCCCGAGCGCCAGCACCGGCACGGCCAGCACGGGGGCCAGCAGCCGCGGCGAAATCCCGCCGCCGCCAGCCGGCGCCGCCGTATCGGGTGTGGCCAGCAGGCGCCGCTGCACCTCAAGCCGGGCCGCGGCATGGCTGGGCGGGTCCAGCCGGCCGGCCGCCAGGTCGGTATCAAGCTCGGCCAGCTGAGAACGGTACAGGGCCAGGTCGGCTTCCCGCCGGCCGCGCGCGGCGCGCGGGCGCCACAGCGCCCAGCCCAGCGGCGCCAGCGCCAGCAGCGCCAGCAGCAGCATCCACAGCCAGATCATGGCATCCGGTCCAGTTCAGCCAGGCGTGCCTGCTCGGCGGCCGTCAGCGCTGCCGGCACGGGCGCGGCACGGCGCCGGCGCAGGCCCAGCACCAGCAGCGCCCCGCCACCCAGCGCCAGCACCGGCGTGGCCCACAGCAGCGCGGTGCCGGCGGTGAACGGCGGCCGCAGCAGCACGAAATCGCCGTAGCGGTCGTGCAGGAAGGCCATCACCTGTTCGTCGCTGCGCCCGGCCGCCACTTGTTCCCGCACGATCCGCCGGAGGTCGCGGGCCAGGTCGGCGTCCGAATCCTCGATGCTCTGGTTCTGGCAGACCAGGCAGCGCAGCTCCCGCCCGATCACCCGGGCACGCTGCTCCTGCGCCGCATCGGGCAGTTGCTCGGCGGGGTCCGACAGTGCCCAGGCAGGCGCGGTCCAGCCGCCAGCCAGCAGCAGCAGCGCCAACAGCCGCCGCCTCACGCGGAATAGCGCCGCAGCAGCGGGCCGAGGTCGGCGGCCACGGTATCCTCGGTGATCGGGCCGGCCCAGCGCCAGCGGATGATGCCCTGGCGGTCGATCAGGTAGCTCTCCGGCACGCCATAGACCCCCCAGTCGATCGCCACGCGCCCCGGCTCATCCGCCGCCAGCCGGGTGTAGGGGTTGCCGCGCCGGGCGATGAAGCCGAGCGCATCGGCCGGCTTGTCCTTGTAGGCCACGCCGAACACCGGCACGCCCTGGCGCTTCAGCGCCATCAGCTGCGGATGCTCGATGACGCAGGGCACGCACCAGCTGGCGAAGAAGTTCACCAGCACCGGCCGCGCCAGCCCGTGCAGGTCGCTGGCGGCCAGCGCCGGCAACTCGCTGCCCGCCGGCGCCGGCAGCGCGAAGTCCGGCGGCGCCTTGCCGAGCAGTGCGGAGGGCACGCCATGCGGGTCGTAGCTGCCGGTGCCGAGGCCGCGCAGCATGGCCCAGAAGCCGAGGCCCGCGCCACCGGCCGCCAACAGCGGCAGGCCGAGCAGCGCGCGGCGCCGCCAGGGGTTGGGTGCCGCTTCGCTCATGCCCGCACCGCCGGGTTCTTCAGCGCGGGGGCCTTGGCCGCCGGTGCCGCCACGCGGGTGCGCCGGTCGCTCAGCGAAAGCCCACCGCCCAGTGCCATGATGCCGGCGCCGAGCCAGATCCACGGCGCCAGCGGATTGTCGTGGATGCGCAGCACCACGCCGCCCTCGCGCTCCTCGCCCAGCACCACGTAGAGGTCTTCCAGCCAGGTGGTGTGGATGGCGGCCTCGCTGGTGGTCATGCGCGCCAGCGGGAAGCTGCGCTTTTCCGGGTGCAGCGTCACCACGGCGCGGCCGTGGCGCGTCACCTCCACCGTGGCGCGACGGGCGGCGAAGTTGGCGCCCTGCGCGTCCACCACGCCGTCCAGCCGGTATTCATAGCCGGCCAGGTCCACGCTCTCGCCGGGGTGCAGCAGCGCCAGCCGGTCCACCGCCAGCCCCATGCCGGCCAGGCCGAGGATGGTCACGCCCAGGCCGCCATGCGCCATCGCCCCGCCCCAGGCCGCCCGCGGCAGCGCCAGCGCCCGGCCGAAGGCGGCGCGGGGGCGGGAGAACAACCCGATGCGCTGGGCGAAATCCGCCTTGGCGCCCAGGATCAGCCAGGCCGCGGCGAAGAAGCCCAGCGCCGGGCCTACCCGCACGCCCTCCAGCGCCAGGCACAGCAGCGCGGCGGCCAGCGCCACCAGCGCCACCCACCACAGCTTCTGCAACGCGGGCCACAGCCGCGCCCGCTTCCAGGGCAGGAACGGCCCCACCGCCATGGCGCCGATCAAGGGCACCGCCAGCGGCAGCGTCGCGGTGTTGAAGAAGGGCGGGCCGACGCTGATCTTCTGGCCCAGGACCAGGTCGGCGAACATCGGGTACAGCGTGCCCACCAGCACCACCGCGGCCACGGAACACAGCAGCAGGTTGTTCAGCACCAGCGCGCCTTCCCGGCTGACCGGCGCAAACACCCCGGTCGGCGCCATCGCCTGCGCCCGCCACGCGAACAGCGCGAAGCCGCCGCCCACGTACAGCATCAGCAGCCCCAGGATGAACACGCCGCGCGCTGGGTCGCTGGCGAAGGCATGCACGCTGTTCAGCACGCCGGACCGCACCAGGAAGGTGCCGAGCAGGCTGAGCGCGAAGGCCAGCAGCGCCAGGAACACCGTCCAGGTCTTCAGCGCCTCGCGCTTCTCCACCACGATGGCGCTGTGCAGCAGGGCGCAGCCGGCCAGCCAGGGCAGCAGGGAGGCATTCTCGACCGGGTCCCAGAACCAGTAGCCGCCCCAGCCCAGCTCATAATAGGCCCACCAGCTGCCCAGCCCGATGCCCAGCGTCAGGAAGCTCCACGCCGCCAGCGCCCAGGGCCGCACCCAGCGCCCCCAGGCCGCATCCACGCGCCCCTCGATCAAGGCGGCGACGGCGAAGGCGAAGGTGACGGCGAAGCCGACATAGCCGAGGTAGAGCAGCGGCGGATGAAACGCCAACCCGGGGTCCTGCAGGATCGGGTTCAGCCCGTTGCCGTCCATCGGCGGCGGCCACACCCGGCTGAACGGGTCCGACGTGGCCAGGATGAAGGCGAGGAACCCCACCGCCACCAGCCCCAGCACCGCCAGCACGCGGGACTGCAGGGCGCTCGGCAGGGTGCGGCCGAAGCCCGCCACCGCGCCGCAGCACAGCGCCAGGATCAGCACCCACAGCAGCATGGAACCCTCGTGGTTCCCCCAGGTGCCGCTGATCTTGTACAGCATCGGCTTGGCCGAATGGCTGTTGGCCACCACCGCGGAAACCGTGGTGTCGTTGACCACGAAGCTGGCCACCAGGCAGAGGAAGCTGGCCACCACCGCCAGCGTCACGCCCAGGGCCAGCGGCGGCACCAGGCCCATCAGCCGCGCCTCCCCCCTGTGCGCGCCGACCAGGCCGAAGCCGGACATCGCCAATGCCAGCGCCAGCGCCAGGCCAAGCGCGAAATGCCCGAGTTCAGGGATCATGCGGTGGGCGGTTCCTCGGTGACGGTGCCGGCCGCGTGGCGCAGGTGCTGCAGCAGCATCTCCAGCGCCTGGCCGTCGGGGTTGTCGGCCAGGGCATCCAGCACGGCCTGCTCGGCCCCGCTGCGGGCCAGGTCCTCGGCCAACTCGGCCAGGGTCGCCGGCTCCGGCTCGCCGTGCCGGGCATCCGGCGTCGGCAGGCCAGGCGCCGCCTCGGGCAGGTCGTCGCTCATCCGCCGCCCCGGCCGGGCTGCAGCGTGTTCCAGCTGCTGGCCGGCGGCGCCGCGCCCTGGCTGGGGTTCCAGTGTCCGCTGCGCTTCAGCGCGTCGGCCACGTCGGGTGGCATGTAGGTCTCATCGTGCCGGGCCAGCACTTCGCTGGCCTGGAATACCCCGTCCGGCCCCAGCTTGCCGAGCGTGACCACGCCCTGGCCTTCGCGGAACAGGTCCGGCAGCACGCCGCCGAACGCCACGGGCACCTTGGCCGCGCCATCGGTCACCACGAAGCGCGCCAGGGGCCGGCCTGCCTCGGTGCTGCGGGTCAGGCTGCCGGCCTCCACCAGCCCGCCCAGGCGGAACGCGCGCTGCGGCCCGGGCGCCTCGCGCATCACGTCGCTGGGGGAGCGGAAGAACACCAGATTGTCCTGGAACGCCGTCAGCACCAGCGCCGTGGCGCTGCCGAGGCCCAGGCCGCACAGCAGCAGCAGGTACAGGCGCTTCCGCTTGCGGGTCATGCGCGCTTCCGCGTCTCAAGCCGCGCCAGCACGCGCCGGGCCTGGGCATGCCGCAGCGCGGCCGTGCCCGTCAGCGCGGCGAAGCCGCCGAGCACCAACGCATAGCTGATCGCCACATGCCACCAGTGCAGGCTCATCTGTCAGCCATCCGTTTCCGCCCGCCGGGCCGCCGCCATCTGCAGCGCCCGGATCCGCCGTTCCATCACCGCCGCCCGCACCCGCAGCAGCACCACCGCCGCGAAGGCCAGCGTGAAACCCACGGCGCAGGTCAACAATGGGTAGAGGATATCCACATGCAAGGCCGGCGCATTGACCCGGGTCAAGCTGGCCGGCTGGTGCAGCGTGTTCCACCATTCCACCGAGAACTTCACCACCGGCAGGTTCAGCGCGCCGACCAGCGCCAGGATCGCGCCCATGCGCGCCCCGCGCTCCGGGTCGTCGAAGGCGCGGACCAGCGCGGCATGCCCCAGCCACAGGAAGAACAGCACCAGCACGCTGGTCAGTCGGGCATCCCAGACCCACCAGGTGCCCCACATCGGCTTGCCCCACAGGCTGCCGGTGGCCAGGCACAGCGCCGTCACCGCCGCACCCACCGGGGACAGCTCCCGCGCTGCCAGGTCCGCCAGCGGGTGGCGCCAGACCAGCGCCATCGCGGATGCCACCGCCAGCCCGGCATAGCCGCCCATCGCCAGCCAGGCCATCGGCACGTGCAGGTACATGATCCGCACCGTCTCGCCCTGCTGCCAATCGGGCGGGGAGAACCACAGCGCCCAGGGCAGCCCCACCGCCAGCACCAGCCCGGCGCTGGCCGCCAGCCAGGGCAGCAGCCGGCCGGACAGCCGCAGGAAGCGCCCGGGATTGGCGAAGCGATGCAGGGAGGCAGCCGGGCGGGCCGCCAGGGAGGGTGCGTTGCTCACACCCCCAGACTAGGCTCTCGCGGCCGGATGTTGAAGCGCCGGTTGTTCAAGCCGCTGCGGCCGGCCATAACCGCGGCACGCGAACCCGAGGCGTTGCCATGACCCGCTGGTTGCCCGTGCTGCTGCTGCTGCTGCTGCTGCTGGCCACCCCGGCGGGGGCACAGACCTTCCTGGCCTGCCGGTTCGAGGCCGGGCCGCGGCTGCGCCTGGCGCTTGAGCCGGCCGGCCTGGCGCTGCAACTGCCGGGCCGCCAGCTGTGGCAGGACGCGGACGAGGTCACCTCCCTGCGGGACCCGGTGATCGCCGGCTTCAACCTGCCGATCCCGCCCGAGGCCGGCGGCCGGCTGCCGCCGCACGACCGCTTCACCCTGAGCCTGGAGCGGCTGAGCGGTGAGGCGCGGCTGGCGCTGTCCCGCCTGCCGCCGGCCGAGCAGGTGCAGTCCTGCCGCGAGGCCACCGCCGCTGCCGCCGCCGCCCGCCGCGGCGATGGCGCCGACCCGCCGAGCCCGCCGCCGCCCTGCGACGTGCCGGTGCCGGTGACGACGCTGCCAGGCAGCTGCGAGGTGCTGCGCACCCGGTTCTGACGCCGCCGGGCGCCGGCGCGGCGCTCGGCAACCAGGCCCTGGCCCACCGCCGGCGGCCCCTGTATGCCTCGGGCCCATGCAGCAGATGACGCAGCGCCTGGCCCGCTGGGCCGCCGGCATCCCCGAGGAGCGCCGCTTCTGGGCGGGGTGGATCGCCAGCCGTGGCGGCCAGTGGCCGGAGGATTTCGCCTGGCGCATGAACCCCACCGCGCCGCTGTGGCCCTTCCCGACGCAGCTTGCCACCGCGCTGGGCCAGCCCGCGCTGCGCCTGCTCGATGTCGGCGCCGGGCCGGTCAGCTCGCTGGGCGGCGTGCTCCCCGGCGTGGCGCTGCAGGTCACCGCGGTGGACCCGCTGGCGCCGCTCTACGCTGGCCTGCTGGCCGCGCATGGCGTGACCCCGCCGATCCCGACCCGCTTCGCCACCATGGAGGAGCTTTCCCTGTTCTTCCCCGCCGGCCATTTCGACCTGGTGCATTGCCGCAACGCCCTGGACCATGCCGCCGACCCGCTGCTGGGCATCCGCCAGATGCTGGCGGTGACGCGCGTCGGCGGCGTGGTGGCGCTGGACCACTTCCCCAACGAGGGCGAACGCGAGGGCTACCAGGGCTTTCACCAGTGGAACCTGGACCTGCGGGAGGGCCGCTTCGTGCTGTGGAACCAAGCCGAGACGCTGGACGTGGCGACCGCGCTGGACTGTCCCTGCAGCGTCGAGGCGGTGCAGGCCGCCACGCTGCTGGTCACCATCCGCAAGACCGCGGCGGCACCACCGCCGCCGCTGCCGGCCGGCCTGACCGCGGCGGCCCTGGAGGCCCTGGTGCGGGCGCTGATCGATGCCGCGCCGGCCGACTGAGCGCCTTGCGCATTGCCCCGAGTTAAGCCCGCTCCCACCCCCCGTTAGGGGCGCAGGCTGCAAGCTTGGCCCGTTGCCCCGTTCAGGGGCGGCATGGCGGCGGCCACATTCCCGGCAGGCCGTCGCCTGACTGGCAGCACTGTTTCTGCCATCGGGCCGGTCGGACCTCCGGCCGGCCCGCTTCTTTTCCCGCTACCGCGCCTGCGCTTCCAGCAGGGCCAGCAGGCCTTCCAGCAATTGCGTCGGCGTCGGCGGGCATCCCGGGATCACGAGATCCACCGGCAGCGCCTCGCCGATGCCGCCGGCAATGGCGTAGCTGCCCTTGAACACGCCGCCATCCACCGCGCAGTCCCCGGCCGCCACCAGCCATTTCGGCTCCGGCGTGCAGTCCCAGGCGCGCTGCAGGGCTTCCCGCATGTTGTGGGTCAACGGCCCGGTCACCAGCAGCACGTCGGCATGGCGCGGGCTGGCCACGAATTTCAGCCCGAAACGCTCCATGTCGTAGGCCGGGTTGGCCAGGGCGTTCACCTCCAGCTCGCAGCCGTTGCAACTGCCGCAGTCAACCTCGCGGATCGAAAGGCTGCGGCCCAGCCGGGTCTGCGCCGCCTGGTCCAGCCGCAGCGCCAGCGCCTGCACCGTCGCATCCGGAATGGCCGGCGCCGGGTCGGTCAGCGGCTTGCCGAGCAGCGCGCGCACCAGGCTGGGCCACAGCATCACAGGTCCACCCCGCTGTAGGAACAGTTGAAGCTTTTGTTGCACAGGGGAAAGTCGGCAACGATGTTGCCCTCGATGGCGGCTTCCAGCAGCGGCCATTGCAGCCAGGACTGGTCGCGCATGAAGACGGCGCGGATCAGCCCGCCATCATCCAGCTGCACCCAGTGCAGCGCGTCGCCACGGAACGCCTCCACCAGGCCGACGCCCTCGCCGCCGGCCTGCGGGAAATCCAGCTTCACCTCGCCCGGCAGCAGCCGCGCCAGCAGGCTCTCCACCAGCGCCGCGCTCTGCTGCACCTCGGCGATGCGGATGCGGACGCGGGCATCGACATCCCCGGCCTCCAGCACCGGCACGGTGAAGGCCATGGTGTTGTAGGGCGCATAGCCCGGCAGCTTGCGGCTGTCGAAGCCGCGGCCGGAGGCGCGGCCGACATGGCCGCCCACCGCGAAGCGCGCCGCCAGTTCCGGCATCAGGTGCCCGGTGGCAACCACGCGGTCCTGCAGGCTGGCGTGGCCATCGTACACCTTCACCAGGCCGGGCAGTTCCGCCACCACCGTGGCCAGCGCCGCGCGGATCGCCTCGGCGCCGCCGGGCGCCAGGTCCCGCGCCACGCCGCCGGGCACCACCAGGTCCATCATCAGCCGGTGGCCGAAGCCCTGCGCCGCCGCCCGCAGCACGCCTTCCCGCAGCAGCCCGCAACGGGCATGCAGCCAGGCGAAGGAAGCGTCGTTGCAGACGAAGCCGATGTCGTTCAGGTGGTTGTGGAGGCGCTCCAGCTCGGCCGCCACGGCGCGCAGCAGCACGGCGCGGGCCGGCACCGCCAGCCCCACGGCATTCTCGGCCGCGCTGGCGAAGGCCCAGGAATGCGCCACCGTGCTGTCGCCGGAAAGCCGGGCAGCGAAGCGCGCCGCCAACCTGGGCGACTTGCCCAGCATCAGGCCCAGCGTGCCCTTGTGCAGGTAGCCCAGCCGCGCCTCCAGCCGCACCACCGTCTCGCCCTGCACATGGAAGCGGAAATGCCCCGGCTCGATCACGCCGGCATGGATCGGCCCGACCGGGATCGAGTGCACCCCCTCGCCCTCCACGGGCAGGAATTCCGGCTGCGGCGGCGGCGTGATGACGGCGGGCGGGCGCGGCGACATCGGCGCCGCCAGCCCCCAGCGGCCATGGTCCAGCCAGGGGCGCAGGTCCACGGCGCCCTCGGCCTGGTGGCCCCACAGGTCGCGCACCATCCGCTCGAACCGCACCGCGCCGGCGCGCACCGGGGAGAGCGCGGGGTAGCTGCGCTCCGGCACCGCCAGGCTGGCCAGCAGCACCCCCTCGTTCGGCTGATGGAAGGCGGCGTGGACGAAGCCCGGCTCGGCCCAGAGCGAGAGCAGTTCCAGCGCGCGGTCGTCGCGCAGCGCCACCACCAGGGCGCGCCATTGGCCCGGCTCCAGCAGGTAGCGCTGGTGCGGCCGGCAGCCCTGCGGCCGCCCGCTGCGGATGGCGTCGGCGCCGCTCATCGGGCCGGCTCCGTGGGCGGTAGCCCGGCTGCGCCGCAGCGCGGGCTCATCGCAGCAACTCCGCCGCCCGGGTCAGCAGCGCCGCGCCGCCGGCCGGCAAGGCCGCGCCCAGCACCAGGGCCAGCGCCAGATGCACCCAGATCGGCCCCAGCGCGGTGGCAAAGGCCAGCCGTCCCGGCGGCAGGCCACCAACGGCATCCGGCGTGGCATCGCCCAGGCAGAGCTGCTGCATCACGTTCACCTTGGCCGCGACGGCGGTGAACACCCCCAGCCCCAGCGGCAGCGCCAGCCACCAGAAGCGCGCCGCCGTCTCGGTCACCAGCAGGAACTCGCTGGCGAACAGCGCGAAGGGTGGCATCCCCGCCACCGCCGCTATCGCCACCACCAGGGACCAGCCCAGCGCCGGGTGGCTCGCCGCCAACCCGCCGATATCGGCGATCTTCTGGCTGCCCTTCAACCGCGTCGCCAGGCCAACGCCGAAGAACACCGCGGACTTGGTCAGGCTGTGGCCCAGCAGGTGCAGCAGCCCGGCCAGGTTGCCGCCGACGCCGCCCAGCCCGAAGGCGAAGGCCGCCAGCCCGATGTGCTGGATGCTGGACCAGGCGAACAGCCGCCGCGCATCCCGCCGCCGCCACAGCGCGAAGGCGGCCAGCAGCACGGAGGCCAGGCCCAGCGCCATCAGGAACGGCCCGGGCGGGATCGCCAGCGGGTTGGCCGCCACGATGGTCTTGGCCCGTAGCACCGCCACCATCGCCGCGTTCAGCAGCAGGCCGGACAGCACCGCGCTGATGGAAACCGGCCCCTCGGCCTCGGCATCCGGCAGCCAGAAATGCAGCGGCACCAGCCCGGCCTTGGTGCCATAGCCCACCAGCAGGAACACGAAGGCCAGGTTCAGCAGCCCGGCATCGCACTGCGCCGCCACGCCGCGCAGCGCCACCCAGGAAAGCCCGCCATCGCCATGCCCCACCA
>CAIMOR010000057.1 GCA_903843125.1 uncultured Rhodospirillales bacterium
ATGGATCGCCGGGTCGGCGGCCAGCTGGTCCAGCAGGTCCAGTGCTTCCTCCTGCTGCGCGGTCAGCCGCGGCACCTCGGGCATCAGCTGCGCCTTGCGGATGGCGCTGCGGACATAGGTCACCACCATCCGCCCGTCGCAAGGCTGGAACACCGGCATGCCGTAGTAGCGCTGCTGGCCGGCGCCAACCTCGCCCCAGCGGGTGTAGTGCACCGGCTGAAGCAGCGCCTCCGCCAGGTCCGGCCGACGGGCCAGCATGGTGTTCCACAGCGTGGTGGAACTGGCGATCGAGGACAGCCCGCCGGATTGCGGCGTCTTCAGGCACAGCAGCCCCACCAAGTCGCCGAAGTCGGTGTGGTAGTTCAGCAGGGCGCTGGTCTGGTAGCCGCGCACCTCGGGGTCGGCGTAGTCCAGCCCCAGGTTGGCCACATGCCCCAGCACATGGCTCTTGCCGTTCTGCGACACCGCCTCGCCGAGATACAGCCCCATGCCCCAGAAGGCAGCGGCCGCTTCCCAGGGGCTGTAGCTCTCAACCGGCACGCCGCGCAGCAGGAAGAAGCCGCGGCCGTGCAGCGCCTCCGCGCGCAGCGCCGCCAACCCGGTGGCCAGCTGCTGCAGCGGGAACTGCCCTGCTTCTAGATGCTGCAAGGCGCGGCCGCTGGCGCGGGCCACGTCCAGCGCGCGGCGCAGCTCGGCGCGGTCGGCGTCGGTCAGCTCGTGCCGCCACTCGGTTCGGCGCGCCATGTCTGGGCCGGTCCAGGCCTGGGCGTTGGCGACGTGCGAAGGACTCATTGTCGCCTCCTTCAGAACGGCCGATCGCCGCTGATCTGGGTGCGGTGCATCACCCGCCGGGCATTGCCGTCGAACTCGTCGCGCCGGTGCATGGCGCAGCGGTTATCCCACATGATCAGATCGCCCACCTGCCATTGCTGCGCCCAGCAATGCTCGGGCTTCACCGCATGGGCCCAGAGCGTGTCGAGCAACGCCTCGCTCTCGGCCAGCTCCAGCCCGGGGATATAGGCGTTGCGCCGGCGGCCGAGGAACAGGCAGGCCCGCCCGGTCACCGGATGCGTCCGCACCAGCGGATGCACCGCGCCTGGGGTCTTGCGTGGGTCGGTCACTTCCTCGAAGCCCACGCGCAGCTGGCCGACGCTGTTCAGGCTGCTGTCATGCACGCAGCTCAGCCCCGCGATCCGCTGGCGCAGCGTGGGCGGCAGGCTCTCCAGCGCGGCGTACATGTTGCAGAAGCCGGTGTCGCCGCCGCTCGGCGGAATCTCCAGCGCATAGAGCGCCGAGGCCATGGGCGGGATGGCGTTGTAGCTCATGTCGGTGTGCCAGAGGCTTTCGTAGTTGCCAAGACCGCCGATCGCCTTGCCGTTCTCCACCACGTTGGAGATGACGTTCACATAGGCGCTGCTGTCCTCGACCGTACGCAGCTCGCCGCGGGCATGGCGCGGGTTGCGGTCCAGCGCACCGAAGCTGGCACTGAAGGCCATCAGCTGGTCATCGTTCAGGCGCTGGTCGCGGAAGCGCAGCACCAGGTGCTGCATCCAGGCGCCGCGGATGGCGCCGAACGCGGCGGCGCTGATCGGCTGCGACAGATCGACGCCGAGAATATCGGCACCAAGCACGGCGCCCGAGGGGCGGACCTCGACCATGACAACGTCTCTCCCAGTCCATTTTGACGGGAGCATGCACCTCCACCGCAGCGCTGGCTAGGCAGCGCTTGAACGGGACCGGGGCGGGTGCGCGCTTGAGTGGACCCGGTCGGTGCCGCATGCTGGCCGCCTACGCGGGAAGGAAGCTCCTCCACCATGCATCGCAACGGTGCGCGAACCGGGCGCAGGCTGCTGCTGGCGGCGCCGCTCATGCTCACGACGCGCCGCGCCGGCGCCGAGGGCTTTCCTGACCGGCCGCTCCGGCTTGTGGTGGCCTATGCCCCCGGCGGCGCCGCGGACCTGATGGCGCGCGGCATGGCGCAGCAGATGCAGGCGCGGCTGGGTGTGCCGGTAGCCGTGGAAAACCGCAGCGGCGGCACCGGTGCCATCGGTGCCCAGGCGGTGGCCCAGGCGCCGGCCGATGGCCATACGCTGCTGTTTGCCTCGGGCACCGAGATCAGTGTTCAGCCGCTGGTGCAGAAGGTGCTGCCCTATGACGTGGACCGCGATTTCGTGCCGATAACGCTGTGCGGCATCACGCCCATTGTGCTGGCGGTGCACGCGCCGCTGCCGGCGGCCGACCTGCCTGCCCTGCTGGCGCTCGCCAGGCGCAGGCCGCTCAGCTTCTCCTCCTCGGGCAGCGGCACCATCAATCACCTGACCGGGGAGCTGTTCGCCGCCCGGGCCGGTATCCGGCTGCTGCATGTGCCCTACCGGGGCACCGGCCAGGCGGTAACGGACGCGGCCTCGGGCCAGGTGGACATGATCTTTGCCGGCCTGCCCGCCGTCCTGCCGCTGGTGCGCAGCCGGCAGCTGCGCATCCTCGCGGTCTCCACCGCCAGGCGCAGCGCGGCGGCGCCGGAGGTGCCCACCCTGGCTGAACTCGGCCTGCCCGGCTTCGACATGTCCAACTGGTTCGGGCTGATGGCGCCCACGGGCACCCCGCCCGCCGCCCTGGCACGGCTTGGCGATGCCGCCCGCGCCGCGACCGCCACGCCCGAGGTGCGGGGTCTCTTCGCGCGGCTGGGCGGCGAAGCGCTGGGCGGTTCGGCAGACGAGTATCGCAGCTTCATCGGCGCCGAGCGTGCCCGGCTTGCCGAGGCGGTAACAGCGGCGGGGTTGGCGCCAGGCTAAACCGGCGCTTCGCCCAGCACCGTCACCCGGTTGGCGTAGCGCTGATGCGGCCAATAATCCCACATGGCGCGGTGCTGGGTGCAGCGGTTGTCCCAGAACGCGATGGAGCCTTCCTGCCAGGCGAAGCGGCACTGGAACAGCGGATTCTCCAGGTGCTGGAACAGGTAGGCCAGCAACGCATCGCTCTCATCCTTCGGCAGGCCGTTGATCCGCGTGGTGAAGCGGCGATTGACGTAGAGCGCCTTGCGGCCGGTGACGGGATGGGTGCGCGCCACCGGATGGTTGGACTGCGAATACTGCTCGCGGTCCTTGACGCCCAGATGGCCATAGGTGCCGCGATAGACAAACTCGCCATCATGCAACGCGGTCAGCCCCTCCAGGTGCTGCTTCATCCGCTCGGACAGGGTTTCCCAGGCCGCGTACATGCTGGCGAACAGCGTGTCGCCGCCGACAGGGGGACAGACCTTCATGTAGAGGATGCTGCCCAGGGGTGGCTGCGGCTCGGCCGACATGTCGGTGTGCCATTCCTCGCCATTCACCCGGGCCGAGCCTTCATCGGCCTTGACGATCATCAGCTCATCCAGGCCCGGCTCATGCGGCGCCAAGGGATGGGCCTGGAGCATGCCGAAGCGCCGGCCGAAGGCGAGCTGCTGCTGGCCGCTGATGCGCTGGTCCCGCAGGAAAACCACCAGGTTTTCGGCAAGGGCGCGTTCCAGCTCGGCCTGGGTCGCGTCGTCCAGCGGGCGGGCCAAGTCGACATCGGAGATCTCCGCGCCGATCACGGGCGTTACCTTCCGCACGCCGATCCGGCGATATTCACTGGCCGTCATGACGCCAGCGCGGTAGCGGGGACCGTCGTGCATCGGCTGCACCGCCATGTCCGTATCTCCCATTGGTTATCCGGAGCTTACGTCGCTGGGACCCGGACGCAAGACGCAGTCGGCGAGGGTGTGTGTCGGCAGGTCCACTTCGGCATCGGCCGGCCCTTCGGCTTCGTTGCTTGGATGCGCGAGTCCAGGCCCGCGCGGCCGAAGTTCTCCCCCACAGGCAGATATAAAAGTGAAATTGCGCCATGGTATACTATTTTTAGGGGATATTTCCAAAGGTTAGGCCCCTTAATTTGGACCTAACGCATAAGTTGACACTCAATAAGTTAACCTCGAAAGCCGTTAGCAATTCGCCGTGGGTTCTTCTGCGTGTTGCCGCAGAAATTCGGCATCAGCCGGTCGGCAACACCAGGGGCAGCGAAACATCCATGAGCGGTTCAAGCGGCAGCGGTACTGATCTGGGCATTGGCACCGGCGGTGCCGGCCCAGGCGGCGGCACTGCCATCCCAGGCGGTGGCTCCCCCGTCTTCCGCGTGCTGGTAGACCTCAGCCAATCCACCGGCACCTTCAGCGGCGCCGGGCTGACCTTCGGCCCCGATGGCACGCTCTACGGCACCACCCAGTTCGGCAGCGCCAATGGCAGTGGCAGCGTGTTCAGCCTGACCGGCGCCGACCACGCCACGCTGACGGTGCTGCACAGCTTCAACTTCGACGACGGCTTCAACCCGCTGGGCGTCTGGTTCTCCACCGGCACCAGCGACCTCTATGGCATCACCATCCGCGGCGGCGCATTTCAGTACGGCACGGTCTTCGCCCTCACCGGCACCGACCACACCGACTTCACCACGCTGGTGAACCACGGCGCCAGTGGCGACGGCGTGGCACCGCTGACCGGCCTGACAATGGATGCGGCCGGCAACCTGTTCGGCACCACCTATGCCGGTGGCGACGGCGGCAATGTCGGCAAC
>CAIMOR010000058.1 GCA_903843125.1 uncultured Rhodospirillales bacterium
CGGTGCGGCTGGCCCGCCGCGCCCGCCTGGCGTTGGCCGCACCCGCCGCGCCGCCCCGGGGCCAGCCCGCCCCGCTGTAGACCGCGCCGCCCGGCGCCTCTACCCTTGCGCCCAGTCCGCAACAAAGGGAGCAAACGCGATGACGATCCATTTCGTCGTCCATGACGAGGGCGACAGCGTGGGCGTGGTGGTGGTGGAGGGCCTGAAGGCCGGCCAGCCGCTGACCGGCTGGATCATGGACCAGGACAAGATGATCGAGTTCAAGGCGGTCAACGACATCCCGATCGGCCACAAGCTGGCGGTCCGCGCCATCGCCAATGGCGACACCATCATCAAGTACGGCACGGATATCGGGAAGGCGGTCGCCAACATCGGCGCCGGCGAGCACGCCCATGTCCACAACGTCAAGACGAAGCGCTGGTAGGGGCTGGCAAACATGGCAATGGACCTGAAGAACGCCAGCTTCGAAGGCTGGCGCCGCGAGAACGGCCGCATGGGCGTGCGCAACCACGTCATCATCCTGCCGGTCGACGACCTTTCCAACGCGGCGTGCGAGGCGGTGGCCCACAACATCAAGGGCTGCATCGCGATCCCGCACAGCTATGGCCGGCTGCAATTCGGCTACGACCTTGAACTGCATTTCCGCACGCTGATCGGCACCGGCTGCAACCCCAACGTCGCCGGCGTCGTCGTCATCGGCATCGAGCCCGGCTGGGCCGGCAAGATCGCCGAGGGCATCGCCGCCTCCGGCAAGCCGGTCGAGTTCTTCGGCATCGAGCAGCATGGCGACATCAACACCATCGCCCGCGCCAGCCACGCCGCCTACCGCATGGTCAAGCACGCCTCGAAGCTGAAAAAGAGCAAAGCCCCGCTGGTGGACCTCTGGGTCTCCACCAAGTGCGGCGAGAGCGACACCACCTCCGGCCTGGCGTCCTGCCCCACCAACGGCAACGCCTTCGACAAGCTGTGGGAGAACGGCAACACGCTGGTCTTCGGCGAGACGACGGAGCTGACCGGCGGCGAGCACCTGGTGGCGGCCCGCTGCCGCACGCCGGAGATCCGCGCCCAGTTCCAGGCGATGTTCGACCGCTACCAGCGCGTGGTCGAGGCCAACAAGACCAGCGACCTGAGCGACAGCCAGCCGACCAAGGGCAACATCGAGGGTGGCCTGACCACCATCGAGGAAAAGGCCCTCGGCAATATCCAGAAGATCGGCAAGAAGTGCATCGTGGACGGCGTGCTGGACAAGGCCGAGGCCCCTACGCATCCCGGCCTCTGGTTTATGGACAGCAGCAGCGCCGCCGCCGAGATGGTCACCCTCTGCGCCGCCTCCGGCTATGCGGTGCACTTCTTCCCCACCGGCCAGGGCAACGTCATCGGCAACCCGATTTTGCCGGTCATCAAGATCACCGCCAACCCGCGGACCCAGCGCACCATGAGCGAGCACGTGGACGTCGACGTCACCGGCCTGCTGCAGAAGCGCATGAACATGGACGACGCCGGCGAGGCGCTGCTCGACTGCATGCTGCGCACCGCGGATGGCGAACTGACCGCGGCCGAACTGCTCGGCCACCGCGAGTTCAGCCTGACGCGTATCTACGAAAGCGCCTGACCTGCGCTGACCAGGCCCAGGCGCCCCCGCACCAACCGCGGGCGCCTGGGCCGCAGGCCGCCGCGCCAGGCCGCGGGCCGGCACGCGGGCATGCCCGCCACCGAAGGCAACCGCCGGGCCGAACGCGCGGGCGAAACCGCGTTCCCGCCCTCACCGGCGGCAGGGGTCGCACCGTTGATGTGACAAATCTCCACACAACGCCATGCGCCGTTCTGTACGAAACCTGTAATGATGACCGTTGCCAATCTGATGGCATTCCTGCCGGTCAGGGGCAAAAGGATAACGTCCATGCGTTCCCTCACCCTCGCCGCCACCATCCTCGGCCTCGGCCTCGGCTTCGCCAGTCAAGCGCAGGCGGGAATTGGCTGGAACAGCCTCACCTTGAATTCGCTGACCTCCAACTCGCTCACGTTCAATGCGCTCACCGCGAACGCGCTCACGGCCAATGCACTCAACGCCAATGCACTCACCGCCAATGCGCTCTCGTACAACACCCTCACCGCCAACACGCTCACCGCCAACACGCTGACGGCCAATGGCGTGGACCTGACCATGCTGCCGAGCATTGCGGTGGACAGCATCCAGTTGCCGGGCCAGCCAACCCTCGTCCTGGCGCGCTGAGCCACCCCGCTGCACCACCCCAAGCCAGTATCGCCGGCCGGGCGTCCCTCGGCCGGCGCTCCGCTGGCATTTGACCAGCCAGCCGCCGGTGCAGACGGTCAGTCCCGGTCCTGGCGGGCCTCGTTCCGTCTCGCGCTGGGCCTGGCGCTGCTGCTGTCGGCCAGCGGCGCCCACGCCCAGGCGCCCCCTACGCCCGCCAGCCTCACCGCCCCGCGTGGCGACCTGATGCTGACCTGGACCGACGGCCGCGTCATGCACGGTGCCGACCTGGTCGGCGCCACCCTGGCGCTTGGCGGCAATCCCGTCCGCATCGCCGCAGCGCAGCCGGACCCCGCCGACCGCACCGGCGAAACCTGGCTGTACGACCTGCGCCTGGCGGATGACACCCCGGCCTGCGGACCGGCACCGGACGGCACGCGGCTGGCGCTGCCCCTGCCGGACCCGACGGCACCCGGCGGTTTCGGCATGACCTGTACCGGCGGCGCCGCCGGCAAGTGCGTGCGCTTCGGCTACGCGCCCTGGCGCCTCGCGCCCGATGGCCGCACCGCCCTGGCGCCCTACCACCTGGCCTGCATGAACCTGGTGCGCGCCGCCTATGGCAGCCCGGCACATGGCTGGACCCGCAACGGCATGCGGATCGACCTGTTCGACCACATCGGCATCCAGCACCCGGACAACCTGCCCGGCATGACCTTCGAAGCCGGTTGGTCGCCCACCGGCGCCGTGTGCATCGCACACCCTCGCGTGCCGGAGAACGGCAGCCTCGCCGCCGTTGTCGCGGCCCATCCCCGGCTGGCCGCCACCGCCGGTCCGCAAGCCTGCACGGAGGCGGCCGCCACCGCCGCCGGGGCGCTGCTCTTCAACCGCTCGGTGCCGCCACCCGGCTGAACGCCTGTGGACCTGCCACCCGGCGCCGCGGGAAACCACCCGCCTCTCCCCAACCAAAACGCCTGAACCCGTCCCGGGCACGCCCCGCCGCCCTACGCCATCATCGGGCGCGCAGGCGTCTCAGGCCGGCACTAATCCCACGCCCGGCTCCTCCGCCGCCGGTGGCTCCGGCCGCGGCACCACCGGCATCGCCTGACCGGCCAAACCCACCACCGCCGTCACCGCCTCGGGCAGCGTCGCCGCCAGCATGGCGTCCTCGGCCCGCAGCGCCTGCATCAGCCCGCCCTCGGCCGCCGCCTGCCAGGCCAGCGCCAGGCTGGGCACCCCCGGCAGCCGCCGCCGCTGCCGGCGCAGCAGGGTCCGCGCCGTCGCCGCGCTGCTGCCGCCCTCGATGAAGCAGAAGCAGGCCAGCCGCGGCGGTGCCGTCGGCCCGGTGCCGGCCGCGTTGCCGATCAGCCCGCCCTGCTGCACGCCGAAGCCCTGCGCTGCCAGCACCCGCGCCAGCAGCGCCGCCGCCAGGCTGTCCAGCGGCCCGCGGCCGCCCAGGCACAGCACCGCGCCCGGCGCCCGCCAGCCCAGCGGCGGCAGCGCCTCCGGCTCCTCGGCGGCCTCCTCCAAATCCTCCACCAGCTCGCCCAGGGAGGAGCGGAACCGCTCCAGCCGCTCCTCCGCCAGGCTGCCCCGCGCCAGGTCCAGCTGCGCCAGGCGCAGCGCCGGCATCGCCACCGCGTCGATGTAGGCGGCCAGCGGCTTCTCCCGCAGGCACTTCTCGGCCTGCTCGATCAGCGCATCGGTGTCCCCGGCCAGGGCGCGCTGGTAGAACAGCTCCTCCGGCTCCAGCGCCGGCTGGTCGCCCAGCGCCACCTCCAGGAAGGCCAGGGTTTCCACGTGCCGCCCGAGCACCACCAGGCACACCGTCAGCGGCACGCTCAGCAGCAGCCCCACCGGCCCCCACAGCCAGGTCCAGAACGTCGCGGCGGCTATGATCGCGATCGGCGACAGGCCGGTGGACTGGCCGAACACCCAGGGCTCCAGCACCTGCCCCATCACCAGCTCCGAGGACGCGAACAGCCCCAGCACCGCCAGCAGCATGCCCCAGCCCGGGTCCACCGCCACCGCCAGCACCGCCGGGAAGGCGCCGGCCATGTAGGCGCCGATGAACGGGATGAACCGTGCCATGCCCGCCACCACGCCCCACAGCGCCGGGTTCGGCACCCCGATGATCCACAGCGCCACCGCGATGAACACGCCGAAGCCGGCGTTCATCGCGGTCTGCGCCAGGAAGTAGCGGGAAAGCCGGTACGCCGCGTCGTCCATCGCCGCCATGGTCCGGTGCAGGTCGCGCGCCCCGGCCAGGCGGATCAGCCGGTCCCGCAGGTCCTCCCGGTACAGCAGGATGAACACCACCAGGATCAGCACCATCGCCACCGTCGCCAGCGGCCCGAGCAGCGGTTCCGCCACGTCGCGCAGCGTCTGCAGCGCACCCGGCTCCGGCGCCCGCACCTCCACCGGCAGCGGCCGCGGCTCCGGCGCCGTGGTGGTCGGCGCCGTCCCCGCGGCCGGGGCCGGCGCGGCATGGCGCATCTCGGCCAGCGTGCCGCTCAGCTTGTCCAGCCAGCCGCCGGCGGCACGCAGCCCGGCCAGCTTGGCCTGCACCGTGGTCTGGTAGGCCGGCAGGTTCTCCGCCAGCAGGCTGACCTGGCGCCCCAGCATCGCCCCCACGCCCAGGATCAGCGCGAAGGCCAGCAGGACCGAAAGCAGCACGGCCGGCGGCCGCGGCACATGCACCTGGCGCAGCACCCGCACCAGCGGCGCCAGCACGAAGCCCAGCAGCACGGCCAGCACCAGCGGAATGAACAGCTCCCGCCCGAAATACAGCACCGCCACCAGCAGCACGGCATGCATCGCACCGGGGCCCACCGCGGGCGCCGCAGCGGGACCGATCGCGGGCGCTGCCCGGGGCGGAGGAGCAGGGGCAGGGTCTGGCATGGGCCTCGGCGCGGCGTGGGAGGGGCGGCGAGGCATCCCCGCCGGGGCGCTGGGGCCGCGCTTCCATCCCCACAACGCCCTGCCCGCCCCGCGGGTTCGCCCGGCGGCACCCGGCCGGGCGCCGGCCACGCCCGGTCACCATCGCCCCGGCGCCCCCGGCGATGGCGCGCTCCACCAATACCGTTGCACCGCGGCGCCCCTTGCGTGAATGTCACATCGTCTTGTTCGCCACAGAAGCGGAAACCACCCGCCCCATGCTGCGTCCCGCCGGCCCCCTGGACTTCGCCGCCCGGCTTCGCCTCGCCCTGGGCCAGGGCAACCTCGGCCGCGCCACCGTGGCGCGGGAAGTCGGCATCGACAAATCCGTGGTCACCCGCTGGCTCTCGGGCTAGGTCCGCCCGGCCGAACACAACCTAATCGCGCTGACCCAGTTGATCGCGCAGCGCCTGCCCGGCTTCTGCACGGCGGACTGGACCCGCCCGGAGGCCGAGTTCAACGCCGCGCTGCGGATCGTGCCGGCACCGATGCCCGGCCCCGCCTCGGCGCCCGGGCTGCTCGGCAATGCGGTGCAGTGGGCCGCCGCGCAGGGGCTGGACAAGGCCTTGGCGCAATATGGCGGGCTCTGGCTGTTCCTCTACGATTCCGTCCGCGTGGCCCGGCCCTTCGCCGTGGTCGGCGAGATCCGCCTCAGCGCCGGCGTGCTGGAAGCCGAGATCCGCGACGACCGCAACTGGCACGGCCGTGGCCCGGCCTTCGCGCTGAACCACAAGCTCTGGGTCGCCTGCGAGGAAGTCTCCCAGCAGGACAGCTTCGGCTTCGCGGTGTTCTGGGGCAGCGCCACCAGCAAGGCGGAGGTGCTGGACGGCTTCGCCATGGTCCGCGAATTCGCCCCCACCGCCTCGCCCGGCGTCACCCACATGGTCGGCTTCCGCCTGGCGGACCCGCTGGCGGACCCGGTGGCGGCGCAGGACCGCTGGGCCGCCTGCGTCGCCCGCGTCGGGGAGCTGAACATGATCGGCTGGGAGGGCGCGCTGGAGCCGGGGCTGCTGGACCGCCTGCCGGCCAGCGTGCAGGCCGCGCCGACCACGATGCGGTTACCCGTGGAACACACTCTCGCGATCAGCGACTTCGACCTGGCCGCGGCGGAACCCGCGGACGGCCTGCGCCGGCGCACCCTGAAGACGCTCCGCGCTTTGTTTTCAGAGGCTTTGACCAGCGACTGACGCCGCCTTGTCACCGCGCCGCAACGTATCCCCCGCTAGGATGCAACCGCGCGCACCACACTGCACCTCCCGCGATGCAGCATGGACGTGACAAGCTTCTGCAAGGCCGGCCCCCGCCCGGCAACCGGGAACACGTTCATGGGTCATCTACGGATGGGGTCCCCCGACCCGCACCTGGCCGAACGCTTGACAGCGCTGCTGCTGGAGGCTGGCCTGCGCGCCCTGCTGCTGGCCCTGCCGTTGCGCCAGCCCCCCGATGCCGCCGCCGACCTGCTGCTGCTGCGCGCGCCGTCCGAGCCGACCGCGCTGGTGCCCGCGCTGCACCGGCTGCGCACCACGCTCCGGCTGCCCTGCCTGGTGCTGGCGCCCCGGCTGCCCGGCGCCATCATCGCCGAGTTGCTGGAAGCCGGCGCCGACGACGTGCTGGACCAGGCCGAACCCGCCGAGGTGGCGCTGGCCCGCGCCCGC
>CAIMOR010000059.1 GCA_903843125.1 uncultured Rhodospirillales bacterium
CCGGCACCGACGGCGGCGCCCCGGCGGCGCAGCAGACCACCATCCGCGTCTCGGTGGATGTGCTGGAGGGCCTGATGATGCTGGTCAGCGAGCTGGTGCTGACCCGCAACCAGCTGCTCCAGCTGGCCCGCTCGGAGGACAACCAGGCCTTCGCCGTGCCGCTGCAGCGGCTCAGCCACATCACGACGGACCTGCAGGAAGGCGTCATGAAGACGCGCATGCAGCCCATCGGCAATGCCTGGGCCAAGCTGCCCCGCCTGGTGCGCGACCTCAGCCACGACCTGGGCAAGAAGATCGAGCTGCAGATGAAGGGCGCCGAGACGGAGCTGGACCGCCAGGTGCTGGAACTCATCAAGGACCCGCTGACCCACATGGTCCGCAACAGCGGCGACCACGGGCTGGAAACCCCGGCCGAGCGCCGCGCCGCCGGCAAGCCGGAAACCGGCAAGGTGATGCTGAACGCCTATCACGAAGGCGGCCACATCATCATCGAGGTCGCCGACGACGGGAAGGGCCTGCCGGTGGCCAAGATCCGCCAGAAGGCGCTGGCCCAGGGCATGGCGACCGAGGCCGAGTTGGCCGGCCTGGCGGAGCGCGACATCCTGCGCTTCATCTTCCGCCCCGGCTTCTCCACCGCCGCCGCCGTCACCGCCGTCTCCGGCCGCGGCGTCGGCATGGACGTGGTGAAGACCAACATCGAGAAGATCGGCGGCACCATCGAGGTGCGCAGCCAGGAAGGCAAGGGCACCGCCTTCGTCATCAAGATCCCGCTGACGCTCGCCATCGTCTCGGCCCTGATCGTGGAGTCCGGCGGGGAGCGCTTCGCCGTGCCGCAGATCGGCGTGGTGGAACTGGTCCGCTGCGGCGGTGAGGGTGGCCCGCAGCTGGAACGCATCAAGGACGCGCCGGTGCTGCGCCTGCGCGACCGCCTGCTGCCGCTGGTCTCACTGAGCCGCCTGCTGCAACTGGATACCGAGGCGCGCGAGGACACCGGCTTCGTCGTCGTCACCCAGGTCGGCGCGCATGTCTTCGGCATCATCGTCGACCGCGTGTTCGACACCGAGGAGATCGTGGTCAAGCCGGTGGCGCCCATCCTGCGGCACGTCACCATGTTCAGCGGCAACACCATCCTGGGCGATGGCAGCGTCATCATGATCCTGGACCCCAACGGCATCGCCCGCGCCAGCGGCGTCGGCGGCGACGCCGCCAGCGAGAACGAGGCCGAGGCGCACCAGGCGCTGGCCGGGCCGGAGAAGACCAGCCTGCTGCTGTTCCGCGCCGGGGACGGCACGCCCAAGGCGGTGCCGCTCGGCCTGGTCTCGCGGCTGGAGGATGTCGAGCGCGAGCGGATCGAGACCGCCGGCGGCAAGCCGCTGGTGCAGTATCGCGGCCGGCTGATGCCGCTGGTGCCGCTGGACCCGATGTGGTGCGTGGAAAGCGCCCGCGAGCGCCAGCCCGTGCTGGTGTTCTCGGACGGCGACCGCGCCATGGGCGTGGTGGTGGACGAGATCCTCGACGTGGTCGAGGAACACCTGACCATCGACCCCGCCGGCACCCGGCCGGGCTTCCTCGGCAGCATCGTCATCAACAAGCGCGTCACCGAGGTGATCGACACGTCGTGGTGGCTGCGCGAGGCCGGCGAGGACTGGTTCGGCAGCAACGCCGGCAAGCACGAGGCCCTGCCCCAGCGCGTGCTGGTGGTGGAGGACAGCGCCTTCTTCCGCAACCTGGTGGTGCCCGCCCTCACCGCGGCCGGCTACGCCGTCACCGCTGTCGGCCACGCGAAGGAAGCGCTGCGCCTGCGCGACGCCGGGGCCAAGTTCGACATCATCGTCTCCGACATCGAGATGCCGGAGATCGACGGCCTGGCGCTGGCCCGCGCGCTGCGCGAAGGCGGCGCCTGGTCCGAGCTGCCGCTGATCGCGCTGACCGGGCGCAGCTCGCCACGCGACGTGGAGGCCGGGCGCGTCGCCGGCTTCACCGACTATGTCGGCAAATTCGACCGCGAGGCACTGCTGGCCAGCCTGCAGCAATGCCTGTCCCTGACGGTCGCGGGCTGAGGGCGAGGAACGCAGCATGCAGCACGCCACCACCCAACCCGCCGCGCGCACGGCACACGCCGTGCCGGCCCTGGCCGACGAGGCCGCCGAGACCTACCTGACGCTGACCGTGGCCGACCAGTTGTGCGGCGTGCCGGTGCTGGCGGTGCGCGACGTGCTCGGCTACCACGCCATCACCCGCATTCCGCTGGCGCCGCCGGAAGTGGCGGGCAGCCTGAACCTGCGCGGCCGCATCGTCACCGCCATCGACCTGCGCCGCCGCCTTCGCCTGCCGCCGCGCCCCGCGGACGCGAAGGCGATGAGCGTGGTGGTGGACCGCGACGGCGAGCTCTACAGCCTGCTGGCCGACGCGGTCGGCGACGTGCTGCCGCTGCCGCTGGCCCAGCGCGCCGCCAACCCACCCACGCTGGACCCGCTGTGGCGGGAGGTCTCCACCGGCGTGCATCGCCTCGGCGAACGGCTGGTCATCCTGCTCGACGTCGAGCGCATCCTGGCGATCGGGTGATGGCGATGGTCGCGCAAGGTACCTGCCTGGTGGTGGATGACAGCCGCGTGGTGCGCAAGGCCGCGCGCCGCATGCTGGAAAAGCACGGCTTCACCGTGGAGGAAGCCGCCGACGGCGCCGAGGCGCTGGCCGCCTGCCGCGCCGAATTGCCGCGCGCCGTGCTGCTGGACTGGAACATGCCGGTGATGGACGGCATGGAGTTCCTCAAGGCCGCCCGCGCCGAATTCGGCCCCGACGAGCCGGTGGTGGTGCTGTGCACCACGGAAGCCGAGCTGTCGCGCATCCTGGCCGCGCTGGAAGCCGGCGCCCAGGAATACGTCATGAAGCCGTTCGACGAAGCGATCCTGGTGGACAAGTTCACCCAGGTGGGGCTGCTGCCGGAAGCCGCGGCGTGAGCCTGCTGCCGGCCGCCCCGGCGGCCAGCATCCGGGTGATGCTGTGCGACGACAGCGCCACCGTGCGCGGCATCATGACGCGCCTGCTTGACGCCGAGCCGGACTTCAAGGTGGTGGCCGCGGCGCGCGACGGCGCCCAGGCCATCGCCACGCTGCAGGCGATGCCGCCGGAACAACGCCCGCAGCTGGTGCTGCTGGACCTGGAAATGCCGGTGATGGATGGCATGACCGCGCTGCCGCACCTGCTGAAGCTGCGCCCGGCGCCCACCGTCATCGTCGCCAGCGCGCTGACCCAGCGCGGCGCCGCGGCGGCCATGGCCGCGCTGCGCGCCGGCGCCGCCGACTACGTGCCCAAGCCCACCGCGGCCGGCGGCGGCATCGCCGACCCGGCCTTCCGCAACGAGCTGCTGGCCAAGCTGCGCGGCTGGGCGCGGATGCGCCGCACCGCCAGCGCCACGCCGGCCCCGGCGCCGCGCAACACCGCGCTGCACCTGGCCCGGCCGCCGCGCGCCATCGGCATCGGCAGTTCCACCGGCGGGCCGCAGGCGCTGGCGCTGCTGGTGCGCCACCTGCCGCGCGGCATGGCGGTGCCGCTGGTGGTGGTGCAGCACATGCCCGCCGGCTTCACCACCATGCTGGCGGACCACCTGAACCGGCTGGGCGGCCCGCCGGCCGCCGAGGCGCGCGACGGCGAGCCGCTGCTGCCGGGCCGGCTCTACGTGGCGCCGGGCGACCGGCACCTGCTGGTGGAAGCCCAGCCGGGCGGCCTGAAGGCGGTGCTGTCGGACGCCCCGCCCGAGAATTTCTGCCGCCCCGCGGTGGACCCGATGCTGCGCACCCTGAGTGCCGCGACCGATGGCCGGGTGCTGGCGGTGATGCTGACCGGCATGGGCCAGGACGGCCTGCTGGGCTGCCGCGCGGTGGCGGCGGCGGGCGGCGCGGTGATCGCGCAGGACGAGGCGAGCAGCGTGGTCTGGGGCATGCCGGGTGCGGTGGCCAAGGCCGGGCTGGCGAAGTGGCAGGGGCCGCCGGACGCATTGGCCGGCCAGATCCGCCAGGCATTGGGACTTGAAAAGGGCAGGGCGGCATGACTCCCGAGAGCTTCGACTTCATCGCTGCCTTGGTCAAAAGCCGCTCCGGCCTGCTGCTGACGCCGGACAAGCGCTACATGCTGGAGTCGCGCCTGACGTCGCTGCTGATGCGCGAGGCGCTGGCCGACCTGAACGCGCTGGCGGTGCGGCTGCGCGACCCGCGTTCCGCCCCGCTGGCCGAGGCGGTCACCGAGGCGCTGACCACCAACGAGAGCAGCTTCTTCCGCGACGGCAAGCCATTCGACCACCTCAGGCGCGCATTGCCCAAGCTGGCGACGGCGCGGCCGGCCGGCAGCGCGCTGCGGGTCTGGTCGGCCGCTTGCTCCACCGGGCAGGAAGCCTATTCGGTGGCGATGATCGCGGCCGAGATGGGCGCGGAGCTGCAGGGCCGGCGCGTCGAGATCATCGGCACCGACATCGCCGGGGAGGTGCTGGCCCGCGCCCGCGACGGCATCTTCACCCAGTTCGAGGTGCAGCGCGGCCTGCCGGTGCGCCAGCTGGTGCGCCACTTCACCCAGGAACAGGGCCGCTGGCGGGTTTCGGCCGAGCTGAAGGCCATGGCGCGCTTCGACCGCTGCAACCTGCTGGGCGACCTGCGGGTGATGGGCCGGTTCGACGTGATCTTCTGCCGCAACGTGCTGATCTACTTCGACCCGCCGACCAAGACGCGCGTGCTCGGCGCGCTGGCGGCGCAGCTGGTGCCGGACGGCGTGCTCTACCTCGGCGGTGCCGAGACGGTGCTGGGCCTGACCGACCGCCTGGTGCCGGTGCCCGGCGAACGCGGCGCCTACGAACTGCCGCGCGCGGTGGCGGCAACCGGCTGACACGGCAAAGCTGGACCCACGGGCGCCTGCTGCGGCGACGCGCATAGCGGCGCGGGCGCGCTGGCGAAGCGATGACGCCGCGCATCGCGCTCGCGGTGCTCGCGCGGTGCTCGCGGTGGCGCTGTGCTCGCGGTGGCGCAGACAAACCAAAGGCCGCACCGGTTGCCCGATACGGCCTGTGTTTGGGGGCGTGGAGACAATCGCGGCCTGGGGCTGCCGCGATCTTTTC
>CAIMOR010000060.1 GCA_903843125.1 uncultured Rhodospirillales bacterium
TTCCGTTCCCGCACCACCCGGGCCGAGCAGGCCAATGCGGTGCTGGCCGCGCATGGCGCCGGCATCGTGGTGGTGGAGCTTGAGGGGGCGCTGTTCTTCGGCTGCATCGAAGCCGTGGTGAAGCGGCTGGAGGCCGAACTGACCACGGCGCAGTGGCTGGTGCTGGACTTCCGCCGCGTCGGCCCGGTGGACAGCACCGCCGTGATGGCGCTGAAGCGGCTAGACGACCAGATGCGCCGCCAGGGCAAGCGGATGCTGCTCGCCCACCTCAGCGCGCGGAGCCAGCGGCTCGCCTTCATGCAGGCCTGCGGCTTTACCGCGCCCGCCACGGAGGGCCGCGTCTTCGCCGACACCGACGCGGCCCTTCACCAAGCCGAGGAGGGGCTGCTGGCAAGTCATGGCGGCGGCGACGCGCTGGCGGAAGCGCCCGTGCCGCTGGCCGATTTCGACGCGCTGCGCGGGCTCGGCGCGGCCGAGCTGGCGGTGGTGAAGGCAAACCTGGTGCCGCGCGCCCATGCCCCGGGCGAGACCATCCTGCGCGAGGGTGAGCCGGGCGCCAGCCTGTTCCTGCTGAGCCGGGGTTGGGTCAGTGGCCATGTCGGGGGCGCGCGGCTGCCGGAAGCGGTGCGGCTGTTCTCCTATGGCCCAGGCACCGTCTTCGGCGAGATGGCGCTGCTGTCCGGCCTGGCGCGCTCCGCCTCGGTGCAGGCGGAAACGCCGACCCTGACCTATGAGCTGACGCGCGAGGCGTTGGCGCGCATCGCGGCGCAGGTGCCGGGCATCGAGCTGACGCTGACGCGCAACCTGGCGCTGGAGCTCGCCAGTCGGGTGCGGATCCAGACCGAGACGATCCGCCAGTTGGAAGCCTGAGGAGGCCGGCCCGGATGGACGCGAAGAACTGGTTCACGGCGGTCCTTGCGGTGCCCGGCGCGCATCGCGGCCGCGCCACCATGCTGGCGGCCGACGCGGTGGGCTATTCGCGGCTGATGCAGCAGGACCAGGAAGGCACCCATGCGCGGATGACGGCGCTGCGCCATGACGTGACCGACCCGGAAGTGGCGGCGCATGGCGGCGTGGTGCTGAAGAACACCGGCGACGGCTTCCTGGCCATCTTCGCCACCGTGCCGGAGGGCATCCGCTGCGCTGCCAGCCTGCAGCGCCGGTGGGAGGCCGCGAATGACGGCGAGCCGCCGGGCCGGCGCATCAGCTTCCGCATCGGCTTGAACGTGGCCGACGTGATCCTGCAGGACCACGACGTCTACGGCGACGGGGTCAACACCGCGGCCCGGCTGCAGACCTACGCCGAGCCAGGCGGGATCGTCGTCTCGGACGCCATCGCCGCCGAGCTGGACGACGCGCTGCGCGGCGGGCTGCGCGACCTGGGCGACCTGCACCTGCGCAACCTCGGCAAGGCGACGCGGGCCTTCGCGCTCTCCGGCGGCGCCCTGGCGGCGGACCAGGCCGGCGACGCCGTGCCCGGCACGGAAAGCGCCGCCTCCATCGTGGTGCTGCCGTTCCGCGAACAGGCGGCGGCGCCGGGCGACAGCTACTTCGGCGAAGGCATCGTCGACGACATCATCCACGGGCTTTCCGGGCTGAAGGAGCTGTTCGTGATCTCGCGCGGTTCCACGCTGGGCTACCGGGACGCGGCGGTGGACGTGCGCGCCATCGGCCGCGACCTTGGCGTGCGCTACGTGCTGCATGGCGGCATCCGCCGCGGTGGCAACCGGCTGCGGATCAGGACCGAGCTGTGCCAGGCCGAGGCCGGCGAGATCGTCTACAGCGACCAGCATGACGGCGTGCTGGAGGACATCTTCGACCTGCAGGAGCAGATCGCCGCCAAGGTGGTGCGGAACATCGCGCCGCATGTGCAGGAACGCGAGCGGCTGCGGGCGATGCGCAAGCATCCGCAGAACATGACCTCCTACGACCTGCTGCTGCAGGCGCTGGGGCCGCTGTTCCGCATGGACTACCAGTCCTTCTCGCTGGCGCAGGGTCTGCTGCAGCGTGCCATCGTGCACGACCCGACCTACGCGCCGGCCTATTCCTACGCCGCGTACTGGCACCTGCTGCGGGTCGGCCAGGGCTGGTCGGCCGACCCCGGCGACGACGCCGCCGAGGCCGAGCGCAAGTCGGCCGCCGCAATAAGGCTGGACGCCAACGACGCGCTGGCGCTGGCCATCAACGGGCATGTGCATTCGTA
The DNA here is from genome assembly GCA_903843125.1 of uncultured Rhodospirillales bacterium. Classification (GTDB taxonomy): domain Bacteria; phylum Pseudomonadota; class Alphaproteobacteria; order Acetobacterales; family Acetobacteraceae; genus CAIMOR01. Next base: position 2,204 of record CAIMOR010000060.1, read on the forward strand.
CCTGAAGCGGGACTTCGCCACCGCGGTGGAGATGCAGGACCGCGCGGTGGACGCCGGGCCCAGCTGCGCCATGGCCTGGACCCTGAGCAGCGTGACCCGCGGCTTCCTCGGCGAAGGAGCGGAGGCGGTGCGCCGCGCCGCGCGGGGACTGAAGCTCTCGCCCCTCGGGCCGCACCTGGCCTATCACCAGCATATCCTGTCGCAGGCGCACTACGTGAACGGCGACTTCGACGAGGCGGTACTGTGGGGCCGCCGCGCCTTCAAGGAGGGCGAGCGCCTGACTTCCAACCTGCGCTGCCTGGCGGCGGCGCTGGTGGCGATAGGGGAGGTGGAGGAGGCGCGCCAGGTCTGCGGCCGGCTGATGGCGCATGACCCGCGCTTCCACCTGGCGGCCTTCGCCCGGCAGACGCCGCTGCCGCCGGCGCTGCGCGACCCGTTTGTGGCCCGGCTGCGCCAGGCTGGGGTGCCCGACTGAATAGCCCTCGGCCGGCGGGATGCTGGGTCAGTAGTGTCATGTAAAGTTCTACTTGTTTAACTTTCCGTCAACGTTAATCTGCCGCAACCACCGCAGTTGGGCGCCTGTTCCGGGGCCGCACGCGATCCGAAGGGCCTGAGCATGACTGGCAATACCGGCAA
>CAIMOR010000061.1 GCA_903843125.1 uncultured Rhodospirillales bacterium
GAGGTCGCCGATGCGGCGCGGGCTGAGGTCGCCGATGCGGCGCGGGCTGAGGTCGCCGATGCGGCGCGGGCTGAGGTCGCCGATGCGGCGCGGGCTGAGATCACCGATGCGGCGCGGTCGGGTCCGTGGCAGGGCGCTGCGGCCAGGCAGGGGGGCGGGCTGAGGGGCATGGGCGGTTCCTCCGCGTTCTGAATGGCGGTTTGTTCATCCTCGTGCCGCATCGGGTGGGCCATTGGCAAGCTTGGTGCCGAATCGGTGTTCGCGGGCGTTCCGCCGATGCCGGTTCTGCACTAGGTTGCCGCCGCCCCGGAGCGGTCCGGGCAAGGGCGTGCTGCATGGATTTCGTCAGACTCTATACCCGGGTGCTTGGCATGCTGGGCCCCGACAAGCGCGTGGCCGCCGGGCTGACGCTGGCCAACGTGGTGATGGCGGCGCTGCAATTCCTGGAGCCGGTGCTGTTCGGCCGCGTCATCGACGTGCTGACCCGGGCCGAGCACCTGGAGCGCGCCGAGGTGTGGCGCCAGGCGCTGGAGCTGCTGGCGCTGTGGTCCAGCGTCGGGCTTTCGGCCATCGGCGCCAACGTGGCCATTGCGCTGCTGGCGGACCGCATGGCGCACCGCAACCGGCTGACCGCGATGGCGGCGTTCTTCCAGCACGTGCTGGCGCTGCCCCTGAGCTTCCATGGCGACATCCAGTCCGGCCGGCTGATGAAGGTGATGCTGGTGGGCAGCGACAACCTGTTCGGCCAGTGGCTGGGGTTCTTCCGCGAGCATCTTTCCACCTTCGTGGCCGCGGTGGTGCTGCTGCCGCTGACGCTGGTGCTGAACTGGCGGCTGTCGCTGCTGCTGATCGGGCTGGTGGTGCTGTTCGCGGTGCTGACCGCGATCGTCATCCGCAAGACCGAGGTGGCGCAGGGCCAGGTGACGCGGTTCCATTCGCAGCTGGCCGGCAATGCGCAGGACGCGCTGTCCAACGTGATGGTGGTGCAGAGCTTCACCCGCATGGCCAGCGAGATGGCCAACTTCCGCAGCATCGTGCAGCAGGTGCTGGACCGGCAGTTCCCGGTGCTGAACTGGTGGGCGGTGGTGTCCGTGCTGACGCGGGCGGCGAGCACGGTGACGACGATCGCCATCTTCATGCTCGGCACCATGCTGCACCTGGACGGCTTCGCCACGGTGGGCGAGATCGTCTCCTTCATGGGCTTCGCCTCGTTGCTGATCGGCAAGCTGGAGGGGGCGGTGGCCTTCGTTGCCGCGCTGGTGCTGCACGCGCCGAGCCTGCGCGAGTTCTTCGAGGTGATGGACGCGCGCAGCACGGTGCCGGAGAAGCCCGGCGCGGTGGCGCTGCCACGGACCAGCGGCGACGTGCTGTTCGACAACGTGGCGTTCGGCTACCCGCATGGGCCGAAGATCCTGGCGGAGGTTTCCTTCCACGCGCCGCCCGGCAAGACCGTGGCGCTGGTCGGGCAGACCGGGGCGGGCAAGTCCACCGCCATGGCCCTGCTGCAGCGGCTGTGGGACCCGGTGGACGGGCGGATCACGCTGGATGGGCACGACGTGCGCGACGTGACGCTGGACAGCCTGCGCAAGAACATCGGCGTGGTGTTCCAGGAGAGCATGCTGTTCAACCGGACGATCCGCGACAACCTGCTGGTGGGCAAGCCGGACGCCACGCAGGAGGAGCTGGAACGCGCCTGCCGCATGGCCGAGGCGCATGACTTCATCACCCGCCAGCAGAACGGCTACGACACCATGGTGGGGGAACGGGGCGCCTCGCTTTCCGGCGGCCAGCGGCAGCGGCTGGCCATTGCGCGCGCGCTGCTGAAGGACCCGCCGGTGCTGATCCTGGACGAGGCGACCAGCGCGCTGGACGCGGCGACCGAGGCGCGGGTTTCCAAGGCGCTGAAGGCGCTGATGGCGGGGCGGACGACGTTCATCATTGCGCACCGGCTTTCCACGGTGAAGGACGCCGACGAGATATTGGTGTTCGAGGCCGGGCGGATCATGGAGCGCGGCACCTTCGAGCAGCTGGTGCGGCTGGACGGGCGCTTCGCGGAGTTGGTGAAGACGCAGCTGACCACGGCGTTGACGCCGGCGGTGGCGGGGGTGGCCGCGCCCGCGGCGCCCTGACCGGCCGAACCACGCCGACGGCATCGCCGGCGCGGCGGTTTGGGCGCGCGACCGGCGCCTGGGTCCATGCCCGGGCCGGGGGCGGGGCCGCGGAGAATTGTGGCCCGGGCCACCCGCTCCGGTTGTGCTTTTCCTTGCAATCCGTTCATGCGCCGGCGCAGCCTTGCCCAGCAAGAAATGGGAGGGCGGACGCATGATCATCGCCAACATCCTGAAGCGGAAGGGCGGCCAGGTGTTCTCGGTGAACCCCGACGACACCATCCACCAGGTGGCCGTGACGCTGGCGCAGCACCGGATCGGCGCCGCGCTGGTCAGCGACCCCCATGGCGGCATGCTCGGCATCATCAGCGAACGCGACATCGTGCGCGGCATGGCCGGCCAGGGGCCGGGCACCACGCAGCTGCACGCCAGGCACCTGATGACCCGCAGCGTCATCACCGTGACGCCGGAGGAGAAGGTGGCCACCGCGCTGGCGCTGATGACGGACCGGCGGGTGCGGCACCTGCCGGTGATGGAAGGGACGCGGGTGGCCGGCATGGTCAGCATCGGCGACCTGGTGAAGGCGCGGATCGAGCAGGCCGAGCTGGAGGCCGACGAGCTGAAGAACTACGTCGCCACGGCGGGGTGACGGGCGGCGGCGGGCGCGAGCCGGGCGTTGCGGCTTGATGCGGCGCAACGACGCCGGGCGGCTTCGGGCGTTGCATGGCCAGGCCATTCAACCCGGGCCGGGAGCCACACCATGAACCATCACCACCGCAAGACCCTGCACGCGCTGTTCGCGCACCCCGTCAGCGCCAACCTGGACCCCAAGCAGGTGCATGCCGCGCTGGGCGAGATGGGCGCCGAGGTCAGCCATGGCGGGCATGGCCAGGTGCTGGTGAAGCTGAATGGGCACAGCCACGGCTTCCACGACAGCCACCACAGCCTGTCCAAGGACGAGGTCGGTTCGCTGCGGAAGTTCCTGGAAGCCGCGGGCGTGGACCCGGCGCGGGATTATCCGCTGTAGGATTGTTGCGCCGGGGTTGCGCGGGGTGGCCCGGGGCGGGCAGGCTGGTGGCCTGATGGCTTCTGGGGGTTCCATGATCGTTACTCGTCGCGCGGCGCTGGCCGCTGCCGCCGCATCCTTCACCGCGCCGCTGCTGGGCGGGGCGCAGGCCCAGGCGCAGGCCCGCTGGCAGATGGCGGTGCCCTACCCGGACGGGAACTACCACACCCGCAACATCCGCGAATGGCTGGCCGAGCTGGAGGCCAGCAGCGCCGGGCGGATCAACGTGCAGCTGCACAGCAACGGCAGCCTGCTGGGCATGCCCGCCATCAAGCGCGGCGTGCAGCAGGGCCAGGTGCAGCTGGGCGAGATCCTGCTGACCGCGTATTCGAACGAGGAGTCGATGTTCGACGCCGACGCGATTCCGTTCCTGGTGGACGACTTCGCCGCGGCGCGGCGGCTGGCCGAACTGCAGAAGCCGTACATCGAGCAGCGGCTGGCGCGGCAGGGGCTGATGCTGCTGTACACCGTGCCCTGGCCGGCGGCGGGCTTCTACACCAACGTCCCGCTCGACAGCTTGGACGTGCTGAAGGGCAGCCGCTTCCGCACCTACAGCCCGATGACCAACCGCTTCGCCACGCTGGTCGGCGCCACGCCGACCCTGGTGCAGGCGGCGGAACTGGCGCAGGCCTTCGCCACCGGCGTGGTGCAGGCGCAGGTCACCTCGGCGCAGACCGGCGTGGACACCAGCGCCTGGGACTACTGCAAGATCTTTACCCCCACCGGCTTCACCATGACGAAGAACGCGGTGTTCATGTCTCGCCGCGCCTTCCAGACGCTGAGCGCCGAGGACCAGGCACTGGTGCGGGCGACGGCGGCGCAGGCCGAGACGCGCGGCTATCGGTACGCCGAGGAAGCCCAGGCGGCGGCCGAGGCCAAGCTGCAGGAAAAGGGCATGGCGCGGGGGACGATTCCGCCGGCGGTGATGGCCGACCTGAAGAAGATCAGCGACACCATGGCGGCCGAATGGGTGGAGAAGACCGGCGAGGACGGCCGCAAGCTGCTGGCGGCGTATCGCGCCTCGGCCTAGGGCCGACGGCGGCTTGGTTTCACGCCGCCGGCGGTGAGCGCGGGGCGCGGCCCGGTCCCCGAGGCGGGCTTTGAGGGTGGGTCGCCGCCGCGGTGGCGGGGCGACGTGGCCTGGGCGCCGCGGCGGCGGGAAATCCTTCGGCGCTGGCGCCCGGCCGCTTCCGAAACCGCATCGTTCCGCTAGGCTGCGCGGGAACGAGGGGGTTTCCATGCAGCGCAGCAAGCTCATTCACATCGCCCTGGCGGCGGCGGTCGTGGTGGCCCCCCTGGCCAGCTGGGCGCCGGCGGCGCGGGCGCAGGGCGTGCCAGTTGCCGCCTCCGTCCCGGCGGAGGACGCGCTGGCGGCATTTCGTGCGGCGCTGCGGGCCGAGTTGCCGGCCGCCGAGGCGGCCGCGCCCGC
>CAIMOR010000062.1 GCA_903843125.1 uncultured Rhodospirillales bacterium
AGGCCTACAACGCGCCCAGCTTCCGGCCGGCGGCCCCGAGCTACCACGCGCCATCCGCGGCCCCCCCCCCCCCCCCCGGCGCCCCAAGCAAGCCGACCGGCTATGGCACGGCGCCTCCGGGCAGCTACGCCCACCCGCCCGCCGGCGGCTTCGGCGGCCAGGCTGCCGGCAAGCCGGGCGGCTGGGGCGGCCCGCCGCCCGCGGGCCGAGGCTATGCCGGCAAGCCAGGTGGTGCCTGGGGCGGGCCACCGCCCAGTGGCCACTACGCCGCCCCGCCACCCAGCCAGTTCAGCGCCCCGGCACCGCATTTCAGCGCGCCGCCGCGCCAGCCACCGCCGGCCCAGGCCTACAACGCGCCCAGCTTCCGGCCGGCGGCCCCGAGCTACCACGCGCCATCCGCGCCCGCCCGCCCAGCCCCTGCCGCCCCGGCGCCGCATGGCGGCGGCGGCAACCACCGCCACTGAGTATCGACAGCCGCTCACGGAAGCGTCCGACAGACCTGCTGTTCGAGCGCCTGGCGTGGCCCCGCCTGCTTTGGCGGCCCGCTACCGATCGGGCAGCCAGACATCCAGGCTGCGGCCAGTGCCACCGGGGTCATAGCCGCGGCTGTCCTGCAACGCCCAGCCGCGACCCAGCCGCCCGGCCAGCCGTGCGGCGGCACCGGCATCCTCGGCGCGGTGGTAGCGCACCAGCCGATCCCCCGGCACTTCCGCCACCGGGCGCAGTTCCACCCCCTCCACCCCGGCATCGCGCAGCACGGCCGCCGCATCCTCCGCAGCTTGCCGCGCGGCCGGCGACCCCGCGAGGTAATGCAGCTGCACCCGGCCGTCAGCCCGGGCGTCCGGCCTGGCCTCGCCCCTGGTTTCGCCCCGGGCCTCGGCCCGGCCGCGAGCGCCCTGGCGTGGCGTCGCAGACGGTCCCACCGATACCGCAGCAGGCGGCGCGGGCGTAGCAACCGCAACCGCCGGCGCCGGTGGCGGCACGTCGGCAACCGGCGCAGGCACCGGCTCGGGTGGCGGCGGCGCGGGTGCCGGTTCCGGCCGGGCCTGCGGCTCGGCCGGCGCCTCCGCCTGGGCCTGCTCCCGCAGCTCCGCCAGCGTGGCCTCAGCCTCGCGCCGCTGCTGGGCCAGGTTGTCCAGCCTGGCCCGTTCCGCCACGGCGGCCTGGCGCAGCGCCGCCAACTCCGCATTGGCCTGCATGCGCTCGGCTTCCCGGCGCAACTGCTCGGCCGGTGCCGAGTTCGCCGGCGGCATCGGCATGTCGGCGCCGCTGCGGGCCGCCACGGCCGGCCGCGACGGCGGCTCCCCGGTCAGCAGTTCCACCGTCAGCATCACGCCGACGAAACCGCCCGCCAGGAACAGCGCCACCCCGCCAAGGATGGTTCGCCACAGCCGGCGCGGCGGCTCGATCAGCAGGGACTCGCGGGGCCCATAGGCCATGTACTCAGCATGGCGGGGCGCGTCCGGCACGCCCGGCCCGGCCGGAGGTGCCGCACCGGGGCGCGGCGGCCCCGGTTCAGTGCGGCTCGGCGACCTCGTCCAGGCCATTGCCGTCGACCGCCATCGCTGCCTGGCTCTGCGCGGCCAGGGCGCGGGCCATCTGGCTCAACGCTTCCTGGTGCTTCTCATTGTCGATCAGCGCGAAGTTCCGCGCCAGTTCCAGGCACATGCGCTGCCGCTGGGACACCTCGTGCTTCGGCTCGGCATTGGCCTGCAGCCCGTCGAAGAACCAGGAGACCGCGACGCCCAGCACCTGGGCGATCTCGAACAGGCGGCCGGCCGAAATCCGGTTCAGGCCGCGCTCGTACTTGTGAGCCTGCTGGTAGGTGACGCCGATCATCCTGGCGAGTTGCTGCTGCGACAGCCCCATCATGATCCGGCGTTCGCGGATGCGGCTGCCGACGTGACGGTCTGCGGCGTTGGCGCGCTGCCCTAGTTTCTCCGGTACCGCCGGCGCTGGACGGTGGGCGTCTTCTGTCGTGGTCGGCATCCCGTTCCCCTTCGGTCACTGGGTGACATGCTCGGCCGCGGCGGGTGCCGCGACCGGGTCGCTATGTCAGGGGAATGCCGGGGGTGCCTCTCAGGTTCCACCTGGGCGCGTGTGACAAAGCCGTGAGCGAAACGCGGCGTTGAAACGGATGCGCGAGCGAACCCTTCCGGTTCAGCCCTTGGCCGGCGGAGACGCGCCCTTTGCCTGCAACTCGGCGAGTTGCCGGCGCAGACTGTCCAACTCCTGGCGCATCGCTTCAACTTCCGGCGCGGGCGGCAACGGCGCGTTGGCCCCGGCCCCCGGTTCGCCCCGGAACGGCGCGAACAGGCTCATCGCCCGTTCCATCATCGCCATGTTCTGCTTGCCGAGTTCCTCCAGCGTGCCGAACGGCGCCGGGAAGCCGGGCGGGAAGGTGCCGGGGAAGGGGATCAACCCGCCCATGGCCTGCTCCACCGACTTGCGCATCTGTTCCTGCTGCTTGGCGAAGCCGGACATCGCGCTTTCCAGGTATTTCGGCACCAGGGACTGCAGGCTGTCGCCGTAGAAGCCGATCAGCTGGCGCAGGAAGCTCTCGGGCAGCAGGTTGCGGCCCTTGCTCTCCTCCTCGACGATGATCTGGGTCAGCACCGAACGGGTGATGTCCTCGCCCGACTTGGCGTCGTAGACGACGAAGTCACGGCCCAGCCGCACCATGTTGGCCAGGTCCTCCAGCGTGACGTAGCTGGACGCTTCGGTGTTGTAGAGCCGACGATTGGCGTATTTCTTCACCACCACCGGCGGCTGCCCGCTTTCGGCCCCGGTTGATGCGGCGGGCGCTGCCCCGCCCCGCGCGCTGCGATCCGACATGACGCCCCCTGGCTTAAACCGATTGCTGCCGCCGAGCCTAGCACATGCCTGGCGGGAAGCTCCTAGTGTCCTGATGGGCGCCGCCCGGGCCGCGGCACGTCGGCCTCGCCGGCCAGCGGGCCTGGCCCGTGCGCTGCCTGGCTCCCGGGCGCATCCGGATGCCGCCCCGCATCGAAGGCCCTGACGCCGGGGCCGGCGCGCGCTATGCTCGGGCCGGTTGGGGGCAGCATGGCCAGGCGGAAGAAGGCGGCAGCCGAGCAGGAATTGGATGGACTGGCCGAGGACTGGGTCGCGCTGTGGCAGAGCGAAATCGCCGGCCTGATGGCCGATCCGGAACTCGCTGCCGCCTGGGGCTCCATGGCGGCGATGGGCACTGCGTGGCTGCGGGCGCTGACCAGCGGTCTGCAGGGCGCGGCCCAGGGCTACCCCTTCGCCCGGCCGCAACCCGATGAACCCGCCGCCACCCCGCCGCGGCCCGCGCCCGCTGCCGCTGCACCTGATGCTGGCCGCAAGCCGCGGCAGCGCCGCGCTGCTGGCCAGCCCGGCGCTGCCGCCCCCAAGCCAGGGATGGCCCCAAGCATGGACCCAGGGATGGACCCCGGGGCGCCCCCAGGAACACCCGGGGGAACCGGCGACGCCGCCCGGCTGGCCGACCGCCTGGCCGAGCTGGAGCGCCGGCTGGCCGAGGTCGAGCTGCGGCCGGCAGGAGGCCGCGCGCATCGGCGCGGCACTGGCCGCCGGCGGCCATCGGCCTGAGGCGTTCCACGCCGCCGTGCTGCGGCGCCTGCTGCGCGAGGACCGCGCCCTGCTGCGCGGCCTGGCCGCCTACCGCACCCACCCGCACCAACGTCGCCTGGCGGAGCCCGCGGTGCTCTGGGCCGAAGGTGGCTCCCGCCTGCTCGACCATGCGCCTGGGGCCAGCGGCCCGGCGGTGCTGTTCATCCCCTCGCTGATCAACAAGGCCAGCGTGCTGGACCTGGACGAGGGCGCTTCCCTGCTGCGCTGGCTCGCCGGCCAGGGCGTGCGGCCGCTGCTGCTGGACTGGGGCTGGCCGGGGCCGGAGGAGCGCCGGTTCGACCTGACCGCCTACGTGGCGGGCCGGCTGGAACGGGCGCTGATGGCGCTGCCGCATCCGGTGGTGCTGGCCGGCTACTGCATGGGCGGGCTGCTGGCCCTGGCCGCGGCCCAGCGCCGGCCGGACCGGGTGCGCGCGCTGGCGCTGCTGGCCACGCCGTGGGACTTCCACGCCGAGAACCCTGCTGCCGCCCGCGCGCTGGCGGCGCTGCTGCCGGTGCTGGAACCCGCCATGGCCCCGCTGGAGGCCCTACCGGTGGAGGCCCTGCAGGTGCTGTTCGCCATGCTGGACCCCTTTGCCATCACCGAGAAGTTCCGCCGCTTCTCCCGCCTGCCGATGGACGGCCCTGCCGCCCGTCGCTTCGTGGTGCTGGAGGACTGGCTGAACGACGGCGTACCGCTGGCCGCCCCGGTGGCGCGCGAGGTCCTGGCCGGCTGGTACGGGGCCAACACCCCGGCGCGCGGGGAATGGCGGGTGGCCGGCCAGGCGGTGAACCCGGCCGCGCTGGCCATGCCGGCCTTCTGCGTCATTCCGTCGCGCGACCGCATCGTGCCGCCGGCTTCGGCCGAGGCGCTGGCCGCGGCCCTGCCGGGCTGCCAGCTGCACCGCGCCGCGGCCGGCCATATCGGCATGGTCACCGGCAGCGGGGCGGAGGCGGCGCTGTGGCGGCCGTTCAAGGAATGGCTGCACAGCCTGCCCGCGCCCATATAGGCTTTGCCCAAGCGCCTTCGGATTGTTATGTTGCAGTGCAGCAAATAAATGGGAGAACCCAGACCATGACCGACATCGTCATCGCTTCCGCCGCCCGCACCCCGGTGGGCAGCTTCAACGGCGCCTTCGCCAGCGTCTCCGCGCATGCTCTCGGCACCGTTGCCATCACCGCCGCGCTGGAACGCGCCGGCGTGGCGCCGAATGAGGTGGACGAGGTCATCATGGGCCAGATCCTCACCGCCGGCGCCGGGCAGAACCCGGCCCGCCAGGCCGCCATTAATGCCGGCATCCCGAACGAGGCCACCGCCTTCGGCATCAACCAGCTCTGCGGCTCCGGCCTGCGCGCCGTGGCGCTCGCGGCCCAGCAGATCGCCTGCGGCGACGCCAACATCATCGTCGCCGGCGGCCAGGAGAGCATGACCCAGGCGCCGCACGCCCAGCAGCTGCGCGCCGGCCAGAAGATGGGCAACCTGGAACTGGTGGACACCATGCTGAAGGACGGCCTGTGGGACGCCTTCCACGGCTACCACATGGGCAACACCGCCGAGAACGTCGCCCGGCAGTACCAGCTGACCCGCGCCGAGCAGGACGAGTTCGCCGCCGGCAGCCAGCACAAGGCCGGCGAGGCCATGAAGGCCGGCCGCTTCAAGGACGAGATCGCCCCGGTGACCGTGAAGGGCCGCAAGGGTGACGTGGTGGTGGCCGAGGACGAGTACCCGAAGCCCGACACCACGCTGGAAGTGCTGGGCAAGCTGCGCCCCGCCTTCGCCAAGGACGGCACCGTCACCGCGGGCAATGCCTCGGGCATCAACGACGGCGCCGCCGCGCTGGTGGTGATGAGCGCCGCCGAGGCCGCCCGCCGCGGCATCAAGCCGATGGCGAAAATCGTCAGCTGGGCCACCGCAGGCGTCGACCCCGCCTACATGGGCACCGGGCCGATCCCGGCTTCGAAGAAGGCGCTGAAGAAGGCCGGCTGGGACGTGAACAGCCTGGACCTGGTGGAAGCCAACGAAGCCTTCGCCGCCCAGGCCTGCGCGGTGAACAAGGACCTGGGCTGGGACCCGAAGAAGGTCAACGTGAACGGCGGCGCCATCGCGCTCGGTCACCCCATCGGCGCCTCGGGCGCGCGCGTGCTGAACACCCTGCTGTTCGAGATGCAGCGCCGCGGCGCCAAGCGCGGCCTGGCCACGCTGTGCATCGGCGGCGGCATGGGCGTGGCCATGTGCGTCGAACGCGCTTGAGCGTTCGCGGGAGAAGCGGACGCGCTTGAGCGTTCGCGGGAGAAGCG
>CAIMOR010000063.1 GCA_903843125.1 uncultured Rhodospirillales bacterium
CCGGGCATTTTTCGCGCGCCGTCCGAAGCGGCTGGCCCTCAGCGCAGCGGCAGGGCGTACATCAGCCCGCCCCGGGTCCACAGGTCGTTCAGGCCGCGCGGCAGGCCGATGGGGCTGCCGGCACCGAGCGTGCGGTTGAACACCTCGCCGTAGTTGCCGACCAGCTTGATGACGTTGAAGGCCCAATTCTCCTCCAGCCCCAGCGCCTTGCCGAAGCCCGGCGTCACGCCGAGGATGCGCATGATGTTGGGGTCCGTGCTGCTGCGCATCTGCTCCACGTTGGCGCTCGTCAGCCCGACCTCCTCGGCCTCGATCATCAGCCGCAGCGTCCAGCTGACCAGGTCGAACCACTGGTCGTCGCCGTGGCGGACCATGGGGCCGAGCGGCTCCTTGGAAACGCGCTCGGGCAGGATGACGTGGTCATCCGCGTTGCGCAGCGCGGAGACGCGAAGGGCGGCGAGCTGGCTGGCATCGCTGGTCATCGCGTCGCACCGGCCGGCCTGGTAGGCGGCGGTCATCTCGTCCATCGAGGACAGCACCACGGGCGAGATGCGGATGTTCTCGCGCCGGGCGAAGTCCGCCAGGTTGAGTTCCGTGGTGGAGCCGGGCAGCACGCAGACGGTGGCGCCGTTCAGCTGGTTGGCGTGGGCGATGTTGGCGCGCTTCGGCACCATGAAGCCCTGGCCATCGTAGAAGTTCACGCCGGCCATGTTGAAGCCGAGCGAGGTATCCCGCAGCAGGGTCTGGGTGACGTTGCGGGCGAGCACGTCGATCTCGCCGGATTGCAGCGCGACGAAACGGGTCTGGTAGGTGGTGGGGACGAAGCGGACCCGGCTGGTGTCACCCCACAGCGCGGCGGCGATGGCGCGGCAGAACTCGGCATCCAGGCCCTGGTACACGCCGCGCGCGTCGGGCGCCGAGAAGCCGGCGACGCCGGTGTTGACGCCGCACACCAGGCTGCCGCGCGCCTTGACCTGGTCGAAGGTCGTTCCCGCCCGGGCGAATGTTGAACTCATCGCGAGCGCCAGAAAAAGCAGCAGTTGCACAACCCGACTCATGGTTAACCTCCTGGTGAAAGTGTAGGAAACCCTAGGCTGAGGCGGCGGCGCCGTCATCATCCAGTACGCCCGGTGTTGCGTTTAGCCAGCGTTCACTTGTAAGTGTGTATGCAGTAGACAGTGCTTTGGAGCCCCCCAGGATGAACGCCTCCGCCCTGCCCGTTGAGACCGAGACCGAGGCGACGGACCGCCAGGCGCTGCTGCTGATGCTTTCCTACGTGGAAGCGGAATGCCGGCGGCTCGGCGCTGTCGACGCCGCCCGCCACGCGGCGCTGGCCGCCGGGCTGCTGCCCGAGATCGTCATCGCCAGTGCCTCCGCCGCCCCGGCGACGACCAAGGCACGCGGGCTGCGGCTGCACTGAGCCACCGGGACGCGCCGCGGCTCAGGCGCGGCGCAGCAGGAACAGCGCCTGTTCGCCGAACAAGTTGGCCAGGCGGGAGGCGCGGCGCCAGGGGGCGCGCAGGCCGTTCTCGTCCGCCGCCAGCCATTGCTCCACCACATAGCCTTCCAGCGCGCACAGGTCGAAGAAGTCGCGGATGGTGCAGGGGTGGATGTTCGGCGTTTCGAACCAGGGGCGATGCCAGGTGCCGGTCATCGGCATCCGCCCGCCGGTCAGCAGTTGCCAGCGCACCTGCCAATGGCCGAAATTCGGGAAGCTGACGATGGCGTGGCGGCCGATGCGGAGCATCTGGCGCAGCACCTCGCGCGGCTTCTCCACCGCCTGCAGGGTGCGGGAGAGGATGACGTAGTCGAAGGCGGCATCCGGGTAGAAGGCCAGGTCGTTGTCGGCATCGCCATGGATCACCGCGAGGCCATTGGCCACCGCCTCCGTCACCTCGGCCATGTCGATCTCGATGCCCCGCGCATCGGCGCCCTTGGTGGTGGTCAGGTGCGCCAGCAGGGCGCCGTCGCCGCAGCCGATATCCAGCACGCGGGCGCCAGGGGTGACCATCTCGGCGATCAGCCGCAGGTCGAGCCGCATGTTCTTGGCGACGTACTGGATGGGCGGGTGGGTGTCGGGCATCGGGCTCAAACCCCCAGCCGCGCGGCGCAGCCGGCCAGGAACCCGCCCAGCGCGCGGTGGAATTCCGGCTCCTCCAGCAGGAAGGCGTCGTGGCCCTTGTCGGTGGGGAATTCGACGAAGCTGACATTGGCCGCCGCCGCGTTCAGCGCGCGCACGATGTGGCGGCTCTCGCTGGTGGGGTAGAGCCAGTCGCTGCTGAAGCTGGCCACGAAGAAGCGGGTGGCGGTGCCGGCGAAGGCGCTGGCCAGGCTGCCCTCGTGCTCGGCGGCGATGTCCAGGTAGTCCGTCGCGCGGGTGATGGTCAGGTAGGAGTTCGCATCGAACCGGCGGACGAAGGTGCTGCCCTGGTGGCGCAGGTAGGACTGCACCTCGAACACGTCCTCCAGCAGGGTCAGCGTCTGCGCGCCGCGCAGCTTGCGGCCGAACTTGCGCTGCAGTGCTTCCTCCGACAGGTAGGTGATATGCGCGACCATGCGCGCCACCGAAAGGCCCTGGGCGGGGACGCGGCCATCCTCCCAGTAGCGGCCGCCCTTGTAGTCGGGGTCGGCGTGGATCGCGGCGCGGCCGACCTCGTCGAAGGCGATGTTCTGCGCGCTGTGCTGCGCCGCCGTGGCGATGGGCACGCAGGCGAAGACGCTTTCCGGGTAGCAGGCGGCCCATTGCAGCGCCTGCATCCCCCCCAGCGAGCCGCCGACCACGGCGAGCAGGCGCGCGATGCCGAGGTGCTCGATGAGGGACTTCTGCTGGCGGACCATGTCCCGCACCGTGATGTTGGGGAAGTCGGTGCCCCAGGGGCGGCCGAGGCCGTTGCCCTCGGCGTCGGTCATCTCCTCGCGCGGGCCGGTGCTGCCCATGCAGCCGCCCAGCACGTTGGCGCAGATCAGGAAGTAGCGGTCGGTGTCCAGCGGGCGGCCGGGGCCGACGATGTTGTCCCACCAGCCCGGCTTGCCGGTCACCGGGTTGGTCTCGGCCAGGTACTGGTCCCCGGTCAGGGCGTGGCAGACCAGCACGGCGTTGCTGCGCGCCTGGTTCAGCTTGCCGTAGGTGCGATAGGCCGCGGCATGGCGCGCCAGCGTGGCGCCGCAGTCCAGCGGCAGGGCGGCGCCGAACACGGCGCGCTGGTGGTCCACCTGCGGGAAGGGGGCGACGGATGCTGACATGGCCATGGGCGTTGCTTTGAGGCCCAGCATTAAGGCCGTGCCGCCCTTGCTTCAACCTCTGGCGCGGCCGTGGCACAGCGTTGCGCGGGCGGAGCGAGCCAAACGCTGGGCAGCCATCGGTGCGGCGCCGCTTGGCGCGGCGGGCGCTGGCGTCTATTGCTGGTTTGGAAGACGCCAGGCAATGAACGTACCCCCCCATCCCATGACCTCACCCGCCGCCGACCCTTCGCTGCCTGCACTCCGGGCGGAGATCGACCGGCTCGACGACGCGCTGCACGACCTGCTGATGCAGCGGGCCGAGGTGGTGGCGCGCCTGACGGCCAGCCGCGCCAAGGGCGCCGGCACGCCGTTGCGCCCGGGGCGGGAGGCGCTGATCCTGCGGCGCCTGCTGGCCCGCCATGCCGGGCCGCTGCCGGCCGCGGCGCTGGTGCGGCTGTGGCGCGAGATCTTCGCCAGTTCCACGCTGATGCAGGGCAGCTTCTCGGTGGCCGCCTGCATCCGCCAGCCGGAGCAGGAGCGCGTGCTGCGCGAGCATTTCGGCGCGGGCACGCCGGTGAAGCTGCATCCGTCCGGCGCCGCGGCGCTGGCGGCGGTATCCTCCGGCAAGGCCAGCCTGGCGGTGCTGCCGCTGCCGCAGGAGGCCGAGCCGGCCGAGGCGGCCTGGTGGACCCGGCTGGAAAGCCCGCGGCTGCAGGTGGTGGCGCGGCTGCCCTTTCTTTCCACGGCCGAGAACGGCCAGGAAATGCTGGCGGTGGCGCCGGTGCCGCCGGACGAGACCGGCCATGACCGCAGCCTGATGCGGCTGGAGACCAGCCGTTCGCTGAGCCGCGCCGCCGTGAGCCAGGCGCTGACCGCGGCCGGGCTGGTGCCCCTGGCGCTGCAACTGCGGACCGATGCCGGCTTTACCCGCCTGCTGGTGGAGGTGGACGGCGCGCTGCAGGCCGATGACCCGCGGCTGGCCGGCCTGCCGTTCGAGCGCGCGCAGCCGCTCGGCTTCTACGCCGTGCCGGAGAGAGGAGAGTAATCCGATGGCCAATCCGCTTCCCCGCCCGAGCATCCTCTCGATCGAGCCCTATGTCGGTGGCGAATCGAAGGTCGAGGGCGCCAACCGCGTCGTCAAGCTGTCCTCCAACGAGGGCGCCTTCGGCGTGCCGCCGGGGGCGGTGACCGCGATGCAGCGCGCGGCGGCCGAGATGCACCGCTACCCCGATGGCGGCGCCGCTGCGCTGCGCATCGCGATCGGGCGGAAGTTCGGGCTGGACCCCGCGCGGATCGTCTGCGGCAACGGCAGCGACGAGATCATCCAGCACCTGATCCTGGCCTATGGCGGCGAGGGCACCGAGCTGGTGATGAGCGCGCATGGCTTCGTCATGTACGACATCAGCGGGCGTTATGCCGGCTGCCGCGTCATCAAGGTGCCGGAGAAGAACCTGATGGCCGATGTGGACGCGATGATCGCCGCCTGCGGGCCGCGGACGAAGCTGGTGTTCCTGGCCAACCCGAACAACCCGACCGGCAGCATGCTGCCGCGTGGCGAGGTGACGCGGCTGCGCGCCGGCCTGCGCGACGACATCCTGCTGGTGCTGGACAGCGCCTACGCCGAATACGTCCGCCACCCCGACTACGACGCCGGCGTGGAGCTGGTGGATGCCGGGACCAACACGGTGATGACGCGCACCTTCAGCAAGGTGTTCGGCCTGGGCGGCGTGCGGCTTGGCTGGGCCTATGCCGGGCCCGAGGTGATCGACGTGCTGAACCGCGTGCGCGGGCCATTCAACGTGAACGCGCAGGCGATGGCGGCCGGGATCGGCGCGCTGGAGGAGGAAGGCTGGGTCGAGAAGTCCGTGGTCCACAACGCGCTGTGGCGCGGCAAGCTGGGCGACGGGCTGCGCGAGTTGGGCCTGCTGGTGTACCCGAGCGAGGGCAACTTCCTGCTGGTGGACTTCGGCGATGCGGCGCGGGCGAAGGCGGCCGATGCGGCGCTGCGCGGGCGCGGCGTGATCGTGCGGATGGTTGGCGCCTACAGCCTGCCGAACTGCCTGCGCATCACGGTTGGTACCGCCGAGGAATGCATGCTGGTGCTGGAGGCCGTGAAGGCCTTCGTCGGCGGCAGCGCCGGGGCATGAGGGCCGCCGCAGGATGAGCGGCGCCGAGGCTGGGGCGCCGCTGTTCGACCGGCTGTGCCTGGTGGGTGTTGGGCTGATCGGCTCCTCGATCGCGCGGCTGGCGAAGGAACGCGGCGACATCGCCGGCAGCATCGTCGCCACCGCGCGCAGTGCCGCGACGCTGGCACGGGTGCGGGAGCTCGGCATTGCCGACGAGGTGGAGCCGGATGTGGCGCGGGCCGTGCAGGGCGCGGATTGCGTGATCCTGTGCGTGCCGGTGGGCGCCTATGCGAAGGTGATGGCGCAGATGGCGCCGCACCTTTCGCCCGGCTGCGTGCTGACCGATGTGGGTTCCACCAAGGGCAGCGTGGTGCGCGACCTGTCGCCGCTGCTGCCGCCGGGCGTGCACCTGGTGCCGGCGCACCCGATGGCGGGCACCGAGCACAGCGGACCGGATGCCGGCTTCGCCTCGCTGTTCCAGGGGCGCTACACCATCGTGACGCCGCTGCCGGACTGCGACCCGGATGCTGTGGAGAAGGTACGCGAACTGTGGCGCCGCGCCGGTTCCAACGTGGAGACGCTGGACCCGGCAACGCATGACAAGGTGGTGGCGATCGTCAGCCATCTGCCGCACCTGATCGCGTTCACCATCTGCGGCACCGCCGACGACCTGGCGGAGGAGACGCGCGAGGCGGTGCTGAAATTCGCCGCTTCCGGCTTCCGCGACTTCACCCGAATCGCGGCCAGCGATGTGGACATGTGGCGCGACATTTTCCTGAACAACCGCGAGGCGCTGCTGGAGATGCTGGCGCGCTTCACTGAGGATGCGCAGGCACTGGGCCGCGCGGTGCGCTGGGGCGAGGCGGAGTTCATCGAGGACCGCATCCGCCGCGGGCGCCGTATCCGGCGCGGGTTGGTGGAGCGCGGGCAGGCCTAGGGCACCATGCGCCCTGTCGGGCGCATTTCGTGCCCTATACCTGATTGGAATCAGAGCAAGAAAGCCGTTCTGATGATTCCATCGGAACGGATCTCGCTCTAGGGCCGTTCCGCGCTGAAGGTATCGCAGCGCTTCACGTCGCCACTTTCAAACCCCTGGCGGAACCAGTGGACGCGTTGCGCCGAGCTGCCATGGGTGAAGCTTTCCGGCACCACGCGGCCGGCGCTTTGCTGCTGCAGCCGGTCGTCGCCGACGGCGGCCGCGGCGTTCAGGCCGCTTTCGATGTCGCCGGGCTCCAGGAAGTGGCGCTGGTGGTCGGCCACATTGGCCCAGACGCCGGCGAAGCAGTCGGCCTGCAATTCCAGCCGCACCGAAAGCGCGTTGTTCTGGGCTTCGCTGCCCTGGCGCCGGGCGGCATCCACCCGCGGGATGATGCCGAGCTGGTTCTGCACGTGGTGCCCGACCTCATGCGCGATGACGTAGGCGCGGGCGAAGTCGCCGGGGGCGTTCAGCTTGCGCTCCATCTCGCGGAAGAAGCTGAGGTCGAGGTAAACCTCGTGGTCGCGCGGGCAGTAGAACGGTCCCATGGCGGATTGCGCCATGCCGCAGCCGCCCTGCGTGGCGCCGGAGAACAGCACCAGGCGCGGCTGTTCGTACTGCCGGTTCTGCTGGCGGAACAGGCCGCCCCAGGTGTCCTCGGTGCTGGCCAGGATGCGGCTGACGAAGCGACGCTGGGCATCGTCGTCGCCCTGGGCGTGCTGGCCGCCGCCGGCCGGGCTGGGCTTGCCCTGCGGGTAGCCCTGCTGCTGCTGTGGCGGCGCCGGGCCGCCATCCTGGAACAGGAAGCTGGGGTCCACGCCCAGCAGCAGAGCTACGACGATGATGGCGACGGTGCCGAGCCCGCCGCCGCCGATGAGCATGCCGCCGCGGCTGAAGCCGCCACCGCCGCCGCCGAAGCCACCGCCATCGCCGCGGCGATCCTCGATGTTGTCGCTCTCGCGTTGGTCATCCAGGCGCATGGCGGCGTTTCCTCAAGCGGGTTCGACCACAACCGCGGCGGCGCGCAGCCGTTCCAGCGCGGCATCGCCCAGCAGCGGGCGGAGGATTTCGGCGTTGTGCTCGCCGAGCTTCGGCGCCGGGCGGGCCAGGATGCCGGGGGTGCCCGAGAGGCGCGGCACCTGGCCGTGCATCGGCAGCCAGCCGCCGGGCATCTCGTCGTCGGGCACCTCGATCAGCGATTCGTGCTGGACCAGGTAGGGGTCGCCGTCCAGCTGCTCGGCTTCCATGATCGGGCCGATGGTGACGCCGGCCTTGTCGAAGTGCGCCAGGTTGGTGGCCAGGTCGCGGGCGCGGATGTAGCCGGCGATGACGTTGTCGAGTTCCACGCCGTTCTCCACCCGCTTCTGGTTGGTGGCGAAGCGGGGGTCGCTGATCAGGTCCTCGCGGCCGATGCTGCGGAACAGCTTCTCGGTCATGCCCTGGGTGGAGGCGCTGAGGCAGACCCACTTGCCGTCGCTGGTCTGGTAGGCGTTGCGCGGGGCGGCGTTGGTGCTGCGGCTGCCGGTGCGCGGCTTCCTCCGCCGGGTCAGCCGCCAATTGGCCACCTGCGGTTCCAGCACGGTGAACAACGGGTCGAACAGCGAGAGGTCGATGACCTGGCCGGGGCCGCCGCGTTCGGCGACGCGCAGCGCGATCATGGCCGCGGAAGCGCCGTAGAGGCCGGCATAGCCATCCGCCATGTACATCGGCGGCAGCACCGGCTCGCGATCCTCGAAGCCGCAGGTGGCGGCGTAGCCGGCATAACCCTCGATCAAGGTGCCAAAGCCGGGTTTGTGGCGGTACGGCCCGGTCTGGCCCCAGCCTGACACCCGCACGATGACCAGCGCCGGGTTGATGGCGTGCAGCTCCTCCGGGCCGAGGCCCATCTGTTCCAGCACGCCGGCGCGGAAGCTTTCGACGAAGATGGCGGCTGACGCGGCGAGTTGCTTGACCACCGCTATCGCTTCGGGGTCGCGCAGCTTCAGGGCGACCGATTTCTTGTTGCGGCTCAGAGTCTTCCAGGCCGTGGAGATGCCGTTGATGCGCCAGGCGCGCAGCGTGTCGCCCTCGGGCGGCTCCACCTTCACCACCTCGGCGCCGTGGTCGGCCAGCACCTTGGTGAGGATGTTGCCGGCGACCAGGCGGGAGAGGTCGACCACCCGCACGCCGTCCAGCGC
>CAIMOR010000064.1 GCA_903843125.1 uncultured Rhodospirillales bacterium
TCCAGCCATGAAGCCGCTCATTGGAATCTCTTGCTGCGTCAAGGGATTCGGCATTTTCAACACGCCCAACCACGCCGCCTCGGACAGCTATGTCCGGGTCGTGCTCGGCCCGGTGGGCGGTATCCCGGTGCTGCTGCCCGCCGCCGGGGAGATCCTGGCGGCCGAGATGCTGCCGCGGCTGGATGGCCTGATCCTGACCGGCAGCCGCAGCAACGTGCACCCGGACAATTACGACGGCCCGGCCCATGCCGAGGGCACGCCCGAGGATCCGCAGCGCGACAGCACTACGCTGCCGCTGATCCGCGCCGCCATTGCCGCCGGGCTGCCGCTGCTGGCGATCTGCCGCGGCTTCCAGGAGCTGAACGTGGCGCTGGGCGGCAGCCTGGACCAGCGCATCCAGGACCTGGACGGCCGGATCGACCACTCGACGCCGTCCGACCAGCGCTTCCCGCGGGTGCGGACGGCCAAGGCGCACAGCATGCGCCTGGTGCCGGGCAGCTACATCGCCCAGTTGGCCGGGGCCGACAGCATTCCGGTGAACAGCCTGCACAACCAGGGCATCCGCCGCCTGGCGCCGCGGCTGGAGGCGGAAGGCTGGGCGCCGGATGGCACCATCGAGGCGGTGCGGGTGAAGGATGCGCCGGGCTACGCCTACGGCGTGCAGTGGCACCCGGAATACGACTGGCAGCAGGACCCGGTCAGCCGCCGCATCTTCGAAAGTTTCGGCGCGGCCTGTGTCGCCTGGGCCGCCGGCCGCGGCGTGGCCGGGCTGGCGCAGGCCGCCGAGTAGCGGGTTCCGGCCCGGCGCCGACCTCGGCGGCGGCCGCGTTCGCGCCGGCGGGCGAAGCCCTGGCCTGCGAGTCACCCCGAGTTGCCTTCAACGCCAGCGAATAACGACGGCGGCCGGTCACAGTCGCGCGACGATGGCTGCCCTGACGCCAGGGCATGGGTTGGTCACGCAAACGGCTTTTGCACCGCAGGCCGGGTGAGGCTAAGGTCCAGGGCCGGCCAATACTAAGACCGGTGGGAGATGTCCGGTTCCCCTGCCGGCTCGCCCGACCTTTCCGTACGGAAACTACAACAACGGCGCCCGGACACCCCCCTGTCCGGGCGCTATTTTTTTGCGCTGTATTTCCTGCGCTTGCGGCGCGTTCCTCAGATTCTACTTTCACTGCGGCGAGCGGCTTGGCGCCGGCGCGGGGCTACCATTTCCCGGGGCGCCGGGTTATGGCCTTCCGGCTTGGCGAAGGGGTTGCGCGCGACATGTCGGTGTTCAAGGGCAGCTTCACCGGGCGGCTCTATCGCAAATTCCTGCACAAGTTCTATCGCAACGACCTGTGGCTGGACCTGTGCCTGCGGGCCAAGCAGGACACGCTGGACTATATCGAGCAGCACATGCTGGCCGCCCAGGTGCTGGAGGACCGGCTGGACCTGTTGCGCTTCGCCCTCTCCCGCGCGCCGGAGAGCGGCCTGGTGCTGGAGTTCGGCGTCGAGAAGGGCGCCTCGATCCGCTGGCTGGCGCAGCATACGCCGCGCACGGTGCACGGCTTCGACAGTTTCCAGGGGCTGCCGCATGACTGGCGCGGCACCAAGGAAGCCGCCGGCAAGTTCGACATGCAGGGCAGGCTGCCGAAGGTGCCGGGCAACGTGAAGCTGCATGTCGGCTGGTTCGACGCGACGGTGCCGGGCTTCCTGGCCGAGAACCCCGGGCCGGTGGCGCTGCTGCACGTGGATTGCGACATCTATGAAAGCACGGTGACGATCTTCCAGCAGCTGGACGGCCGGCTGGGGCCGGGCACGGTCATCGTGTTCGACGAATACTACAACTATCCCGGCTGGCGGCTGCATGAGCACAAGGCCTTCGCCGAATGGCTGGCCGCCACCGGCCAGAGCTATCGCTACCTGGGCTACGCGGCCGAAAAGGGCCATGTTGCCGTTGTGCTGACCTGAGGGAGTTGCCCGAATGACCGATTATGTTGTCGCCCCGCCCGCCATTTCCGCCGTGCCGATCAAGGGCACCGACAAGATGTTCCCGGTGCGGCGCATCTTCTGCGTCGGCCGCAACTACGCCGAGCATGCGATAGAGATGGGCAGCGACCCGACGCGCGAGCCGCCCTTCTACTTCGCCAAGCCGGCCGATGCGCTGGTGATCAACGACGCCGACATGCCCTACCCGAGCATGAGCAAGAGCCTGCACCACGAGATGGAGCTGGTGGTCGCCATCGGCACCGGCGGCAGCGACATCAGCGTGGCCCACGCGCTGAAGCATGTCTGGGGCTATTGCAGCGGTCTCGACATGACGCGCCGCGACATTCAGAACGAGGCGAAGAAGACCGGCCGCCCGTGGGACATGGGCAAGGGGTTCGACCACTCCGCCCCGATGGGCGCGCTGGTGCCGGCCGCCGGGGTGGACCCGGGCAAGGGCAAGATCGAGCTGAAGGTCAACGGCAAGGTGGTGCAGACCTCCGACCTGTCCAAGCTGATCTGGTCCGTGCCCGAGGTGATCTCCAACCTGTCGCACCTGGTGCGGCTGGAGCCGGGCGACCTGATCATGACCGGCACGCCCGAGGGCGTGGCCGCGGTGGTCAAGGGCGACGTGCTGGAAGGCTTCGTCGAGGGCGTGGGCACGGTGAAGACGAAGATCGTCTGAGCCATGCCGAAGCAGCCCGCCGCGCCGGCCGTGCGTGCGACCACGGCGCGGCGGAGCCTCCGCATCGCCACCTGGAACATCAACAGCGTCCGGCTGCGGCATCCGCTGATTGCGGGGATCGTGGCGGCGCTGGACCCGGACGTGCTGTGCCTGCAGGAAACCAAGTGCCCGGACGAGCTGCTGCCGCGGGCGGAGTTGCAGGCGCTGGGCTTCCCGCATGTCGCGGCGAAGGGGATGAAGGGCTACAACGGGGTTGCGGTGCTCTCCCGCCTCCCCTTCGTGCAGCGCGACAACGACCCCGACTGGTGCCTGAAGGGCGACTGCCGGCACCTGGGCGTGGAGTTGGACGCGCCGGGCGGCCCGGTTGAGCTGCATGATTTCTACGTGCCGGCCGGGGGCGACGTTGCCGACCGCACGGTGAACGAGAAGTTCGGCCACAAGCTGGACTTCGTCGCCGAGGCCACGGCCTGGAGCGCGACCCGCGCCACGGCCAAGCGCCGGGTGATGGTGGGGGACCTCAACATCGCGCCGCTGGAGCACGATGTGTGGAGCCACAAGCAACTGCTGGACGTGGTCAGCCACACGCCGGTGGAAGTGGCGGCGATGGCCGAATGGATGCGGGCGGGCCAGTGGCATGACGCCCTGCGCCACTTCGTGCCGGCGGACCAGAAGCTGTACACGTGGTGGAGCTACCGGGCGAAGGACTGGCAGGCGGCGGATCGCGGCCGGCGGCTGGACCATGTGTGGTGCAGCCCGGACCTGGCCGGCAACCTGGTGCGCCACCAGGTGCTGAAGGAGGCGCGTGGCTGGGAGAAGGCCAGCGACCACGTGCCGGTGATGGTGGAGCTGGCGCTGTAGCGCCGTGGCGGCGCGGCTACATCGGCCCCGCCGGCACCGCGCTGGCCGAATAGACCGGATAGCGGCGCGGCTCGAACAGCTGGTAGTGCCACCATTCCAGCAGGTAGCAGTCCCAGCCGGCGGCGGTCATCAGGCCCAGCAGCAGCGCGCGGTTGCGTTGCGCCTCCGGCGAGACGTCCAGGCTGCCATGCGCCGAGTCGGGCGTGATGGCGTCGAAGCCGGTGCCCATCTCCAGCGCCACGCCGTCCCGCGTCAGGGTCAGGTCCACCGCCACGCCGCGTGGGTGCACGCCGCCGCGCCGGGGGTCGCTGACGAAACGCTTGTCCGCCACCGCGTGCCACAGCGCCCACTGCGCCTCGATCGGGCGGAAGGCGTCGAAGATGCACAGGCCGTAGCCCAGGCTGGCCGCCAGGTTGCGGGCGCGGAACAGCCTTTCGCGCGCCTCCGGCACCAGCAGGGCAACGGGGCGGCGATAGATCGGCACGCCCGCCAGGTTGTCGGCGGTGGCGTAGCGGATGTCGAAGGTCAGGCCATCGGCCTCGGAAAGCGGCAGCAGCATGGGTGCAGCATGGCGGCGCGGCGCGCTTGGGGATAGGGAGGGGGGATGCTGATCCTCGCCCTCGATGCCGCGCTGGCCTGTTGCTCCGTTGCCCTGCTGCGGGATGGGGTGGTGCTGGCGGAACGCCGGCAGCCGGCGGGCCGCGGCCATGCCGCGCTGCTGCCGCCGATGGTCGAGGCGGTGCTGGCCGAAGCCGGGGTGGCGGCGGCCGAGTTGAGCGCCGTGGCCGCCGTGGTGGGGCCGGGTGGCTTCACCGGCATCCGCACCGCGCTGGCATTGGCCGAGGGGCTGGCGTTGGGCGCAGGCATTCCCGTGGTGGCCGTGACCACTGGGGAAGCGCTGGCCGAGGCGGTGCCGGCCGAGCAGCGCGCCGGGCGGGAAGTGTGGACCGCCATCGATACCAAGCGCGGCAGGGTGGTGCTGGAACGCTTCGCCGCCGAAACCCTGCTGGCGCTCGGCGAGCCGCTGGCGATGGAGGAGGCCGCCCTGCCCCGGCCGGTCGGCCCGGTGGCGGTGGCCGGCGATGCCGCGCTGGCGGTGGCGGCCAGGCTGGTGGCGCGCGGCGCCAATGCGCTGCTGGCCGGGCCGCGGATGCCGGA
>CAIMOR010000065.1 GCA_903843125.1 uncultured Rhodospirillales bacterium
CCGATGCCGACCGGATGTTCGCCGGCCTCAACGCCGTGGTGGTGGATGAAGCCCATGCCCTGGCAGGCACCAAGCGCGGCGACCAGCTTTCGCTGTGCATGACCAGGTTGCAGGCGCTGGCGCCGGGGCTGCGGCGCGTCGGGCTTTCGGCGACGGTCGCGCACCCGGATGCGCTGCGCGCCTGGCTTTCCCCGCGCGGCCGGCCCGCCGACGTGCGCCTGGTGATCGGCCGTGGCGGCGTGGCGCCAAGGCTTTCCGTGCTGCTGCCCGACGGCCACCTGCCCTGGGGCGGCCACATGGGGCTGGCTTCCGCGCCGGAGATCTACGCCCGGCTGGTGCAGGCCAAGGTCAGCATCGTCTTCGTCAACACCCGGGCGCAGGCGGAACTGATCTTCCAGGCACTGTGGAAGCTGAACGACGCCAACCTGCCCATCGCCCTGCACCATGGCAGCCTGACCGTGGAGCAGCGCCGCAAGGTGGAAGCCGCCATGTCGGAAGGCCGGCTGCGCGCCGTGGTGGCCACGGCCTCGCTCGACCTCGGCATCGACTGGGGCGCGGTGGACCAGGTGGTTCAGGTCGGCGCGCCCAAGGGCGTCTCCCGCCTGCTGCAGCGCGTCGGCCGCGCCAACCACCGCATGGACGAGCCTTCGCTCGCGGTGCTGGTGCCGAGCAACCGCTTCGAGGTGGTGGAATGCACTGCCGCGCTGGAAGCGATCGACGCCAGCGAGCTGGACGGCGACCCGCCGCGCCCCGGCGGCCTCGACGTGCTGGCCCAGCACATCCTGGCCTGTGCCTGCCACGCCCCCTTCGCGCCGGATGCGCTGTACGAGGAAGTGCGCAACTGCGGTGCCTATGCCGGGCTGTCTCGGCAGGACTTCGACGACGTGCTGCGCTTTGTCGAGGATGGCGGCTACGCGCTGCGCGCCTACGAGCGCTATCGCAAGCTCTTCCGCGACAGCGAGGGCCTGGTCCACGCCGCCAACAACCGCGTGGTCCGCCAATTCCGCATGAACCTCGGCACCATCGTGGAGACGCCGATGGTCAAGGTGCGGCTGCGCGGCGGTCCCATGCTCGGCGAGGTGGAGGAATACTTCGTCGGCACGCTGGTGGCCGGCGACTGCTTCATCTTCGCCGGGCAATTGCTGCGCTTCGACAAGCTGGACGGCATGACCGCCGTGGTCTCCCGCGGCGGGGAAGGCGAGCCGCGCGTGCCGGTCTATGCCGGCGCCCGCATGCCGCTGACCACGGAGTTGGCGGCGCGGGTGCGCGGCATCCTGCACGACCCCGCCAAATGGGGCCACCTGCCACCGCCGGTGCAGGAATGGCTGCGGCTGCAGCAGCATTTCTCCGCCCTGCCGCCACCGGACGGGTTGCTGGTGGAGACATTCCCGCGCGGCCCCCGCTGGTTCATGGTGGCCTATTGCTTCGAAGGCCGGCTGGCGCACCAGACGCTGGGCATGCTGGTGACCAAGCGCATGGAAAAGCTCGGCATGGCGCCGCTCGGCTACCTCGCCACCGACTATGTCCTGGCGACCTGGAGCGCGTTCGAGCCCACCGGGGTTGAGCGTTTGTTCGAGCAGGACATATTGGGCGAGGAGCTGGAGGAGTGGATCGCCGAGTCCTCCATGCTGCGCCGTACCTTCCGCAACATCGCCACCATCGCGGGCCTGCTGGAGAAGAACCAGCCCGGCCAGGAAAAATCAGGCCGCCAGATGACGATGAACGCCGACCTGATCTACGACGTGCTGCGCAAGCATGAACCCGACCACGTGCTGCTGCGTGCGACGCGGCAGGAAGCCGCGCATGGCCTGACCGACGTCGCCCGCATTGCCCGGCTGCTCGGCCGCGCGGAAGGCCGGGTGCAGCACCTGGCGCTGGACCGCGCCTCCCCCCTGGCGGTGCCGGCGCTGATCGAGCAGGGCCGCGAATGGGTCGCCGGCGGCGCCGAGGACGCGCTGCTGGCCGAAGCCGCCGCGCTGGTGGAGGAAGCCACCGGCGGCACCGAGTTGTTCACCGAACTGCTGGCCGAGGTGACCGAGGACATCCCGCTGGGCCGCGGCATCATCGACCGCTCGCGCCCCAAGGTGCTGGAAGCCCGCCGCCGCCGTGCCAGCCGCAGCGCCAAGGGGTTGATGTGAGCGCCGCCCCCATCCACATCGCCGGCGAACGCCTGATGCTGGACCCCGCCGGCGTGCTGTTCTGGCCGGCGCAGCGCATGCTGGTGGTAGCCGACCTGCACCTGGAAAAGGGCAGCAGCTTCGCCGCCCGCGGCCACGGCCTGCTGCCACCGTACGATACCCGCGAAACCCTGCTACACCTGGGCAACGCCCTGCGCCGATACCGGCCGGAACGGCTGGTGGCGTTGGGCGACAGCTTCCACGACGCCACCGGCCATACCCGCCTGGCCGAGCAGGACGCCGCCGCGCTGCGCCACATGCTCAGCGGCGTCGCCGTCACCTGGGTGCTCGGCAACCACGACCCCGTTGCGCCCGCCAGCCTGCCCGGCGAGGCCTGCGCGGAACTGCGGGAAGGCCCGCTGGTGTTCCGCCACCAGGCGCTGCTGGGCAAGCAACCCCCGGGCGAGCTCAGTGGCCATTTCCATCCCAAGGGCAGCATGCCCACCCGCTGCGGCCCGGTAACGCGGCCCTGCTTCATGACCGACCCGCGCCGGGCGATCCTGCCGGCCTTCGGCGCCTATACCGGCGGCCTGGCGGCCACCGACCCCGCTTTGGCCAACCTGTTCCCCTGGGGCGCGCGGCTGTTCCTGCTGGGCAAGGAACGCCTGTTCAGCCTGCCAATGGCGCCTGCCCGCCGCCTCACCACCGCCTGAGGGGTGCAGCGCGACGAATGTAACCCTACATGAGAAGCATGTCCTCGCCCGCCCTGCTCTGGTTTCGCAACGACCTTCGCCTTGCCGACAACCCCGCCCTGGCCGCGCTCGAAGGCCGCCAGGTGCTGCCGGTCTTCCTGCTGGACGACGCCTCCCCAGATCGTTGGGCGCCCGGCGGGGCCACCCGATGGTGGCTGCACCATAGCCTGCAGCGCCTGGGCGCCGCGCTGGCCGCGCTCGGCACGCCGCTGCTGCTGCTCCGCGGCCGGGCGGAGATCGCCATTCCCGCCCTGGCCGACGCCATCGGCGCCACCGAGGTGCTGGCCGGCCGTCGCTACGAACCCTGGGCGCGCGAAGCCGACCGCCGGGTGCATGAGGCACTGGCCGCGAGCGACCGCAAGCTGCGCCTGTTCACCAGCACCCTGCTGCATGAACCGCACCGCATCGCCACCGGCGCCGGCAGGCCCTACGGAGTCTTCACCCCTTTCTCCAAGGCCGTGCTGGCGCAAGTGGAGATTCCCGCGCCGCTGCCAGCGCCCAGCCGCCTGCTCGGCCTGGCGCATCCACCGGCCGGCGAGGCCCTGGCCGACTGGCGCCTGCTGCCGCAGCCCCCGGTGCCGGACTGGGCCGCCGGCCTGCGCGCCACCTGGCACCCCGGCGAAGCGGGCGCCGTCGCGCGGTTGGCCCGCTTCGCCACCGGCGCCATGGCCGGCTATGCCAAGGGGCGCGACACGCCGGAGGGTGAGACCACCTCGGCGCTCTCCCCCCATCTGGCCTTCGGCGAAGTCTCGCCCCGCCAGGCCTGGCACGTCGCCACCGCCGAGCCCTGGCGCCGCCAGCTGCTGTGGCGGGAGTTCAGCTACCACCTGCTGTGGCACCGGCCGGAGTTGCCGGAGCGCCCGCTGCGCCCGGCCTACGCCGACTTTCCCTGGCGGCCCGATGACCGGCTGCTGCACGCCTGGCAGCAGGGCCGCACCGGCTACCCGCTGGTGGATGCCGGCATGCGCCAGTTGTGGCGCACCGGCTGGATGCACAACCGGGTGCGGATGGTCGCCGCCAGCTTTCTGGTGAAACATCTGCTGCAACCCTGGCAGGATGGCGCCAGCTGGTTCTGGGATACGCTGGTGGACGCAGACCTCGCCAACAACAGCGCCTCCTGGCAGTGGGTGGCGGGATGCGGCAGCGACGCCGCCCCCTATTTCCGCGTCTTCAACCCGGTGCTGCAGGGCGAGAAGTTCGACCCCGCCGGCGCCTATGTCCGCCGCTGGCTGCCGGAACTGGCCCGGCTGCCGGACAGCCTGGTACACCGCCCCTGGGAAGCCCCGGCCGAGGACCTCGCACGCGCCGGGGTGCGGTTGGGCGAAACCTATCCGCGCCCCATCGTCGACCACGCGGCGGCCCGGCAACGCGCCCTCGACGCCTTCGCCGCGCTGCCGAAATCCGCCGCCGGCGCGCTGGAGGACAACGCCGCGTGACCGGCGCCAAGGCTGTCGCCGCGCTGCGCGCCCGCGGCTTCGTCGGCCTGCGGGTGGTGCCGGACGTGCATGGCGACGCCACCGGCTTCGCCCACGCCATCCATGGGGCGGCAGCAGCCGGGCTCTACGTCGTGCAGCTCGGCGACCTGACCGACTACGGCCCGGACAGCCCCGAAGTGCTGCGCCTGATGTTCGCGGTGCTGGATGCCGGGCGCGGCCAGTTCATCCTGGGCAACCACGACCACAAGCTGCGCCGCGCCCTGGTGGGCCAGCGCGTCCGCATGGCCACCGAGGGCCTCGGCCGCACGCTGGAACAACTGGGCGACGCGCCGGATGGCGAGGCGCTGGCCCAGCGCATGATCGACGAGGTGGCGAAGGCGCCGGCCTGGCTGCGCATAGGCAGCTGGCTGTTCGTGCATGGCGGCTACCACCCGGGCATGCTGCACAGCGAGGCCCCGCCCCATGCCGGCGCCACCAAGCCGGAGCCGGTGGTGACACGGGCGCTGTTCGGCCAGGTGACGGGCCGCACCCGACAGGACGGCTACCCCGAGCGCCTGGTGGACTGGGTGGACCGGATTCCCGCCGGCATGACCGTGTACTGCGGCCACGACCGCCGCAGCCTGGACGGCCGCCCTTTCGTTCAGGCCGGCATCGCCGGTGGCCGGGCCGTGTTCATGGACACCGGCGCCGGCAAGGGCGGCCACCTCAGCTGGGTGGACCTGCCGCTGTAGGCGCGCCGCGGGAAGGCGAAGGCGGTGCCAGGCCGACCCGGGCATCGCACGAACCGGAAGGCGCAGATGCCCGATGCGCGCTGGTGCAAGCCACGCCAAGCGGCCGCTTGCCACCCTGGCCGGTGAGCCGCGGTGCCTGCCCCGCCCGACCATGGAGCGCCAGCCAGGATGCTGGTCCCTGCCTGGCGCCGGATCAGTCTCGCGCCGTCGCCCGTGGCGCATCAAACATGCGCGGGTTGCCGGGGATACTGCAGCGCCAGCACCTCCGCCCCCTTGGTGCCGGCCGTGGCGGTGAAGGCCGGCTCTTCCGGCCGCACGAACAGCAGGGAGAGCGGCGGCAGCGTCGCGCCCTCGGCTGCCAGCGACCCCGCCGTGACCACCCAGAACTGTCCCAGCCCGCCGGCGGGGTCAGGTCCCACCGCGCTTTCGCCCGGCGCCAGCCGGAAGCGCAGCGCGCCCATGCCGTCCTCGGCGAGCGGGATGAGCACGTCCGTGCCCGCGGCCGTATCCGGTGCGCCGGCCACCTGCCTGGCCTCGCGGAAGCGGCGCTTCACCTGCCGCAGCCGCGGCGTACCGGCCGGGACATACTGCGCCCCGGCGTCGTAGCCATTGCGCAGCGTGAAGTAGTGCAGGCCCTGCGGCCCCGAGCGCAGCGGCCCATAGCTGGAGAACGCGTTGGTGTAGTGCACCACCACCGGGGCCACCGCATGCGTGCCCAGGCTGCCGCCACCGCCCACCACCACCTGCCACTGGTTGGCGGCGTGGTAATGCGCCTGCACCGTCGTCTCGGCGGATTGCTCCACCAGGAAGGCCATGGGGTAGAGCTCCTCAGGCCCCGGCGGCGGCGGCGCGTCCGGACCGCGCGTGGTCCAGTTGCTGCCGAAATAGGTGGTCAGCCTGGCCGGCACGCCATTGGCCACCACGTCCCGCTGCTGCGTCCGCGCCATGTCTGGCGTGACCATCTCCGGCATGCCGCTTCCCCTCTCGACCGCGCCAGACTGCCGCGCCTACCCTTGCCCCGCAAGCAAAGGGGGAAACGGCCGATGTTCAGGCTGGATGGCAAGGTCGCGATCGTCACCGGCGCCGGCTCCGTCGGGCCGGGCTGGGGCAATGGCCGGGCGACGGCGGTGCTGCTGGCCCGCCAGGGTGCCAGCGTCTGCATCACCGATATCGACGCCGCGGCGCTGGAGGAAACCCGCCGGGTGATCGCGGACGAGGGCCATACCGCGCTGGCCTTGCTCTGCGACATGCTGGACGCCGCCGCCGTCGAAGCCATGGTGGCGGAGTGCCTGGCCAGGCTCGGCCGCATCGACATCCTGGTGAACAATGTCGGCGGCAGCGCACCGGGCAGCCCCGTCACCATGGCCGAGGAGCTGTGGGACCGGCAGATCGACTTCAACCTCAAGACCCCGTTCCTCGGCTGCAAATACGTGCTGCCGGTGATGGTGGCGCAGGGCGGCGGCGCCATCGTGAACCTGAGCAGCATCGCCGGGCTGCGCATGGGCAGCGAGCGCACCCACGTGGCCTACAGCGCCAGCAAGGCCGGCGTCATCGCGTTCTCCAAAAGCGTGGCCATGGCCTATGCGAAGCAGGGCATCCGCTGCAACACCGTGGTGCCGGGCCTGATGCACACGCCACTCGTCGAAGTGCGCCTGTTGCGCCAGCTCGGCAGCAACGACGCCGAAAGCCTGGTCGCCAAGCGCGACGCCATGGTGCCGACGGGCAAGATGGGCACTGGCTGGGACATCGCCCACGCCGTGCTCTACCTGGTCAGCGACGAAGGCCACTACGTCAACGGCACCGAGATCATCGTCGATGGCGGGCTTTCCGCGAAGGGGTCGACATGATGCGCGCCGCGGGCCGCCGTGCCGTCCTAGGCACACTGCTCGCCACGCCGGCCCTGGCCCCGGGGAACAGCCAGCCGCGCTGGCAGCCGGACCGCACCGTCACCATCATCGTGCCTTCCCCGGCGGGTGGCGGCACGGATTTCTCCGCCCGGCTGATCAGCGAGCCGCTGAGCCAGCGCCTCGGCGTGCCGGTGGTGGTGGAGAACCGACCCGGCGCCGGCAACCTGGTCGGCATGCTCGCCGCCAAGCGGGCGCGGCCGGATGGCTATCTGCTGATGGTCGGCTATTCCGGCGCCATGACCGGCCACCCCGCGGTGATGGGCACCGCGGAGCTGAACCCGCCGGAGGACTTCGCCGCCATCGGCCAGCTGACCGACACCTCGCAGGTCATCACCGTGCACCCCAGCGTGCCGGTGCGGACGCTGCCGGAGTTCATCGAGTATGCGAAGGCGCGGCCCGGCCAGCTGAACTACGCCAGCGGCGGCAATGGCAGCATGCACCACCTCGGCACCGAGTTGCTGAAGCTGCGCACCGGCATCAACCTGGTGCACATCCCGTACCGCGGCACCGGCGAGACCATCGCCGACCTGATCGCCGGGCGCGTGCAGTTCTACATGAACAGCCCGCCGCCGATTCTGCCCTTCATCCGCGAGGGCAAGCTGCGCGCCATCGCCACCACCGGGCAGCAGCGCCACCCCGCGCTGCCGGACGTCTCCTCGCTGAACGAGGCCGGGCTGCACGACGTGCCGCTGAACGTCTGGTATGGCCTCTACGCCCCGGCCCGCACGCCGGAGCCGGTGCTGGCGCGGCTGAACGCCGACTTCCACGCGGTGCTGGTCCTGCCCGAGATCCAGCGCCGCGCCGAGGAAGCCGGCACCTTCGTCGCCTATGCGCCGGGCGCGGCGGTGATGACCCGGCTGCGCGCCGAGATCGCCACCTGGACCGACGTGGTGCGCACCGTGGGCATCAAGCCCGACTGACGAACTCCTGGTCCTTCTTCGGGATCAGGTCATAAGGCAGCGCAAAGCCCGGCATCGCCTTCAGCCGCTCGCTCCACGCCAGCACGTTGGGCCAGCGCTGGATGTCCAGCCCGCCTTCGGCCATGAACACCATGCGCCCCCAGCAGCCGATATCGGCGATGGTGGGGCCGCTGCCGACCAGCCACGCGCGCCCTTCCAGCGCGCGGTCCACAAAGCCGATGGCAGCTTCCGCCAGCGGCCGGAAGTAATCCATCACGGCCGGGTCCACCGCGCGGAATCGGCTGTAGTGCCGCACCTTGGCCACGTTGGTGATGTTGTCGGCTTCCCAGCTCAGCCATTCGCGCGCCGTCCATTGCTCCTGCTCGGTGGCGCCGGCGAAGTGGCCGGTGGTGCGCGCCAGGTAGTCCAGCACCACGTTGGACTGCACGATGGTGAGGCCGCGATGGCGCAGCGCCGGCACCTGGCCGTAGCGGTTGATCGCGAGATACTCGGGCTGCTTCTGCACGCCATTCTTCAGGTTGACGGTGCGGAAGCTGAACGGCATCCCGCTCAGCGCCAGGTACAGCATGGGCTTGTAGCTGCTGGAGCTGGTGAAGCTGCCATACAGCGTGATCCGGTCGTCGTTCATGCCGCGGCCCCCAGCAATTCAGCGCATTTCTCGCCCACCATGATGGACGGCGCGTTGGTGTTGCCCGAAGGCATGGTCGGGAAGATCGACGCATCCGCCACCCGCAGCCCGCCGATGCCATGCACCCGCAGCTGGTCGTCCACCACGCTGTTCGGTCCATTGCCCATGCGGCAGGTGCCGATCGGGTGGTACGCCGTCTCGCTGTTGGCGCGGATATAGCCGAGGATGTCGTCCTCGCTGGCCACCTCCTTGCCCGGCGAATATTCCTCGCCACGGAAGCGGTCCAGCGGCGCGGCCTCGACGATGCGGCGCATCATGCGGAAGCCCTCGCTCATCGCCAGCTGGTCGGTGCGGTCGGCCAGGAAGTTGAAGCGGATGGCCGGCTGCACCCGTGCATCCCGGCTGCGGATATGGATGCTGCCGAGGCTCTCCGGCCGCAGCTGGTAGCAGCTGACCGTCATGGCCGGGAACGGATGCAGTTCGCGCAGCTTCGGGTTCTTCACGGCATAGGGCACCAGGTGCATCTGCACGTCGGGCGTCTCCATCTCCGGCCGGGTCTTCAGGAAGGCGACCAGCGGCGCGGAAGGCAGGCTGAGGAAGCCGGTGCCCTTGGTGATGTACTTCCAGACTTCCCCGCCCATGCGCCAGCCGCGCGCCATGTGGTTGTAGGAAACGCTGGGGTCGGTGATGCGCCACTGGATGCGGGCGTTGATGTGGTCGCGGAAGTTTTCTCCAACCGCCGGCAGCTCGTGCAGCACCTCGACGCCGTGGTCCATCAGCACCTCGGCCCGGCCGATGCCGCTGAGCTCCAGCAGCTGCGGGCTGGCGACGCCACCGGCACACAGCACCACCTCGCGCCCCGCGCGCGCCTGCACGCGCTCGCCGTGCCGGATGTACTCCACGCCGACGCACCGCTTGCCTTCCAGCAGCACGCGCTGGGTCTGCGCTTCGGTCACCACATGCAGGTTGGCACGCCCCAGTGCCGGCTTCAGGTAGGCTTCGTAGGTGGATTGCCGCCGGCCGCGGCTGATGGTGGTCTGCGTCGTCGCAATGCCATCCTGGTCGGGCGCGTTGTAGTCAGGGTTGATGCGATACCCCGCCGCCACCGCAGCCTGCTTGATGGCGTCGTAGAGCGGGTTCCGGTCGGGCACCTCGCTGACCCGCAGCGGGCCGCCCTCACCGCGCTCGCCGCTCTGCGGGCCCTCGTAGCTCTCCATGCGGCGGAACAGCGGCGCCACTTGCTCCCAGCCCCAGCCGCGGCAGCCCATCTGCGCCCAGGTGTCGTAGTCCTGCGGCTGCCCGCGCACATAAACCAGCCCGTTGATCGCCGAGGAGCCACCGAGCAACTTGCCGCGCGGCACCGGTATCTCGCGCTGCGCCGTCTGCTTCTCGGGGTCGCTCCGGTACAGCCAGTTGGCCGCGGCGTTGTGGATCAGCAGGCCGAAGCTCACCGGCAGCCGAGACACCGGATGCGTCGCCCGCCCGGCCTCGATCAGCAGCACCTGCCGGCGCGCATCCTCGCTCAGCCGCGCCGCCAGCGTGGCGCCGGCCGAGCCACCGCCGACGATGATGGTGTCGTACTCGGCCATGCTGCTTCCCCCAGGTTGCGAAGCAGGCTAGCGGCTGCGCAGCACCGCCTCAAGCGTCAGCGCGCCGCCCTCCGTCACCGGCACCGCCCGCACGCCGCGCTCCAGCATGGCCGAGAGCGCGTCGCGCAGCGTCGTCGCCTCGGGCAGCGCCTCGCCCGCCACGGTCGCGGCATCGCGCGGCACATCGCGAATGCGGAACAGCCCCAGGCGTGTCAGCGCCCTGTCGGCGCCAAGGAACTCCGCCACGAATCCGTCCGCCGGGTGCGCCAGCATCTCGGCCGGCGCGGCGTGCTGCACCAGCCGGCCGCCCCGCATCAGCGCCACGCTGTCGCCCAGCCGCACCGCTTCCTGGACGTCATGCGTCACCAGCAGCACGGTCTTGCGCAGGTGCTTCAGCAGGCTCAGCACCTCCGCCTGCAGCTGTGCGCGGCGCAGCGGGTCTACCGCGCCGAAGGGTTCGTCCAGCAGCAGCACCGGCGGGTCTGCCGCCAGCGCGCGCGCCACGCCGACTCGCTGCCGCTCGCCGCCCGAAAGCTGGTGCGGCCAGCGGTCGCGATACCGCGCCGGGTCCAGCCCGACCAGCGTCAGCACCTCCTCCACCCGCGCGCGCGTCCGCGCGGCGTTCCAGCCCAGCAGCGCCGGCACGGTGGCGACATTGGCGCCGATGCGGCGATGCGGGAACAGCCCGCCCTCCTGGATCACGTAGCCGATGCCGCGGCGCAGGTGCACCGGGTCCTGCTTCAGCGCGTCCGCACCGCCGATGCGGATACTGCCGGCATCGGGTTCCACCAGGCGGTTGACCAGCCGCAGCGTCGTGGTCTTGCCGCAGCCGCTCGGCCCGATCAGCGCGCAGCATTCGCCTTCCGGCACGCTCAGGTCCAGCGCCTGCACGCCGGCGCCGCCGGGCCAGGCCTTGGTCACGCCGCGCAACTCGATCATGCCCGTTCCCATCGCCGTTGCAGCCAGCCGAAGCCGCCTTCCGTCGCCAGCGCCAGCAGCGCGATGGCGATGCCGCCGACCTGCACCTGCGGAATATCCAGCAGCGCCATGCCCTGCGTCACCAGGTCGCCCAGCCCACCGCCGCCGATGAAGGTGGCCAGGGAGGCGCCGCTCACCACCTGCACCGCCGCGGTCCGCAGGCCCGCGAAGACCTGCGGCAGCGCCAGCGGCAATTCCACCCGCAGCAGCGATTGCAGCGGCGTGAACCCCATGCCGCGCGCCGCTTCCACCGCCGCCGGCTCGGCGCCACGCAGCCCGACGAGGGCATGCAGCAGCACCGGCGGCAACGCCAGCAGCGCCAGCGCCACAACGGATGGCGTGAACCCCACGCCCAACAGCGGCAGCAGCGCCGCCAGCACCGCCAGGCTGGGCAGGGTGCGCAGCACGCCGGCGCCGGCGCTGGCCCATTCCGCCAGCACCGGCCGCCGCGCCAGCAGCAGCGCCGCGGG
Source organism: uncultured Rhodospirillales bacterium (assembly GCA_903843125.1). Lineage (GTDB taxonomy): Bacteria > Pseudomonadota > Alphaproteobacteria > Acetobacterales > Acetobacteraceae > CAIMOR01. Next base: position 11,529 of record CAIMOR010000065.1, read on the forward strand.
GAGCGCCAGCGCCACGCCGATGAGCAACCCGCTGACGGAGAGCGCCAGGTGCTGCAGCAGCGCGTCGAGGAAGGCGTCCGGGTTCGCGCGCAACCAGCCGATCATGCCCGCTGCATCCGTCGCAGCGCCACATCCGCCGCCAATGCCAGCGCGCAGACCAGCGTGGCGCCGACCAGGATCTTTTCGGTATGCCCCTGGTCCAGCCCGGTCAGGATCAGCACGCCCAGCCCGCCACCACCGATATACGCCGCCACCGTCGCCGCCGAGACCAGCGTCGCCACCGCCACCCGCAACCCCGCCAGCACGGAGGGCAGGGCCAATGGCAACTCCACCTGCCACAGCTTCTGCCTGGGGGTCAGGCCCATGCCGTCGGCCGCCTCCCGCACCGCCAGCGCCACGCCTTCCAACCCGGTCACCACCGCGCGCAGCAGTACCGGCATGGCGTAGCTGGCCAGCGCCAGCAGCGCGGCGCGAAAGCCCAGCCCCAGCAGCGGCACCAGCAGCGCGAACAGCGCCAGCGTCGGAATGCTGTAGAGCCCCGCCGAGGCGCCGAGCACCGCGGCCCGCCACAGCGGCCGCCGCGCCACCAGCACGCCCAGCGGCAGCGCCACCACGCCGGCCAGCAGCAGCGCCGCGCCCACCAGCAGCACATGCTCGCCCAACGCGGCGCCGATCGTGTCCAGGTTGCGCCAGGTCCAGCGCATCAGGTGGCCGCGCGCAGGAAGGCCGCGGCAACGTCGCGCGGCTCCTCGCCATCCTGGTCGACGCGGCGGTTCAGTTCCTGCATCGCGGCGTTGTCCAGCCGCGCATCCACCCGGGCCAGGGCCGCCGGCAGGCCGGGAAACGCCGCCAGGGCCTGCTGCCGCACCACCGCCGCCAGCTGGTATGGCGGCCACAGCGCCCGGTCATCGCGCAGCACGGCGAAGCCCAGGCTGGCAATCTGCCAATCCGTCGCATAGCCGTTCACCACATCGGCCTGCCCATGGCGTAGCGCCGCGTAGCGCAGGCCGAGCGCGGCAAACTGCCGGAAGCGCCGGAACTTCATGCCGTACACCCGCTCCAGCCCCGGCAGCCCGTCGGCGCGCCCGGCGAACTCGTTGCCGGCCGCCAGCGTCAGCTGCGGCGCCACGCGGGCCAGGTCGCTCAGCGTGTGCAGGCCATGGCGTTGCGCCGTGCCGGGCAGCAGCAACAGCACGTTGCCATTGTCGATCCGCGACGGCGCCAGCCATTCCAGGCCGAGCGGTCGATAGCCGTCGCGCACGCGCTGCCATACCTGCTCCGGCGTGCCATTTGTCGGCGCCTTCAGCACCACGCCCAGCCCGGTGCCGGTGTATTCGGGGTAGAGGTCGATCTCGCCAGCCAGCAGTGCCTGCTGTGCGATCAGCGTGCCGCCCAGGTTCAGCCGTCGTTGCACCTGTGCGCCGGCTGCCTCCAGCGCCTGGGCGTAGAGTTCGCCCACCACCAATTGCTCGGTGAAGTTCTTGCTGCCCACCCGCAGCAGCGGCCGGGGCTGCGCCCGCGCCACCACCGGCCAGGCCAGCAGCGCCAGGTTGCGTCGCGCCAGCCTCATGCCGCACCTCCAGGGGGCAAAGCGCCGCCGGCGCCGGCGGTTCCCCGGGGGGTTGGCGAAGCCGGCCGCGCGGTGGCACCCTGCCCGGCAACGTCCCAGGAAAACCGTGCATGCAAACGAGCGTATTGGTGGCCGGCGGCGGCCCGGTCGGACTGGTGCTGGCGATGGACCTGGCCCAGCGCGGCGTCGCCGTGACCGTGGTGGAAAGCCGCGCGCCGAAGCAGGCGCCCAGCCCCAAGTGCAACCACGTCGCCGCCCGCAGCATGGAGTTCTTCCGCCGCCTCGGCATTGCCGAAGCGGTGCGCGATGCCGGGCTGCCGCATGACCATCCGCATGACGTTTGCTTCCGCACTTCCGTCGCTGGCCGTGAACTCTCCCGCATTCCCATACCGGCCAGGGCGTTGCGCGGCAAGGCGGGCGGCCCGGACACGCAATGGCCCACGCCGGAGCCGCCGCACCGCATCAACCAGATCTTCCTGGAGCCGCTGCTGCAGGATTGCGCGCTGGCAACGCCGGGCGTGACCCTGCTGCACCAAACCGAGCTGGTCGAGTTCACCCAGGACGAGAGCGGCGTGACCGCGACACTGCGCGACCTCACGACGCAGGCAATGCGCACCATCCACGCCGCCTATCTGGTGGGCTGCGACGGCGGTCGCTCCATGGTCCGCCGCGCCATAGGCGGGAAGATGGTCGGCGACGCCGTGGTGCAGCGAGTACAGTCCACCTACATCCGCGCACCCGGGCTGCACGCGCTGCTGCAGGCCGAACGCAGCTGGATGACGCTGACGATGAGCCCGCGCCGCTGCGGCAACACCATCGCGATCAACG
>CAIMOR010000066.1 GCA_903843125.1 uncultured Rhodospirillales bacterium
GCCAGGTAGCCGGCCGGGAGACCAAGCGCCGCGGCGCCGGCCAGGATGCGCTCCAGGTAGCCGGTACGCGGCGGTCCCGGGCGCTCGTCGGCAGCCAGGTAGATCAGCGCCGGCGTGTCGCCGACCTGCCACGCCGCCTTGCGGTACTCACCGGTCTCGACGCCTTCATAGCGGTCCAGCGCGGCTTCGCAGGCCGGGGTGAGATGCCAGACCAACCCCCAGGCGGTGGCGCCCGGGGCCGGCACCAAGGTGGCGAAGCCCTCGCCATTGATGATGAAGCGCCAGCCATCCAGCCGCACCACCTCGCCCGGCCGCGCCGCGGGGCAGCGCCGCGCCATCTGCTCGGTGCAGAGGTTGGAACCATAGGCGACGTAGCGCCGTGTCGGCACGGGCGGGGTCGGCATCGCTGATCGGGCTCCGGGCAGGGCGCCGCACCCTGCCCTGCCCGGCCGTTGCGGTCCAGCCGAGGTTGAAGGGAGGTTCGCGCTCCGGGATCGCCGACGCGACGGAGCAACCTCCCCCCATCGAAGGCCCCTAACGGCCGCGGAACCAGGCGCCGCCGCCGACCAGTGCGCCCAGGCTGGCGCCATATACCACCATGCCGGCCGCCACGGCGACGAAGACCCAGCCCAGCGATCCCGTAGCCGCAAGCGCCAGCCAGCCGCCGACCACCGCGATCAGCATCCGCACCACGCTGGTCACCAGCGGCCAGAACAGCTTGCCGGCGCCCTGAGACGCGAAATACAGCGCCAGCCCCAGCCCGAAGAACCCGTAGGTCGGCCCGACGCGGCGCAGGTAGTCGGCGCCGGTCGACAGCATCACCGGCTCGTCGCCGAACAGGCCGAGCCAGGCCTGCGGCCAGATCGCCGCAGCCAGTCCAACCGTCTCGGTCAGCGCGAAGGCGACGGCGCCGCCGAGCATGGCGATGCGCAGCGCCCGGTCGCGCTGGCCGGCGCCGACATTGGTGCCGACCAGCGCGACCAGCGGGGCACCGAGGCCGAAGACCAGCGGCACCAGCAGGTATTCCAGCCGGCTGCCGGTGCCGTAGCCCGCCACCGCCTCCGGGCCACCGGCCTGGGCCACCAGCGCCGTGGTCATCGCCACCGTCAGCGTGGTCTGCAGCGTGTTGACCGAGGCTACCGCGCCAACGCCCAGGATATCGGCGAACATGCGCCAGCGCAGCGGCGCCAGGCGGAAGCGCGCCAGGCTGCGCCCCTTCAACATCGCCCGTGTCAGCACCGCCAGGGTCAGGCCGCTGCCCAGCAGCACGGCATAGCCGGCGCCAGCGATGCCGAACCCCGGCACCGGCCCCCAGCCGTAGATCAGCAACGGCGAGAGCGGCACCAGCAAGGCCACGCCGGAGATCACGGCGACCGAGGGCAGCACCATGTTGCCGCCGCCGCGCAGCACGCTGGCCAGCGCATTGCCCAGCCACAGCAGCACGCCGCCGGCGAAGACCACGTTGGAATAGCGCAGTGCGGCCTGCAACGAGGCACCCTCGCCGCCCATGGCGGAGTAGATCGCCGGCCCCAGCGCGATGAACAGCACCGCGAAGCCCAGGCCGAGCAGGCCGTTGATGACCAGCGCATGCAGCACCAGGGCATCGGCATCGGCCTGCCGCCGCGCGCCCAGCGCCCGGGCGATGGCGGACGAGATGCCGCCGCCCATGGCTCCGGCCGAGAGCATCGTCATCATCATGAAGCCGGGAAATACCACCGCGATGCCGGCCAGTGCGTCGGTACCCAGCCGCGAGACCCACCAGGTCTCGATCAGCCCGACCGAGGCCTGCGCCAGCATCACCAGCGTGTTCGGCCAGGCCAGCCGCAGCAGCGTCGGCAGGATGGGGCCGTGCAGCAGCAGGCGGGTGCGCGGGTTCATGGCGGGGGAAGCCGCAGCCGGTGCGGCGGCGGGCGAGGTTGCGACGGGCGCGGGCGCCACCGGTTGAACCGCGTTCATGACCCTACCCCGTAGCGCGTCGCCGGCGTATTGCGGGACAGGTTCGGTGCCAGCGCCAGCCGCGCGGCTTCGAAGCGCTGCCAGTCCGCGGCATCAGGGAGCGAGGGGATGGTGATCGCCTCGCCCTGGTCCAACCCGGCCAATGCGGCGTCCACCAGGTCGTCCACGCCCATCACCCGCTCGGGCGGCAGGCTGTCGGGGTCGACGCCGGCACGGCCCCAGATCTCGGTGCGCGTGGCGCCCGGCAGCACCGCCTGGATCCGCACGCCGCTGCCCTGCAGTTCCGCCTGCATCGACTGCGTCAGTGTCAGCAGGAAGGCCTTGGTGGCGTTGTAGGCCCCATTGAACCGCTCCGGCGCCAGCGCCAGCACGGAAGCCACGTTGATCAGCGTGCCGGCATTGCGCGCGGCAAAGGCGCCACCCGCGGCCAGCGCCAGCCGCAGGGCGGCGACGACGTTCAACTGCACCATGGCCGCCAGCTTGTCTGGGTCCGAGGCCAGTACCGGCCCAACCACCGCCATGCCCGCATTGTTCACGAGCATGCCGATGCCGGCGTCCTCGCGCAGGCGCTGTTCGACCCGCGCCAGGTCGGTCGGGTCGGCCAGGTCGGCGGCCAACATCTCCACATTGCGGCCGGTGGCGGCGCGCAGCCGCTGGGCCAGCGCCTCCAGCCGCGCCTGGTCGCGAGCGACCAGGATCAGGTCATGGCCGCGCCGCGCCAGGCGGTCGGCATAGGTGGCACCAATGCCGGCGGAGGCACCGGTGATCAGGGCGGTATTCGCTGTCGACATCTCGACCTCGGGGGTGTGACGGCGTTTGATTACGACCGCCATGATTGACTTTAGATTGCGCTCGCCACTATTATTGTCAAGCGGCCATCACGGGTCGCCTGCAAGGACCGCCAGATGAGGGTTTCCAAGGAAAAGGCCGCGGCGAACCGGGAACGCATCCTGGCCGAGGCGGCCAGGCTGTTCCGCGAACGCGGCCTGTCAGGCGTTGGCGTCGACGCACTGGCCGAGGCCGCCGGACTGACCCATGGCAGCCTGTACAGCCAGTTCGGCTCGAAGGAACATCTGGCCGCGGAGGCATTGGACCACGCGTTGGCCGGCAGCGCGGTGAAGACCGGCCGCGCCACCAGCCTGGCCGAATACGCTGGCAACTACCTCTCGGCCAAGCATCGCGACGGCCCCGGCCGCGGCTGTGCCATTGCCGCCCTGGGTGGCGAGGTGGCGCGCCAGCCGGCGCCCGTGCGGCACCGTTATACCGAGGGCGTGCGCGGCATGGTCGGCCGCATTGCCCGGCTGATGCCGGGCGGCGCGGACAGCGCCTCGGCGGCCGACGAAGCGCTCGCCGCCGCCGCGACGCTGGTCGGCGCGCTCGTGCTGGCCCGCGCGGTCGACGACCCCGAGTTGTCTGCCCGTATCCTGGCCGCGGGCCGGGCGAGGGTGGTGGGCGATGAGACGCCTGTCCGAGACGCCGCGAAGCCCGGGGGCAACCTCGGCTGAAGCCGGGCGGAACCGTCGCCGGCCGCAGGGCTCAACGCTTCGGTGCGTCGATCATGCTGCGGATGCGCATGCCCAGCGCATCAAGCGCGAAGGGCTTGGTCATCACCTCGATGCCGTCCTCCAGCGCGGTATCGCCAACCACCGCCTTCTCGGCGTAGCCGGTGATCAGCAGCACCTTCAACGCCGGCCGCATCGCCCGCGCCGCATCGGCCAGTTGCCGGCCGTTGAGTCCACCGGGCATGCCGACATCGGTCACCACTAGGTCGATGGCCGGATTGCCCTGCAGTACCTCAAGCCCGGCAACGCCGTCGGCGGCCTCCATCACCGTATAGCCACGGTCACGCAGGGCATCGGCAACCAGCATGCGGATGGTGACCTCGTCGTCCACCACCAGCACCGTCTCCCCCGGCCGCGCCCGGGGCCGGCGGGAAGGCGGCGCCGGCGCCGCCTCGGCCACGCCGCCGCCCTCGTGCCGCGGCAGGAACAGCGTCACCTTGGTCCCGGCACCCAGCCGGGAGACCAGCCCGACCTGCCCGCCCGACTGCTTGACGAAGCCATAGATCATCGAGAGCCCAAGCCCGGTGCCCTGGCCGAGCGACTTGGTGGTGAAGAACGGATCGAAGGCCCGCGCCGCGACGTCCGGTGCCATGCCGGTGCCGGTATCGGCCACGCTCAGTTCCACGTACCGGCCCGGCGGCAGGTCGCCCAACTGGGCCGTGGCAGCGGTCACCTCAACGTTGGCGGTGGCGATGGTCAGCCGGCCGCCGCCGGGCATGGCGTCGCGCGCGTTGATGCTGAGGTTGAGCAGTGCGTTCTCGAGTTGGTGTGGGTCGCACAGCGTCAGCCAAAGCTCCGGCGCCAGGCGGGTCGTGACCTCGATCTCCGGCCCCATGGTGCGGCGGACCAGGTCTTCCATGCCTTCGATCAGCCGGTTCGGCTGCACGGATTTCGGCGCCAGCGTCTGCCGCCGAGAAAAGGCCAGCAGCCGGTGGGTCAGCGCCGCCGCGCGGCTGGCCGCGTCCTTGGCCGCGGCGATGTACTTCTCCAGCGCGTCGTAGCGCCCCTGGCTGATCCGGGTGCGCATCATCTCCAGGCTGGCGGTGACGCCGGTCAGCAGGTTGTTGAAATCGTGCGCCAGGCCGCCGGTCAACTGGCCCACCGCTTCCATCTTCTGGCTCTGGCGCAGGCGGGATTCGGCTTCGGCCAACGCCGCGGCCTGGGCCTTCTCCGCGGTCACATCGCGGGCCACGCAGTACAGCAGCCCGTCCTCGGCCACCGCGGTCCAGGACAGCCAGCGGTAGTCCCCGCGCGAGGTGCGCAGGCGTCCCTCGAACCGGCGTTCCCCGCGCACCGCGACCAGCGCCGCCTGGGTGCTGACGGCGTCCTCCGGGTGTTCCAGCCAGGCGCAGTCCCGCCCCACCAGGCTGGCTTCCGGCCAGCCCAGCAACTCGGTCCAGGCCGGGTTGGCCGAAAGCCACCGGCCCTGCGCGTCGGCGATCAGGAACGGGTCGCTGGACAACTTCCACAGCCGGTCGCGCTCCCGCGTGCGTTCCTCCACGCGGGTTTCCAGGGTTTCGTTCAGCGTGCGCAGTTGGGCTTCCAGCCGCTTGGCTTCGGTGATGTCGTAGATCACGCCGCTCAGCCGCATGTCGGCATTGCCGCTGTCGCGCAGATATTCGCCGCGCAGCATCAGCCAGCGCCGCTCGCCATTGTCCGGCCGCTCGATCTGGAACTCCATCCTGGCGGTGTCGCCGGGTGCCGCCTTGGTCGCCGGGTCGATCAGCGGCCGATGCGCCGGGCTAGCGACACCGTTGATGGTGCCCACCGGCAGCTCCGCCGCCGGGTACAGCCCCAGCAGGTTGCAGAACTGCGGCGAGACGGCGACGGTGGCGAACCCGAAGGTGAACTCGAAGGTGCCGATGCCGCCAGCGGTCTGCGCGATGCGCAGCTGCTCCTCGACCCGCTTCTGCTCGGTGATATCGACCAGTGCGCCGAAGAAGCGGGAGGGCACGCCGTCCGCATCCGTGGTGCAGCGGCCCCGGGCCTGCACCCAGCGACACTCGCCGTCAGGCAGCAGCACCCGGAACGACTTGAAGAACACCTCGGCGCCACGCAGCATGCCGCCGACGGCCAGGCGGATGCGCGGCTCGTCGTCGGGATGGATGATCGAGAAGAAGGTCGCCGGACTGACCCCGGCAGCCGCGGCCTGTTCGCTCAGGCCGTACAGGGCCGCGAACCGCTCGTCGCCGATCACGCGACGCTCGGCGATACGCCATTCCCAGGCGGCGGTTGCGCCGGCGATCGACAGCGCCAGCCGCAGCCGCTCCCGCACCAGTTCCAGCTCGCGCTCCTGCGCTCGCATCGTCGCTTCGGCGGTGCCGGCGCGCCGCGCACCGGTGGCGTCCGTCTGGGTGCCCAGGAAGAAGCGGGGTTGGCCCGATCCGTCATGCACCGGCGTGATGCGCAGCGCGTTCCAGAACGCGACGCCGTCGGCCCGGTAGTTCAGCAGCTCCGCGTGAACCGGGCGGCCCTCGCGCACCGCGGCGCTAATCGCGGCCACCGTCGCGGCCTCGGTCTCCGGCCCCTGCAACAGCCGGCAGTTGCGCCCGCGCACCGCGTCCGCCGCGTGACCGGTCAGGCGGGTGAAGGCCTCGTTGACGTAGATGATCGGGTTGTCCGGCAGCCGCGGGTCAGTCAGCACCATCGAAAGGTCGGAGCTGCGCAACGCCTGCAGCAGCGCGCCGCCAAGGCTTTCCAGTTCGGCGTTCAGGGCCCCGGCAGCCGCGCTGTCGGTGCGCGATGCCGTGGCATTGGCCTGGCTAAGGGCCGACCGCGTCATCGTTCATCACCCGCTCGATGAAGCCGCCAACCAGGACCTTCAGCGCCACCAGCGAAGGCAGGTCCATCAGCATGGCGATGTAGCCGCGGATACGCCGGTTTCGCACCGAGAAGTTGATATAGAGGAACAAGACCAGGCTGTCCTGCAGCTCCGGTCCCAGCTGGAACAGCGCGGGACCGTCGCCGTGCAACACCTCCGGC
>CAIMOR010000067.1 GCA_903843125.1 uncultured Rhodospirillales bacterium
CGCCGCCGCCGCCGCGCGCATCGCCGGCGGCAGCCGCGCCACCGCCGCCCGCGCCGTGCGCCTGGCCGCCTGCCAGATACCGCTTTCGCTCTACGCCCCCATCACCGCGGGCATGGATGGCCGCAACAGCTACGCCAGCCACGCCGTGCTGCTGGGCATGATGGCCGCGGCCAGCGGCGAGGCCGGGCTGGACGCGCCCGCCGACGCGCTGGACGGCGCCCGGCTGTTCGTGGCGCCGAAGGAGGAGCCGGCGGTCTACACCGGTGCCGGCCGCTGGCTGCTGGCCGAAGGCTACCTGAAGCCCTATGCCGGCGTGCGCCACACCCATTACGGCGCGGCCGCCGCGCTGCGCCTGCACCCCTCGGTCGGCTACCGGCTGGAAGCGGTGCGCAGCATCAAGCTCATCACTTATGGCGAGGCGATCCAGTACTGCGGCGGCCGCTCGCCCCGCACCAGCATCGCCGCGCAGTTCAGCCTCAGCTGGGCCTGCGCAGCGGCCCTGGCCCGCGGCAACCTGGACCCCGACGCCTTCAATGAGACGGCACTGGGCGACCCGCGCATCCGCGCGCTGGAGTCCCGGATCGAGGTGATCGAGGACCCGGCGTACACGGCGGCCGGGCGGCGCGCCGCCCACCTGACGCTGGAAATGAGCGACGGCACGCTCTCCGCCCGCGCCGAGCCGGTGCTGGGTGACCCGGAAGCCCCGATGAGCGAGACCGAGGCCGTGGCCAAGTTCCGCAGCTTCGCCGGTTCCTCCCTCGGCGAGGCCGCCGCCAAGACGCTGGTGGAGGCCATCCTGCTCGGCAGCCAGGACAGCAAGCTGACCGGCAAGCTGTTCGCCGCTGCCGGTTGACGCGCCGCCCGCCACAGGGAAGCCTGCGTCCCAACCGCACTCGGGAAGGGACGCATGAGCATCAAGGGCAAGGGCTACATCGTCGGGGCCTATGAGCACCCGACGCGCCTGGCCACCGACAAATCCGTCAGCCAGCTGCATGCCGAGGTTGCCTGGGGCGCGCTGCAGGATGCCGGGCTGAGCAAGGCCGATATCGACGGTTATATCTGCGCCGGCGACGCGCCCGGCCTCGGCCCGCTGAACATCGCGGACTACCTGGGCCTGAACGGCCTGCGCTTCCTCGACAGCACCGATGTCGGCGGCAGCAGCTACCTGCTTCATGTCGCCCACGCCATCCAGGCCATCGCCCTCGGCCGCGCCTCCTGCGTGCTGATCACCCTGGCGGGCCGCCCGGCCAGCGAGGCGATGGCCACCGGCACCGCGCCGCGCACCTGGGGCGTGAACGTGCCGGACGACCCCTTCGAGATGGTCTATGGCCGCACCGTCGCCAACGCCTACGCCATGGTGGCCATGCGCCACATGTACGAGTTCGGCACCACCAGCGAGCAGCTCGCCTGGATCAAGGTGGCCGCCAGCCACCACGCCCAGCACAACCCCCACGCCAAGCTGCGCAAGGTCGTGACGGTCGAGGACGTGGTGAACAGCCCGATGATCAGCGACCCGCTGCACCGGCTGGACTGCTGCGTCATCACCGATGGCGGCGGCGCCTTGATCGTGGCTTCCCCCGAAATCGCAAAGAGCTTGAAGCGCCCACTGGTAAAAGTAATCGGCGCCGGCGAGGCCACCAAGAACCAGGCCGGCGGCTATATCGACCTGACCTATTCCGGCGCCCGCTTCTCCGGCGCCCGCGCCTTTGCGGAAGCCGGCGTCACTCCCTCCGACATCAAGTACGCCTCGATCTACGACAGCTTCACCATCACGGTGCTCTGCCAGCTGGAAGACCTCGGCTTCTGCGAGAAGGGCAAGGGCGGCGCCTTCGTCAGCGACGGCAACCTCATCTCCGGCGTCGGCAAACTGCCCTTCAACACGGATGGCGGCGGCCTCTGCAGCAACCACCCGGCCAATCGCGGCGGCGTCACCAAGGTGATCGAGGCCGTCCGCCAGGCCCGCGGTGAGGCCCACCCCGCCGTACAGGTGAAGGATCATTCCCTCGTGCTCGCCCACGGCACCGGCGGCCTGCTTGGCACCCGCCACGGCAGTGCCACCCTCATCATGGAACGGGAGTAATCGCGATGACCCCCGCCGCTGACCGCAAGCTGATGGCGATCCAGGTCGACCCGACCAACAAGCCCTATTTCGACGCCGCCAGCGAAGGCCGGCTGCTGATCGGGCTGTGCAAGGACACCAACAAGCACTTCTTCTACCCGCGCGGCTGTTCGCCCTTCACCCTTTCCCCAAATGTGGAACTGGTGGAGGCCAAGGGTACCGGCACGATCTACAGCTTCACCGTGATGCGCACGAAGGAGCCGTTCTCGGTTGCCTATGTCGAGCTGGACGAGGGCCCCCGCGTCTTCACCAACATCGTCGACTGCGACCTGGACGCGCTGCGGATTGGCCAGAAGGTGAAGGTAGTGTTCAAGCCGACGCAGGAAGGCTCGCCGCCGGCTACCATGTTCACCCCGGTGTAGCTGGCGATGGCGATGCCGGACCGCTACCCCGCCGCCCGCCTGGACGCTCTGGTGGATGGCGTCTTCGGCGTCGCCATGACGCTGTTGGTGCTGGAGATCAAGCTGCCCGACCCGATGCCGACCAGCGCCGCCGGGCTGCTGGACGCGCTGGTCGGGCTGCGCGAGAGCCTGGGCACCTACGCGCTGGCCTTCTTCCTGCTGGGCCTGCGCTGGATCATGGGCCTGCGCCCGGCCGGCCTGCCGGAGGCCAGCGTCAGCCGTGGCCAAGCCTTGCTGACGCTGCTCTACCTGTTCTTCGTCACCGCCGTTCCGTTCAGTACCGCAACGCTCCGCCACGCCCCGGGGCTGTGGCCGGCCGCCAGCCTGTTCGGGCTGAACATCGCGCTGATGGCCGGCTCAGGCCTGGTGCTGACGCATCGCCACGGCGACGCCAGTCGCATGCGCGGCCTGTGGCTGTTGCTGGCCTGCGCTACGGTGGTGACCCTGGCGGCGCCCTGGACAGGGCCGGCAGCGCTGTGGGCCTTCACGCTGCTTGCGGCGGATCCCGTGGTAACGCGTATTCCACAGCGCGAAAAGTGATTCACCGCGTCGACTGCGTGTTTAAGCTTGATTTTGCGCATATGCATTCGTAGATTCCGCTCCTGCCGCAGGAGAGGCCTGCCGCGCGGCCGGTTTTGAGGAGTTCTGCGGATGTCCCAGGTGTTCGTCATTCACGAGAATTCTGCGTGGATTGAACCGCTGCGGCGCGAGTTCGCTATCCTCGGCACGCCGGTGGGAGAAATGTTCCTCGACCAAGGCCTGCTGGACCTGACCTCGGCGCCGCCGCCGGGGGTATTCTACAACCGGATGAGCGCATCTTCGCATACCCGCGGCCACACCTACGCCCCGGAATACGCGGCCGCCGTGATCGAATGGCTGGAGCGTCATGGCCGTACGGTGGTCAACGGCCGCCGCGCGCTGCAGTTGGAGGTCAGCAAGGTTGCGCAGTACCAGGCGCTGGCCGCCTTCAACATTCCGGCGCCGCCCACCATTGCGGTGGTGGGCACCGGCAACATCCAGGTAGCGGCCGAAAAGCTGGGCTTTCCGGTCATCCTGAAGCACAACCGCGCGGGCAAAGGCCTCGGCGTGCGCCTGGTGCTGTCGGCCCCCGCGCTGGCCGAGGCGGTGACGCAGATCATCGCCACCAATGACGAACACAGCCAGCCGCGCGACGGTATTTGGCTGGTACAGCGCTATATCCACGCGCCGCAACCGTTCATCACACGCGCCGAGTTCGTCGGTGGCAAGTTCCTGTACGCCGTCCGCGTCGATACTTCCGAAGGCTTCGAGCTCTGCCCCGCCGACGTTTGCCAACTGGAAAGCGTCTGCCCGGCCAGCGCCGCGGCGCCGAAGTTCCAGGTCATTTCCGGCTTCGCCCACCCGTTGATCCCACGCTGGGAAGCCTTCCTGCAGGCCAACGGCATCGGCGTCGGCGCCATCGAGTTCGCCACGGACGCCGAGGGCAATGCCTGGTCCTACGATGTCAACACCAACACCAACTACAACCCGGAAGCCGAGGCGAAGGCGGGAGTGAGTGGCATGGGCGCCATCGCCCGGCACCTGACGGCGCTACTGCGCCGCAGCAGCTTCCAGGCGAGCGCCGAGTATGCCTTTGCCGCCTGATCCAAGCAGCCGCCCGCGCTGCTGGCTGGCGCGCGTCGGCGCCCAGGACAGGCGTTGCGACGCCTGACGCACCACGCTGGGGTCGTCGCAGACGGGTTTTCCGCGCCTTTACAATAACCTGACACGCCGCGCCCCTGGCGCGGGGCGCCCTGCTGCGCTACCTCATGCGCAACAAGCAGAAGGCGCAGCCATGTCAGCCGCACCGCAAACCGAAGCCGCGCCATTCGTGTTGCGCGCCGACGACCGGTCCGTCGCGGTGCTGACGCTGAACCGCCCGGCCTCCCGCAACAGCCTTTCCCTGGCCATGATGGCGGCGCTCCAGTCGCAGTTGGATGCTCTGGCGCAGGACGAGGCCGTGCGCTGCGTGGTGCTGGCCGCCGCCGGGCCGGTCTTCTGCGCCGGCCACGACCTCAAGGAGATCAGCGCCGCCCGTGCCGCGCCTGATGCCGGCCGTGCTCTGTTTGTGGAAACCATGGCCGCCTGTGGCCGGTTGATGCAGTCCATCGTCGCCCTGCCCCAGCCGGTCATAGCCAGCGTGCAAGGTGTCGCCACCGCTGCCGGCTGCCAGCTGGTCGCCACCGCGGACCTGGCGGTGGCCGCGCACTCCGCCCGCTTCTGCACGCCGGGCGTCGATATCGGCCTGTTCTGCTCCACGCCGGCGGTCGCGCTCTCCCGCTCCATCGCGCGCAGGCCGGCGCTGGAGATGCTGCTGACCGGCAACATGGTCGGCGCCGAGGCCGCCCTGGCGATGCACCTCATCAACCGCGTGGTGCCGGATGCCGAACTGGCTGACGCCACGCTGACCTTGGCCCGCCAGATCGCAGGGCGCAGCGCGGTTGCGGTGCGGCTCGGCAAGCGCGGTTTCCATCGCCAATCCGGCCTGCCCCTGGCCGAGGCCTACGCCCTGGCCGGCGAGGTGATGGTCGAGAACCTGCTGGCCGAGGACGCCGCCGAAGGAATCGCCGCCTTCACCGGCAAACGCCCGCCGGAATGGAAGCACCGCTGATGTCGATCTACACCCGGGACCTCGAGCAGCAGCCCGCCAACCACCAGCCGCTGACCCCGCTGCTGTTCCTGGAGCGTGCGGCGCTGACCTTCCCGGACCACGTCGCGGTGGTGCATGGCGGCCTGCGCCGAACCTATCGCCAGCTCCGCGACCGCTCGGTGCAACTGGCCAATGCGTTGGCCAGGCTCGGCATCGGCCGCGGCGAAACGGTGGCCGCCCTGCTGCCCAACATCCCGGAGATGGTGGAGGCCCACTACGGCGTGCCGATGTCGGGTGCCGTGTTGAACACGCTGAATACTCGGCTCGATGCCGACACCATCGCCTACATCCTCGACCACGGCGAGGCCAAGGCGGTCATCGTCGACAAGGAGTTCGTCCCGCTTCTCCGCCTGGCGTTGCTGCAGGCCAAGGTGAGGCCGCACATCGTCGAGGTGGACGACCCGGAGGCACCCGAGGGTGCCCGCGCCAACACCCTGGGTGGCCAGCCTTACGAAGCCTTCATTGCGGCGGGCGACCCCGCTTTCCCATGGCAGATGCCGGCCGACGAATGGGACGCCATTGCGCTGAACTACACCAGTGGCACCACCGGCCGGCCGAAAGGCGTCGTCTATCACCACCGCGGCGCCTGCCTGCTGGCCACCGGCAACGTGCTGGCCTCCGCCATGCCGCGCCATGCCGTGTACCTGTGGACGCTGCCGATGTTCCACTGCAACGGCTGGTGCTTCCCCTGGACCGTGGTGGCCATGGCCGGCACCCAGGTCTGCCTGCGTGCGGTCCGCGGCAGCACCCTGTGGCAGCTGATGGCCGAGCACGGCGTAACCCACCTGTGCGGCGCCCCGGTGGTGATGGCGACGCTGCTCGACACGCCGGAAGGCCAGCAGCGCCCGCTGCAGGGTCCGGTGCAGTTCGTGGTGGCCGGCGCGCCGCCGCCCGAGGCGGTGCTGGCGCGGATGAAGGCCGCCGGCTTCAACGTGCTGCATGTGTATGGGCTGACCGAGGTCTACGGCCCCAGCGTGGTGAACGAATGGAACACCAACTGGAACGCCTTGCCCGCGCCGCAGCAGGCGAAGCTGATGGCTCGCCAGGGCATCCGCTACCAGGCGCTGGAAGGGCTCGACGTGATGGACCCTGAAACCATGGTCCCGGTGCCCGCCGACGGCGCCACCATGGGCGAGGTGATGATGCGCGGCAACGTGGTGATGAAGGGCTACCTGAAGGACCCGGAAGCTACCCGGAAGGCCTTCGCCGGCGGCTGGTTCCATACCGGGGACCTGGCGGTGAAGTGCCCCGACGGCTACATCCAGCTGCGCGACCGCAGCAAGGACATCATCATCAGCGGCGGCGAGAACATCTCATCGATCGAGGTCGAGGATACCCTCTACAAGCACCCGGCCGTGGCGCTGGCCGCCGTGGTGGCCAAGCCGGACGACAAATGGGGCGAGATTCCCTGCGCCTTCGTCGAACTGCGTACCGGCATGCAGGCTACCGAAGCCGAGCTTATCGCGCATTGCCGGCAGCACCTGGCCGGTTTCAAATGCCCGAAGCTCGTGATCTTCACGGAGTTGCCGCGCACCAGCACCGGCAAGATCCAGAAGCATGTGCTCCGCAGTCAGATGCCTCAGGGGTAGCGCTGCTACCCCAGCAGCGTCCAGGCCAGCGCCATCTGGCAGATGAACCCCACGGCGAAGGCCAGCGTGCGGCCAGCCGGCACGCCCAGCGTATAGACCGCCGCGTGCACCAGTCGTGCCCAGAAGAACACCTGGCAAGCCAGCGCCGTGCCTGGGGAGGCGAGCCCCGCCGCCTGCACGCTCAGCACCAGCGCCGCGAAGATCGCCAGCGCCACGGCCATGTTGGCATGCGCCGCGCGCAGCCGCTCGGCCCAGGCGGCCTTGGCAGAGCCAGGCGGCGCCGGGTTCAGCACCGCGCCTTCCAACCCCAGTTCCATCAGGCGGTTCAGGATGTAGGGCAGCCACATCAGCGCGGTCAGCGTCGCCGTCGCGGCCAGCCAGAACAGGTCCGGAGTCAGAGTCGCCATCAGCTTGTCCCCCACCCGCGCTCGCTGCGGGCGCAACAAGCCTAGCCCGAGCGCGCGTTACCGCGCCAAGAACAATCGCAGTCCCAGCCCGCCCAGTCCGCAGATCGCCATCGCCAGCGCCATCGGCAACGCGGTGCCATCCCCCAGCACTGAGACCAGCATCCCCGCCCCGGCGCCGATGCCGAACTGCAGCACGCCGATGACCGCCGAGGCGCTGCCGGCCACCTTGCCCTGGGCCCCCATGGCCATGGCGGTGGACACCGGCATGATGCCGCCCAGGCTGGCGATGTAGCACCACAGCGTGCCGACCAGCGCCCAAAAGCCGCCCCAGCCGGTGGCCGCCACCAGCACCAGGCCCAGCGCCGCCACCACGGAGGTGCCCTGCCCCCAGGCCAGGATGCGCACCGGCGGCACCCGCCCGGCCAGCCGCCCGACCCATTGCGCCACGCCCATGATGCCGGCGGCATTCAGCCCGAACAACAGCCCATAGCCCTGCGGCGAAACCCCATGCAACTGCATGAACACGAAGGGCGAGCCGGCGATGTAGGCGAACATGCCGCCCATGCCCAGCGTGCCGCCCAGCGCATAGGCCATGAAGCGGCGGTCCCGCAGCAGTCGCGCATAGGTCTGCAGCACGGAAGCCGCACCGCCGTGCTGGCGCCGCTCCGGCGGCAGGCTTTCCGGCAGCAGCCACACCGCCCCCAGCATGGCCACGCCATACAGCGCCAGCAGCCAGAACACCGCGCGCCAGCCCATCGCCGCCAGCAGCCAGCCGCCAATGCTCGGCCCCAGGATCGGCGCCAGCGCAAAGACCAGCATCAGCCGCGCCATCAGCCGCACCATGGCAGCGCCCTGCGCCAGGTCGCGCGCCACCGCGCGAGTCACCACCACGCCGGCGCAGCCGCCGATGGCCTGCACCAACCGCAGCCAGGTCAGCGATAGGATGCCCGGTGCCAGCGCGCAGCCCACGGATGCCATCGCAAAGATCGCCATGCCGACCAGCAGGGGTAGCCGGCGGCCGAAGCGGTCCGAGACCGGCCCGTACACCGCCTGGCCCAGCGCCATGCCGATGAAGCTGGCGGCCAGCGTCCGCTGCACCGCCGCCGGTGTGGTGGCGAACTCGGCTGCCAGAGCCGGGAAGCTGGGCAGGTAGATGTCGGTGGAGATCGGGCCGATCGCCGTCAGCGCGCCGAGGAGGACGACCAGGTACCAGGAGATCACGAGCATCGGCCCTGGCTACCAGCTTGCGCTGCACCGCAGCAAGGTTTCGCCGCCGCAGGGCAGCAATGCCCAGGAAGGCTCCCGTGGCACGGCGCCGCTGTATTCCGCGCGGCGGTCAGCCAATGCCTCGCCAACCCGGCCATTCCCGGTAAGGTTGCGCCCTAAGGGCCAACGCCGCCGAGGAGGAGACAAAGCCATGAACCGCC
>CAIMOR010000068.1 GCA_903843125.1 uncultured Rhodospirillales bacterium
CTGGTGCGGGGCGGCGGCGGTGGGCCGCCCGGAATCCTGCTGGTGGCCGGGCCGGTAGCGCTGTTCCTGGTGCTCGTAGCCTGGTCCGGCGGCGCGCTGCGGCTGGCAAGCCGCTTGCCGGTCTGGGTCCTCATCGGGGTGCAGGCCTATCGCGTCGGCGTCGAGCTCGCCCTGCACCAGCTGTGGCTGGAAGGGCTGGTGCCGCGCATGCTGACCTACGCCGGCGCGAACGTCGACATCTGGGTGGGTGGATCGGCGCCACTGGCGGCCTGGCTGGCGCTGCAGGGCCGGCCGGGCCGCGTGCTGGCCCTGGCCTGGAACGGCGTGGGCCTGCTGGCACTCGGCAATGTGGTCGCCCGCTCGGTCCTGACGGCGCCGGGGCCACTCCATCTGCTCGCCACCGAAGTGCCTAACCTGGCTGTCGGCACCTTCCCCTACACCTATATTGCCGGCTTCCTGGCGCCGCTGGCGGCGGCGCTGCATGTGCTGTGCATCCGCGTGCTGCTGCGGTCGCCGGCCGCGGCCAGGGCGGAGGCCGGAACAAGCGCTTGACATCCCGCGTCCGGCAATCCCTGGTGGCGGCCAAGGAAACCGCCGGTCCACAAGCCAAAGGCCGGATCGCATGCTCATCCCCACTCGTCGCCTGTTTCTGGCTGCCCCGGCGCTGCTTCTCGCCGGGCACGCTCAGGCCTTCCCCGACAAACCCCTGCGCATCGTCTCCGGCTTCACGCCGGGCGGCACCAACGACATCGTCGCGCGCGCCCTGGCGGGCCCGCTTTCGACCGAACTCGGCCAGCCCGTGGTGGTGGAGAACCGCGCCGGCGCCGGCGGCGGCGTGGGCGCTGCCACGGTGGCCCGTGCCGCGCCCGACGGGCATTCGCTCTACCTCGGCATCGTCGACACGCAGTCGATCAACCCGCTGACCTATCGGCGGCTGTCCTACGACCCGGTGGCGGACTTCGCCCCGGTGACGCTCGTCACCACCATCCCCTTCGCCATCATCATCGGCCCGGCCCACAGGGAGATCCACGACATCCCCGGCCTGGTGGCCGCGGCCAAGGCGGCGCCGGGCGCGCTGACCTATGCCAGCTGGGGCGTCGGCAGCACGCCGCACCTGGCCTTCCTGCGGCTGGCCAAGTCCGAGGGGCTGGACATGCTGCACGTGCCCTTCACCGGCGTGCCACAGGCCATCCAGGCGATGCTCGCGGGCCAGGTTGACGTGATGATGCTCGGCGCGGGCAATGCCGAGGCGATGTCGCGCGATGGCAACATCCGCACCCTGGCCAGCGTGGCGCCGGAGCGCCTGGAGATCATGCCCACCATCCCGACCCTGCGCGAACAGGGCTTCGACCTGCGCATGGGCCTGTGGCAGGCGCTCTACGTCCCCGCCCGCACGCCCGAGCCGGTTGTCGCGCAGCTGAACGGGGCGGCGCACCGCGCCATGGCGACGCGGTCCTTCATCGACATCATGCGGACCCAGGGCGGCAAGCCCGAGCCCTCAACCCCGGCGCAACTCGCGGCGCTGCAGCGCGACGAACGCGCGGCCTATGAGACGGTGGTGCGCGGCCTGAACCTGGTGCTCGACTGAACCCCGGGCGGAAGCGCTGAAGCGGTAAGCGTGCAGCAAGGCGATGCCGGCACCTTCCGCGTGACCATCGCAGCGCCGACGCGGGCAACGGCGCTGCCGGGGATGCAGCGGGATATTCCTTTGCCACCCCCGGACGCCATCGCGGCAAGCCCGAGGGGCCGAGTTTCATGGGCCTGGTACTGCCGGGCGCTCCGGCGTCGCCATCGCCGCCTCGATGGCCGCGCTGATAGCGGTAAGCCTGGCCTTCTGCGCGGCCACGAACCCGGCATCCACCGCCAGCCGGCGCGGCCACATCACGTTCACCGCGCCCAGCAGGCCGCTGCCCCGGCCGATCGGCACGGCGATGGCGTCCAGCCCGTCGACCCGGCGTGGCGCCACTTCGGTGCCGCCCCGAAAGCCCGCGGGCCGCACCGCATGGCCCCGCTGGCGCGTCGCCTCCAAGGCCTGGTCCAGGCGCCTGAGTTCCGCCGCCGGCACCCCGTGCGCGGCAAGCAGCGCCAGCACCCGCGCGGCTTCCGCCTTGTCGCACCACGCCAGATAGGCTTGGCCAACAGCCGTGCGATGGATGGCGACACGCTCGCCGATGCCGCTGCGCGCCAGGCCGGGCAGCGCGGCGCGGCGGTTGTTCTCCACGGTTCGCATCGCCAGGCCGTCGCGCACCATCACGTCCGAAGGCCAGGGGTCTTCCGCCAGGGTGGCACGCAGCACCGGCGCGGCGGCCAGTTCCAGCCTGGTCTCACGATGCTGGGCGCCCAGCAGCAGCACATTCGCCCGGTACAGGTCATCCGCCAGGCTGCGTCGCGCCAGGCCGGAGCTGACCAGCGCACCGAGCGCCCGCTTGGCGGTGGATTTCGCCAGCCCCTGCCGCCGCGCCAGCACCGCCAGGCCGGCCGGACCCTGCTGCGCCAGGTCCTTCAGCAGGGCCAGGCCGCGTTGCAATCCACGATGGTCGTCCGGCATGGGCCCCATCCCGCCAGCGTGCCGCCAGGCGGCACGGGCGGCAAGTTGCTTTGACCCGCCAAACGCCGCTTCCGATGCTGCGCCGATGAGCGTTCGCAACGTCCTCTTCATCATGTGCGACCAGCTGCGGCGGGACCACCTTTCCTGCTACGGCCACCCGCGGCTGCAGACGCCCAACCTGGATGCACTGGCAGCGCGCGGGGTGCGGTTCGACCGCGCCTATGTGCAGTCCCCGGTCTGTGGTCCCTCGCGCATGAGCTTCTACACCGGCCGCTACGTCCACGCGCATGGCGCCAGCTGGAACATGGTGCCGCTGCAGGTCGGCACCATGACGCTGGGCGACCACCTGCGCCCCTACGGCGTGCGCAGCGTTCTGGTCGGCAAGACCCATATGCGCGCCGACTACCCGGGCATGGCGCGGCTCGGCATAGACCCCAAGGGCGAGATCGGCGTCCGTGTGGCCGAATGCGGCTTCGAGCCGTATGTGCGCGACGACGGCATCCACCCGCGTTCGGGCCACGATCCGGACCCGGAATATAACGACTACCTGCGCGCCCAGGGCTATGGCGGCGACAACCCCTGGGAGGACTGGGCCAATGCCGCCGAGGGCGTGGATGGCGAGCTGCTCTCGGGCTGGTTCCTGAAGCATTCCAGCCGCCCGGCCCGCGTCCCGGATGCGCATAGCGAGACACCCTGGCTGACCCGCCGCGCAATGGATTTCATCCGCGGGGCGGGCGACACGCCCTGGCTGCTGCACCTGTCCTACATCAAGCCGCACTGGCCCTACATCGTGCCGGAACCCTATGCCTCGATGTACCGGCCGGAGGATGCGCTGCCGGTGCGGCGCGCGGCGGCGGAACGCGAGGCGCCGCACCCGGTGCTCGGCGCGTTCCAGCAGCACCGCGTCTCCCGCGCCTTCACCGAGGATGATGTGCGCGACGCGGTGATGCCGGCCTATATGGGCCTGATCAAGCAGATCGACGACCAGATGGGCGTGCTGTTCGGCTTCCTGGCGGAGCGCGGGCTGCTGGACAGCACCATGATCGTCTTCACCTCCGACCATGGCGACTACCTGGGCGACCATTGGCTGGGCGAGAAGGAGCTGTTCCACGAACCAAGCGTGGGCATCCCGCTGATCATCTGCGACCCCGACGCGCGCGCCGACGCCACCCGCGGCACAGCCTGCACCCAGCTGGCGGAGGCGATCGACCTGGCGCCCACCTTCCTCGACGTGTTCGGCGGCTGGCCGCAGCCGCACCAGCTGGACGGGCGGTCGCTGCGGCCGCTGCTGTTCGGCGAGACGCCGGCCGACTGGCGCCGCCATGTGGTCAGCGAATACGACTACGCCTTCCAGGACGCCCGCATCACGCTTGGCACCGCGCCGATCGAGTGCTGGCTGCGGATGATCTTCGACGGCCGCTGGAAGTACATCCACGCCGAGGGGTTCCGGCCGATGCTGTTCGACCTGGAGAGCGACCCCGACGAGTTCATCGACCTCGGCGCCGACCCCGCACTGGAGCCGGTGCGCGCCAGGCTGCATGAGGCGCTGTTCGCCTGGGCGCGCAAGCCGCGCCAGCGCGTGACGGTCAGCGACGCCATGCTGGAGACCACACCGGTGCAGCGCCGCGTGGCTGAGAGCGGCGTGCTGATCGGCTACCGCGACGAGGCCGACTACGCCGCCGACATCGCGCAGTGGCGGCCGCTGCTGGCCTCGGCCAATCCGCTGGTGGAACGCACCAAGCGCACCTTCCTGAAGGACCGCAAGCCATGATGGTGCCGGGCATCACCACCGCGGCCGAAGGGCTGTGCGGCATCCACTGGAACATCCTGGGCCAAGTCTATACGCCCATGCAGGTCAGCACGGAGAGCTTCGCCTGGCACGCGCTGCTGCCGCCCGAGACCTTCGTGCCGCCGCATATCCACCCGACGCAGGACGAGTTCGTCCTGGTGCTGGACGGCGCGCTGGACGCGGTGCTGGACGGCGAGGCCCGGCAGGCACGGGCCGGCGACCTGCTGACCATGCCACGCGGCATTGCGCATGGGCTGTTCAACAATTCGGGCAAGGCGCTGCGGCTGTTCTTCTGCGTCACGCCGACCGGCCGCCTGTTCGAGCTGTTCACCGCCATCCACAACCTGCCCGATGCACGCGAGGTCATCCGTCGCTCCGCGCTGCATGAGGTCGAGTTCCTGTCCCCCGGGGAGACGCGCCGATGAACGCCACACGCCGCGGCCTGCTGGCCGCGCCCGCGCTGATGCTGCCCGCCGCGGCGCAGGAAGCGCCGCCCATCCGCATCGTGGTTCCCTTCCCGCCGGGGACACCGCCCGACGTGCTGTGCCGCCTGCTGGCGCAGCGCTGGGCCGAGGCGGAAGGCTGGCGCGCCATGGTGGACAACCGGCCGGGCGCCATCGGCACCGTCGGCGCGGCCGAGGTGCTCCGCCAGCCGGCCGACGGCCTCACCCTGATGGCGGTGACCACGCCGCAGGCCGCCGCCGCGGCGCTGCTGCCGGATGCGCGGCAGGACCTGCTGCGCGACTTCACCCCCGTCGCCAGGCTCTCGCGCGGCTACAACGTGCTGGTGGTGAACCCGGCGGTACCGGCGCACAGCCTGGCTGAGCTGACCGCGCTGATCCGCGCCGCGCCGGACCAGCTGAACTTCCCCTCGCCCGGCTATGGCACGCCGGCGCATCTGATCGGCGAGTTGTATCTCTCCCGCGCCGGGCTGCGGGCGCAGCATGTGCCCTACCAGCAGTTCCCGCAGGCCATCGCGGAATTGCTGAACGGCACCAGCCAGTTCATGTTCGTCACCACCCTGCCGGTGCTGGAGCCGATTGCCGCCGGCAGGCTGCGCGCGCTGGCGGTGACGGCGCCACGACGCCTGGCCAGCCTGCCGAACGTACCCACTGCTGCCGAAGCGGGGCTGCCCGGGATTGAGTTGGAGGATTGGGTCGGGCTGGTCGCCCGCAGCGGCACGCCGCCGGCCGCCATCGCCCGACTGCATGCGGCAACCGAACGCGCCCTGGCCGACCCTGCCATGACCGAGGGCTTCCGCCGTCTTGGCGTCGAGCCGGTTGCGGGCAGCACTGCCAGCTTCGGCGACTTCATGGCCAATACCGTGCAGATGTGGACCAGCGTGATCCAGGAACGCGGCATCCGCGTACCGCGCTGAAGGCTGGCGCGCCCTGAACGGTGGTTGCGCGAACAATAACATTGACGCCCGCCGCCGCCGCTGCCAATCAGCCGGCGCGGAAGAGTTCGCGGCGGCCTCTCGCGGGGCCAAGGCGGCGCCGAAGGAGCAACCGCCCCGGAAACTCTCAGGCCAAAGAACCGCAACCTTTTTCGGAACTCTGAAAAGTGGGGCTGCAGCCCCCGCCGACGGTGTAAGTCGCCGCCCCATACCGGGGTGCCGATGATGCTCTCAGGCCAATGACAGAGGGGGCATTCAGCAACCCGCCACGGGCGGGGGAGAATGCGCATGTCCGATACCCCTAGCGTCGCCGTCATCGGCGCCGGCATCACCGGCATCACCACCGCCTACAACCTGGCCCGCCGCGGCCACCGCGTGACGGTCTTCGACCGCCATCCCTATGCCGCGATGGAAACCTCCTTCGCCAATGGCGGACAGCTCTCGGCCTCCAACGCCGAGGTGTGGAACAGCTGGGCCACCGTGCTGAAGGGCATGAAGTGGATGATGTCCCCCGGCGCCCCGCTGCTGGTGAACCCGCGGCCCAGCTGGCACAAGCTGTCCTGGATGGCGGAGTTCGTTGCCGCCATTCCGCGCTACGAGGAAAACACCATCACCACCGCCCGCTTGGCGATCGAGGCGCGCCAGCACCTGCGGCGCATGGCGGCGGAGGAAGGCATCGACTTCGACTGCGAGGATCGCGGCATCCTCCACTTCTACGAGACCAAGCGCGAGTTCGAGGCCGCCGCGGAGGTGACCGCGCTGCTGGCCAAGGGCGGGCTGAAACGCCATGCCGTGACGCCGGAGGAGATCCGCAGCATCGAACCGGCGCTGCGCGGCAGCTACCACGGCGGTTTCTACACGCCGTCCGACTTCACCGGCGACATCCACAAGTTCACCAACGGCCTGGCCGCCGCCTGCGCGCGCCACGGCGTGGCGCTGCGCTACGCCACCGAGGTGCTATCTACCGATGCCGGCGCCGATGGCGTGACCATCGCCAGCCGCGCCACCGACCCGACGCCGGATGGTGCGCCGGCGCCGACGGAGACCCACCGCTTCGACAGGGTGGTGGTCTGCGGCGGCGTGCTGTCGCGCCAGCTCAGCCAGGGGCTGGGAGACCGGGTGAACGTCTATCCGGTGAAGGGCTATTCCATCACCGTGAGCCTGCCCGAAGTTGCCGACCAGCAGGCGGCGCCCTGGGTCAGCTTGTTGGACGACAAGGCCAAGATCGTGACCAGCCGCCTGGGCGCGACGCGCTTCCGCGTGGCCGGCACCGCCGAGTTCAACGGCTACAATCGCGACATCCGCGCCGACCGGATCGCGCCGCTGGTGGCCTGGTGCCGCGCGCATTTCCCGGGAATGAGCACGCGCCAGGCGGTGCCCTGGGCCGGGCTGCGGCCGACGCTGCCGGACATGCTGCCGCGCGTGGCGGCGGGGCGGAATCCGCGGGTGTTCTACAACACCGGGCATGGCCATCTCGGCTGGACGCTTTCGGCCGCCACCGCGGATGCCGTGGCGGCCTTGGTGGACGCGCGGGTGAACGCGTAGCACCGGCGGCGCGCAGCGGCCGCCGATCGTGGGCGGCCGGTCGGCGCAGCCGCAGCCTATCCTGCAACGGCGGATCGAGGCTCAGCTTGCAGCGCCGCGTCATGTGGTCCGCTCCTCGCGGGCCGGATGCTCTCCCGCGCGCTGCGGGATGAGCATCACCAGTCCGACCATCAGCGCCAGGAGCACAGCCGAGGCGACGAAGCGGCCCAGGTTGAGCCCGCCATCGGCGATGGGCTTGTCGAGGACGTCGCCGACTGTGGCGCCGAGCGGCCTGGTCAGGATGAACGCAGCCCAGAACAGGGCTACGCGCGACAGGCTGGTGGTGACATACAGCACGGCCACAACGGCGAGGGCCGCCCCGAACACCAACGCGCCGCCGCCATAGCCCAAGCCGCCCGTGTCGGCCATCCAATCCCCAAGCGCGGTGCCGAGCGTTTGCGATGCCAGGATGGTTGCCCAATAGAACGCCTCGGCCGCGGGCGTGCGGACCGTAGCCACCGCAACGGAGCCAAGCGTTCGGTACCACAGCCAGAGCGTCGCCATCAGCAGGACGAACAGGCTGGACGCGCCGCCCGTGTAGCCGATGCCGAGCGAGCGGTCGGAGAAATCCGCAAGCGTGGTGCCTACCGTTGTCGTTGCAACGATGACCGCCCAGTACAGGAAGGGATGGAACCGCTTGGCGGAAATCTGCGCGGCAACGGCGACGACGAACAGCGCTGCGAAGATTGCCGTACCGACCAGATAGCCAAGGCCCAGGGTCATCGTGACCGCGTCGCCCCCGGTTTCGCCAAGCGTGGTCGCAATCACCTTGATGATCCAGAAGCCGAGCGTTACCGCGGGGACTTTGCTGACCGCCACTTCTGCCTGTCGATGCATCCGATGAGTTCCTGTTGCAGGGGTGGGTCAGGGTGCAACGCTGAGGACGACGGATGGGTCGCCAGGCGAGGCGGCGCGCCGCCTCGCCGAGTAGATGACAATGCGGTACGGCGACGCGCCGAGCGCGCTGCGGCAGCGCCAGGCCAATGGGATTTCGCCCGCTGCGCGAGCATCGGGATTAGCCGGATGTTTCGAGCGCACCGTTCGGCCACGATGCTTACCACGGCGGCCAATGCCGGCATTGTCCCGCCGCCGCAGGTCCAGCTCGGCAATCTGCCTCTCGCGGACCAAAGGACTGGGAGCTGACTGCTCCGCTCACGGTCGAAGGCATCGCCGCGCGGCTATCACCGCGAACTGCACCATTGTGCACACCGGACCTGTCTGGCCGACCGGCGACCGCGAGGGAGGCTGGATCCATGGGTCAGCTTCGTTGGCATGCCCACAAGGGTACAGCGCCACCCGGCAGAATTCGAACTGGAAGAGGCGCTGAGCGTGGCCTGGACTTGCGCGCGCAGCGCCTCGCTGGCGGTGCCCGATGCGGTCGCCTGCATCGTCACGGGCGCCTACTGGTTCACTTCCCGCACCAGCTTCGCCCATCCCGCCAGCACCGGGGCAACTGGTGACCTGACACCAAATAGGACCAAGGTTAGCAATCCAACCGGGCTCCTCAGCGAGGGGGACCATGTCACCCACGCCTTCGGCGCGGCCTTCGCTGCCGCCCAAGTGGCAACATTGCCCATTTCACCTGGGTCGCGTCAGCGGGATGTCCGGCAGAGCAGGGACTATCGCTCCTCGTGCGGGTCCAGCGTCTCGCGCAGCGCGTCGCCCACCAGGTTGATGGCAAGTACCACCAGGAACAGCGCCAGCCCGGGGAAGATCGAGATCCACCAGGCGCCGCTCATCAGGTAGGCGAAGCCATTGGCGATCAGCAGGCCGAGCGAGGGCTGGGTCTGCGGCAGGCCGATGCCCAGGAAGGACAGCGTCGCCTCCAGCGTGATCGCGCCGCCCACCGCGACCGTCGCCAGCACGATCAAGGGCGGTGCGCAGTTCGGCAGCAGGTGGCGCAGCATGATGCGCCCCGCCGGCAGCGCCAGGCCGGCGGCGGCGGCCACGTAGTCGCGCTCGCGCTCGGCCAGCACCAGGCCGCACATGGTCCGCGCATAGCCGGCCCATTGCACCAGCACCAGCGCCAGGATCACGTTGCCAAGCCCCGGCCCGGCCAGGCTGATCAGCACCAGCGCCACCAATATGGCGGGCAGTGAGAGTTGCAGGTCGGCCAGCCGCATGATCACGGCCTCCGTCGCGCCACCGCGCCAGCCGGCCAGCAGCCCAAGCCCGGCGCCGATGCTCAGGCCCAGCGAGGTGCTGGCCAGCCCGACCACCAGGCTGGTGCGAAGCCCGTAGAGGATCGCGCTCCACAGGTCGCGGCCCAGCGTATCGGTGCCGAGCAGGAAGCGCATGCCGGAGAGCCCTGCGCTGCCCGGCGGCATCTGCGCGTCCATGATGTCCAGCGCCTTCAGGTCGTAGGGGTTCTGCGGTGCCAGCGCATGGCCCAGCGCCGCCAGCAGCAGCAGCGCCAGCAGCAGCACCGCGCCGACCACGCCGCTGGTGGAGCGCAGGAAGCGCTCCAGCGCCTGCCTGGCCGGGCCACTCATCGTCGCCCTCCCACGCGCGGGTCCAGGGCGCGGTACAGCAGGTCCACCACCAGGTTTATGACGACGAAGAGCGCGGCGACGACCATCAGGTAGGCGACGATCACCGGGCGATCCAGCACACCGATGGAATCGACGATCAGCTTGCCCATGCCAGGCCAGGCGAAGATCGTCTCGGTCACCACCGAGAACGCCACCAGCCCGCCGAACTCGAGCCCGATGATGGTGACCAGCGGGATCAGCACCGCGCGCAGCACGTGCACCCACAGAATGCGACGGGGCGAGAGCCCCTTGGCGCGGGCGAAGCGGATGAACTCGGCCCGCAGCGCCTCCACCGCGCCGCTGCGCGTCAGCCGCAGGATCAGGGCCGAATTGCCCAGCGCCAGCGTGGTGGCCGGCAGCACCAGGTGGGCCAGGCCGTCGCGGGTGAACAGGCTGGACTGCAGGCCGAGCACGCCGGCGGTCTCGCCCCGGCCGATGGCGGGCAGCCAGCCCAACCCGACGCCGAAGGCCATCACCAGCAGCGTTCCAACCCAGAAGGTGGGCAGCGACAGCCCGGCGATGGAGCCGACCATGATCGCCCGCCCCAGCCAATGCTGGCGCCGCAGCGCCGCCAGCAGGCCGAGCGGGATGCCGATGGCAACGCTCAGCAGCAGCGCCGCCAGCGCCAATTCCAGCGTGGCCCCGGCGCGCATGGCCACCAACGCCAGCGCCGGTTCGCGGAAGATGAAGCTGCGGCCCAGGTCACCCCGCAGCGCATTGCCCAGGAACACCGTGTATTGCCGCCACAGCGGCTGGTCCAGCCCCAGCGCGGCGCGGGCCTGGTCGATCTCCACCTGCGTCGCCTGCGGACTGACCAAAATCTCGATGGGGTCGCCGATGGCGAAGACAGCGACGAAGACGATCAGGCTGACCGCCAGCAGCAGCAGCGCCCCCTGGCCCAGCCGCCGGAGGACGTAGAGCGTCACTCAGAGCGGCTCGGCCAGCATCGCCCAGGCCCAGCCGATCGGCACTGAATGGTAGCGCACGAAGCCCTTGCGGACCGCGACCGAACCCATGGTCTGCACGAGCGGGATCAGCGCCACGTCCTCCATGCCCACGCGCATCGCTTCGCCGGTCAGGCGCACCCGCTCGGCCGGGTCCATCGCCGCCTGGGCGGCGTAGACCAGGCGGTCCAGTTCGGCGTTGGAGTACAGGTGGCGGTTGAACGGGCCGTCGCCGGTGCGCGGGTCCTTGGTCACAATCAGCGCCTTCAGGTCGCCGATCGCGACCGGGCCGGAATAGCTGGTCATGAACAGGCAGTATTCCCGCGCCGTCGCCTTGCCGAAATAGACCGCCGGCGAGACGCTCTCCACCTCGGTCTCCACGCCGATGCGGGAGAAGAAGCTGCCGACCGCCTGCAGAATCTTGTCGTCATTGGCGATGAAGCCGACCGGGCCGTTGATCTTCATCTTCCAGCCATCCGCCCAGCCGGCCTCGGCCAGCAGGCGCCGTGCCTCGGCGGGGTCGTAGCGCACCGCGGGGATGCGCGGGTTGAAGCCCTCCATGCTCGGGCTCGCCATCTGGTTGGCCGGGGCGCCGGCCTTCTGCATGATCCGGTCCACGATGGCCTGGCGGTCAATGCTGAGCGACAAGGCGCGGCGCACGCGCACGTCGCGCAGCGGGTTGCGCGTCAGCGGCTGGCCGGCCTTGTCGGTCATGTTGACCGAGACATCGCGCGTGCTGTCGGGGAAGAGGTAGACGATCTCGATGGAAGGGGCGAGCCCGACCTCCAGCCGCGCATCGGCCTGGGCGCGCGGCAGGTCCGGCGTGCCGACGCGGAACATCATGTCCAGGTCGCCGGAGAGCAGGGCGGAGAGCCTGGTGCTGTCGTTCGCCACCGCCTTCAGCGTCACGCTGTCCCAGGCGGGCTTAGGCCCCCAATGGCGGTCGTTGCGCACCAGTTCCACGCTGTCACCGGGGACGTAGCGGGTGATGCGGTAGGGGCCGGTGCCGATGGCGACCTTGAGGCTGTTGAAGTCATCGGTGCTGGCGCCGGTGTGCAGCTTGCGGCTGAGGATCTGCACCCAGGCCACCTCCCGCGGCAGCGTCGGGTAGGGCGCGGCGGTGTGCAGCACCAGGGTGTGCGGGTCCGGCGCGGTCATCCGCACGATGGGCTTCACGAACGGCGTGAACAGGCCGGGGCTGTTCGGAATCGTCGGCACCCGCTCGAAGCTGAAGATCACGTCGTCGGCGGTGAACGGCGTACCATCCGAGAACACCACGCCGGGCCGCAGCTTGAACTCCCAGGTCGTGGGGTCGAGCATGCGCCAGCTCTCGGCCAGGCAGGGCTGCACCTCGGCCTCGCCCATCTCGTTGCACAGCGTGTCGAAGACATGGCGCAGCGCCGAGTTGTTCTGCCCGGTGTTGTGGTAGTGCGGGTCGATGCTGTTCGGCGTCAGCCCAACGCCCATGCGCAGCCGGCGCGGCTGTTGCGCCGCGGCACGCGTGGCGGCCATGGCGGAGGCGGCAAGCAGCAGGCCGTCGCGGCGCGTCAGCATGGCGGTATCCTTCACAGCAAGGGCAGCGGCAGCGGGCCGCGGGCGCGTTCATAGGCGGCGCAGGCGGCGAGTACGCCCAGGTCGTCATGCATCTGCCCGACCACCTGCAAGCCCACCGGCAGCCCCTCGGCGGTCAGCCCGCAGGGGATGCTGGCGGCCGGCTGTCCCGTCAGGTTGAACTGGTAGCACAGCGCGTTCCACGAGAAATCCGGCTGGCCATCGGCGCCGAGCGGCGCGTTCTGCCCCACCGCGAAGGCGGTCAGCTTCATCGTCGGCAGCACCAGGTAGTCCCATTGCTCGTGGAAGGCGCGCATCGCCGCGCCCAGCCGGCCGCGTTCGTCCATGGCGTCATGCCACTGCGCCAGCGTCACCTTGGCGCCTTCCTCGGCGGCGGCGCGCAGCGCGGGTTCCAGCAGCGCCTTCTGCTCGGGCGTCAGCGCGCGCTGGCCGCGGGCACAGCCGCTGCGCCAGAGGTTGGCGATGGTCGTTCCCTCCACGCCGATCGGCGGCACCACTTCCTCCACGATGGCGCCGAGCGCGGCCATCTGCTCCACCGCGGCGCGGACCAGGGCGGCCACCTCGGGGTCCACCGCGGCGCCGCCCAGCGTGGGCGCATAGGCGATGCGGCGGCCGACGATGCCGCGGTGCAGCGCGCCCATCCAATCCAGTTGCGCGGTCGGCAGCGCGGTCCAGTCCCGCGCGTCCCAGCCGCTGATGACCGACATGGCCAGCGCGGCATCCGCCACGGTGCGGGTCAGCGGCCCGGCATGTGCCAGCGTACCCACCTGGCTGGCCGGCCAGGCCGGCACCCGGCCATAGCTGGGCTTGAACCCCAACACACCGGTGAAGCTGGCGGGAATGCGGATGGAGCCACCGCCATCGGTGCCGATGCCGATGGGCCCCATGCCCGCCGCCACCTGCACCGCGGCACCGCCGGAGGAGCCGCCCGGCGTGCGCCCGGTATTCCAGGGGTTGCGGGTGATGCCGGTCAGCGGGCTGTCGGTCACGCCCTTCCAGCCGAATTCCGGCGTGGTGGTCTTGCCCAGCAGCACGGCCCCAGCCTCCCGCAGCCGGGCGACGCAGGGGGCGTCATCCGCCCAGGGCCCGTCCGGGCTGGTGGTGAGCGAGCCGCGCCGGGTCGGCATGCCCTTGGTCAGCAGCAGATCCTTGATGCCGACCGGTACGCCATCCAGCGCCGAGAGCGGCGCGGCGGCACGCCAGCGCGCCTCGCTGGCCCGTGCCGCCTGCAACCCCGCCTCGGCCGCCACATGACAAAAGGCGTTCAGCGTCGCACCTGCCTCGATCCGCGCCAGCGCGGCGCGCGTCGCCTCGACCGGGGAAAGGGCACCGGACCGATAAGCGTCACCAAGCGCGGTCGCATCGAGCTGGGTCGGGTCCATCGCACTCTCCTGGCGCCGTCATGACGAGCGGCCGCAGAGGCTCGCCGGACGATAACGCTTGCCGCCAAACGTTGGCTCAGCGCTGCAGAGCCGGCAAGGGCGAAGGGGGCGGCTTGGCCTGGCCGCTGGTTACCCTGCGGCATACCGGGTGGCGCCCGGCAACCAGGCCTGTCGAACTGCCAGACGCTCGGTGGCGCTGACGGAGGAGCGATGAGCAAGGTTGACCATGAACCTGAATGTCCACCGCCGCCCTCGTCGGCGCTGTCTCCGGCCCGGGGGAGCTGCCGCAGGAGGCGGCCGCAGACAGTCCTCCCGGCGCCATCGACCCGCCTACCCACCGTCGCCGCCCTCGATGCGTCCAAGGCTGCCGCCCGCCTCGGCCAACCGGCCCTTCAACCGCTATGCCGAAACGCTTCCGCCGGCAGGGCAACGGCCGCAGTCGGCTGGCGGCGGCTGGGGTAGTACAGGTGGAAGCCCGGGAAGGCCGGGAACCAGTCATCCAGCACCCGCTCCAGGCTGCCCTCGTCCATGTGGTCCCGCACCCGACCCTCCGGCACGAAGGCCAGGACGAAGCCGCCCGCACCGCCGGCGCCGCGGCATTCAACGCCACCTGCCTTCACCTCGCGGCCGTTGCGCTCGAACTTCCAGGGCTGGACCTCGCCATGGGTCGGCAGGCCGACCGTCCGCCTGGCCACGGCATCACGCGCATCACATCCAGGGGCCAGGGGTCATCCGCAGCGGCGCTGTGCTCAGGCCGGGCCCCGCTTCCCGCGGCTCTGTGCCGCCATCCGCACCGCCGCATTCGCCGCGCCATAGCCAGCATAGCCGCCGCGCCGCTCGGCAACCTCGAAGAAGAAGCGGTCCTGGAAGGCAGGGGTGAAGGCGTGGCGGAACGCGCCGCCAGCGGCATCGCGGTCCAGCAGCAGGTGGCTCGCGGCCAGGCGTGCCAGCGCTTCGTCGTCCAGGCCGAAGCGCGCGCCCAGGTCCTCGTAGTAATTCGCCGGCACCTCCAGCAGCGGCCAGCCGGTCGCGGCGGTCGCGGCATCCGTGGCGGCGAAGGCGACGTGATGCACCCCCGCCCCGGCCAGCGCCGAGACGAAGCGCCCGGTGCCGGTGCCGGAACTCTCGGAGACGTTCAGCGGCAGCCGCACCCCGCCGCCGGTGAAGGCGCGTGACCGCACCAGGCCATAGGGGTCCGGCAGCTCCCACGGTGCCTCCGGTTGCAGGCCGAACAGCGCGCGCCAGAACAGCACGAAGCTGTCCAGCATGCCCGGCGCCAGCGCGTAGGCGGCGTGGTCTATCCCGCTCAGCGCGCCGGCGCCGGTCGCGCCCGTCAGGTGAAAATCCGCCTGCCAGATCGGCGGCGCGTCGCTGGCCACCAGGTGCACCAGCAGCCCGTCCGGCGCGCGCACGGCGGGGATGCGGCGCTCGCCCTCGCCCACCTTCTCCCGCCACACCGGGCAGAGCAGTTGTTGCGCGCGTTCCACCACGCGGCCCGGGTCGTCCACCCGCAGCGCCAGGGCGCAGACGCAGGGGCCGAGTTGCGCGAAGCGCTCCGACGCCGCGCTATCCGGCTCGGCGTTCAGTACCAGGTTGGCGCCGCCGTTGCGCCACAGCGTCACCTGCTTGCTGCGGTGGGTGCCGGCCAGCGCGAAGCCAAGGCGTTGGAGCATGGCGGCCAACGCCTCGGCCGTCGTCTCGTCCACCGCGAATTCGACGAACTCGAAGCCGTCCAGCCGCGGCAGTGCCGGCAGCGCGGCGCGGCCCACCTGCTCATCCAGCCAGCGCAGGCTGCGCAGACCGTCGCGGGCGATGCGCCGCGCCGGGGCGGCGCGGAACTCGTCGTTGAAGATTTCCAGCGAGATCGGCCCGGCATAGCCCGCCGTCAGCACGTCGCGCAGGAAGCCGGCGACATCCAGCTCTCCCTGGCCGGGGAAGTTGCGGTGGTGGCGCGACCAGGAAAGCGGGTCCATCGCCAGCCGGGGCGCGTCCGCCAGTTGCAGGAAGAACAGCTTTTCGGGCGGCACCGTCTGGGCCAAGCCAGCCAGATCGTCGCCCAGGCAAAGCGTATGGAAGCTGTCCAGCACCAGGCCCAGCGCCGGGTGGTCGGCGGCCTGCACAATCCCCCAGGCCTGGCGCCAGCGGTTGACATGGCGGCCCCAGGCCAGCGCCTCATACCCCACCGAAAGCCCGCGCCGGGCCGCGCGTTCCGCCATCTCGCGCAGGTCGGCGGCGGCGCGTTCCGGTTCCGGCAGGGCGGCGGGCTGGGTGTTGCTGCATACCAGCAGCTGGGTCGCGCCCAGCGCCTGCATGGTGTCGAACTTGCGCTCGGCGCGGTCCAGGTTGCGGGCGCGCTGCGGCTCGGGCATCGCCTCGAAGTCGCGGAACGGCTGGAACAGCGCCACCTGCAGGCCGAGGTCGGTGCACATCCGGCCGGCCTCGGCGGCGCTGCCCTCGAAGGAGAGCAGGTCCTGCTCGAAGATCTCCACCGCGTCGAAGCCGGCGACGGCCGCGGCCTCCAGCTTGTCCGGAAGGGTGCTGGAAAGGCAGACGGTGGCGATCGAGCGCAGCATGGCGCGGCTACTCCAGGGTGATGTGGCGCTCGCGGATCAGGTCGCCCCACTTCCGGCTCTCGGCGCGGATCTGCGCCGGCCAGGCCTCGGGCGTGCCAACGTCGATCACCATCGCGGCGTTGCGCATCTTCTCCACCACCTCCGGGTTGCGCAGCGCGGCGGCCTTGGCGGCGGCCAGCTTGGCCACCACCGCCGGCGGCAACCCGGCCGGGCCGAACAGCGCGAAGTCGGATGAGCATTCATAGCCGGCGAATTGCGGCCCGCTCTCGGCAATGGTCGGCACCGCCGGCGCCTGCGGCAGCCGCGCCGTGCTGGAAACCGCCAGCGGCACCAGGTCGCCACTGGCGATCAGCGGCAGCGCGGTCACGGCATCCACGAAGGCCATCTGCACCTCGTTGGTGATCAGCGCCTGCACCGCCGGCGCGCCGCCGCGATAGGTGACGTTCTGCACCTCGATGCCGGCCATGCGCAGGAACAGCTCGGTCGCCAGGTGCGCGGAGGAGCCGGCGCCGGAGGAGGCGTAGCTCATCTTGCCGCGCTCGCCGCGTGCCTTGACCAGGAAGTCACCCAGGTCGCGCACGCCGGCCTGGCGGTTGGTGGCCAGGAAGATCGGCGAATAGGCCACGCGCCCCATGCCGGTGAAGCCGGCAACGTCGTCATAGCCGCGGCCGGGAAACAGGTGCGACGCCATGGCGTAGGTGGAGTTGACGCCCAGCAGCAGCGTGTAACCATCCGGCCGGGCGCGGGCGACGGAGGCATGGCCGATGGTGCCGGAAGCGCCCGGGCGGTTGTCCACCACCATGTTGCCGTCCAGCTCCTTGCTCATCTGCTGCGCCAGCACGCGGCCGACGAAATCGGTGGAGCCGCCCGGCGCCCAGGCCACCACCAGCGTGATGCTGCGGCTGCCGGGGTAGCCGGACTGCGCCGAAGCGGGCCGGACCAAGGCGGGGGCGGCCAGCAGCGCGAGCGGGGCGCTGACCAGGGAACGGCGGCTGATGGGCATTGGTGCAATCCTCCCGAGGCTTCTGCTTGCCGTGTACGTACCAGATAGTACAAACTGGCCGCAACCCCTTTCCGGATGCCTCGCGCCATGCCCGACCCGCTTCCCCCCGCCTTGCTGACCGGCCTGATCGGCCATGGCATTGCCGGCTCGCTCAGCCCGGCGATGCACGAGGCCGAGGCGGCGGCGCAGGGGCTGCGGCTGGTCTACCAGCGCATCGACCTGCATGCGCTGGGGCTGGGGGTGGAGGCGCTGCCGGAGCTGCTGACCGCCGCCGAGCGCATGGGGTTCTGCGGCCTAAACATCACCCACCCCTGCAAGCAGGCGGTCATCCCGCTGCTGCATGAGCTGAGCGAGGACGCGCGCGCGCTGGGTGCGGTCAACACGGTGCAGCTGCGCGGCGGCCGGCGCATTGGCCACAACACCGACTGGACCGGCTTTGCCGAAGGCTTCCGCCGTGGCCTGCCCGGTGCGCCGCTGGGCCACGTGCTGCAACTGGGCACCGGCGGCGCCGGCAGCGCGGTGGCGCAGGCGCTGCTGGGGCTGGGGGGGCAGCGGCTGGTGCTGTTCGACACCGACCCAGCCCGCGCCGAGGCCACCGCGGCGGCGCTGAACGCCCGCTTCGGCGCCGACCGGGCGCGGGCTGTGGCCGCGCTGCCCACCAGCCTGGAGGGCTTCGATGGCCTGGTGAACTGCACCCCGATCGGCATGGCCAGGCACCCCGGCCTGCCGCTGGACGCGTGCCTGCTGCGGCCGGAGCTGTGGGTGGCGGAGGTGATCTACTTTCCGCTGGAAACCGCGCTGCTGAGGGCGGCACGGGCGCTTGGCTGCCGCACGCTGGATGGCGGCGGCATGGCGGTGTTCCAGGCCGCCGGCGCCTTTCGCCTGTTCACCGGGCAGGAGCCGGATGCCGAGCGCATGCGCGCCCACTTCGCCGCAATGGTCGCGGCTCAGGGCTGCAGGTAGCCCAGCACCGCATCCACGATCATTCGCCGCTGCGCCGCCGCCACCGACGGTTGGCCGACGTCCCGGCCAAAGATGGCCGAAAGGGTGTGGCGGTTGGAGACACGGTAGAAGCAGAAGCCGCTGATCAGCATGTGCAGGTCCAGTGCATTCACGCCGGGGCGGAAGGCACCAGCGGCCTCGCCCCGCGTCAGCAGCGCCTGCAGCGTGCCCAGCACCGCCGCGTTGCGCTGACTGATGGTGGGAGAGGCGCGGACCATACGCGCCTCGTGGATGTTCTCCACGCAGACCAGCCGGACGAAGGCGGGGTGGGTCTGGTGGTAGTCGAAGGTGGTCTTCACCAGCCGACGCATGGCTTCCACCGGCGGCAGCGCGTCCAACGCCAGGGCCTGCTCGGCATCGCGGATGCCGCCGTACATCTCCTCCAGCACCGCGGCGTACAATTGCTCCTTGCCGCCGAAGTAGTAGTAGATCATCCGCTTGGTGGTAGCGGTCCGGGCGGCGATGTCGTCCACCCGGCCGCCGGCGAAACCCTTCTCGCTGAACTCGGCCAGCGCCGCGTCCAGGATGGCCCGGCGTGTCTGCTCGGGGTTGCGGCTGGGCGCAGCGGCGGTGACTGAGGCCATGGATGAACTCCCTGGTTCGTCCATAGCATACGGCAGCCCTGGCGTGCAGCCGATGACGCCCGGCCGGCGCCTCGGTGAGGGAAGCCTGGCAGATCTGCTACGCCAGTCGCTTACCAGACCTGAGACCAAGCCGCGCCTGGTTTGCCGGAGGCGCGTTGGCTTGGGTCACGCGGCCGGGGCAGTCTCCTGCGGCTGGGCATGGTATCGCTGCTTGGCCTCGGCGGGAGGGATATTCCCTATCGTTCAGAGCCGGCAACGATCGTTGAACAATCCCCCCATTCCAGCGTGGCGAACTCGATCGCCTTGAGGCCGCGCGAGGGACAGCGGCGACGGATCACCCCGGTCTTGCACCGGCCGATCACGCTCTCGGCCCAGGCGTCGTCGTAGCTGTCGCCGACGCTGCCGACCAAGGGCCCGATGCCGGCTTCGGCCAGGCCCTCGGTGGTGCGGATGCAGACGTACCGCACGCCGCGCACGTCAAACGAAATCCAGCCTGCTCCCGGGGCCCCGCCGAAGGACACGTACGAACCATCGTACCGGCCGACGGCGA
Organism: uncultured Rhodospirillales bacterium; assembly: GCA_903843125.1. Classification (GTDB taxonomy): domain Bacteria; phylum Pseudomonadota; class Alphaproteobacteria; order Acetobacterales; family Acetobacteraceae; genus CAIMOR01. The sequence continues at coordinate 19,459 of CAIMOR010000068.1, forward strand.
AGCCGACTGAACGGCTGTCAAGGATCACTCCGCTTCCCCGAACCGATACCCTATGCCCGGTTCGGTCCGGATCAGCCGTCCTGCTTCGCCCAGCTTCTGCCGCAGGTGCCCGATGTAGACGCGAAGGTACTGCGCCTCCTCCGCCTGAGCAGGCCCCCACACTGCGGTCAGCAACTGACGATGCGTCATCACCCGGCCTTCGCCGCCGCGCACCAGGGCCGCCAGCAGGTCCCATTCGCGCGGTGTCAGCTTGAGCGGCTCGTCCTCATCAACGCGTGCCATGCGTCGGGCAAAGTCCATGGTCAGACTGCCCACCCGCAGCACCGCCGGCGACGCCCCAGCCGCTGCCGGATCACTGCGCCGCAACGCCGCCCGCAGCCGCGCCAGCAGCTCGCCCAGCGCGAAGGGTTTCTCGATGTAGTCGTCGGCGCCGGCGTCGAGCGCCTGCACTTTCTCCGCCTCGCGGTCCCGCGCCGACAGCACGAGGATCGGGATGGCCGTGAAGGCTCGCAGGCGCGGGATCACTGCCTGGCCGTCCTGGTCCGGCAGGCCAAGGTCGAGCAGCACCAGCGCAGGCGAGCGTTCGGCGGCGAGCCGCAGCCCCTCGGCCGCTGTCAGGGCTCGAACCGCCTCATAGCCCGCCGCTTCCAGCGCAGGTCCAAGAAAGCGGTGAATTTGCGGCTCGTCGTCGATGACGAGGATGCGCGGCCTGGCTTCGCTCATGCGAAGAATCGCAGCTGCATGCGGGTGCCGCGGCCGTTCGCGATCGGGCTCTCGGCCAGGATGCGGCCCTGCATGGCCGCTGCCAGCCCGCGGCAGATGGCGAGGCCGAGGCCCGAACCGGCTGCGACCCGGTCGGTACGGGACGCCCGATGAAACGGGCTGAACACGTGCGGCAGGTCAGCGGCGGGAATCCCGGGACCGTCATCCTCCACCGTCAGCACCATCTCCGCGCCCTCCCTGGCCAATGTTATGCGCACCTGGCCCTGTGGCCCGCTGAACTTCAGCGCGTTGTCCAGCAGGTTGGCCAGCACCTGGTCCAGCAGCACCGCATCCAGCCGGGGCCTCGGCAACCCACTGGGCAGATCGCGCAGGATGCGCCGGCCGGTCAGGCGCTCGGCCCGCAGGGCTGCGGCCTCGGCGGCTTCGACCAGGTCCAATGGTTCGCGCGCCGGGGTCAGCGCGCCGGCCTCGATACGTGCCATCTCCAGGATGTTGCCGAGGAAGCGGTTCATCCGCACCGCTTCCTCGCCGATGGTTGCCAACAGGTCGGCGCGCGCTGCCTCGCTGAGTTTGGCGCCGCTTTCGCGCAGCGTATCGGCGGCGCCGCGGATCGCCGTCAACGGCGTGCGCAGGTCATGGCCGAGCGAGGTCAGCAGCGCGTCGCGCAACGCCTCAGCCTCCTTCCGCGCGGTGGCCTGGGCGCGCTCCTCCATCAACAGCGCCCGGTCCAGCGCAACCGCCGCCTGGTCCAGCAGTGCGGCCAGGGTGCGCTCGCGCTCTGGGTCCGCGACCGCCCCGTCAGCCGGCCGCAGTCCCAGGAGGCCGAGAATGCCGTTGGCCGTGCGCAGGGGCCGGAACTGCCAGGCCGCGGCGGGCAGCGTATCCGTCCACCGCCCGGTGGCGCGGCCGTGCTGGAAGGCGAAGCGCGCCGCGGCCATCGCTGCTTCGTCCGGTTCGGCTTCAGGGGGTACGGCAGCACGCGGCACCAGGTCGGGTGGCGCTTCCAGCGTGCCGCCGGGCAGCGGCAGCAGTACGCAGGCAGGGCAGCCGGCCATCCGCTCCGCCTCCTGCGCGATCGTCGTCACCAGGTCGCCCAGCGTGCCCGGCGCGGCCAGGCGGCGGGAGAACTCATAAAGCCGCCGCAGGCTGAACAGGCGCGCCCGCGCAATGCGGACGGAGCGGCCGAGCCCGCCGGTGGTGCCCGCCAGCAGCAGCGAGACGAGGCCGAAGACCACCACGCCCATCACGTCCTGCGGGCCGGCGATGACCAGCTCGTAGCGCGGCGGCAGGAACAGGAAGTTCCAGCAGATGAAGCCGAGGAAGGCGCTGGCGAAGGCGGCAACCGGCCCGGCGATGACGGAGGTGCCGACCACCGCCGCCAGGTACAGCATGCCCAGTGCGCCATCCTGCACCACGCCGTCCAGCGCCATCGCCGCTAGCGTGGCGAGCGCGACGCCGAGCGGTACCGAGGGCCAGCTCGGCAATGCGCGCGGTCGTTCGGCCGCAGCGGCGGGCGGCATTGCGGGTTCCGGCACCAGGTGGATGGTGTAGCCGCGCGCCCGCCAGATCAGCATCGCCGAGAGCGTGCGCCCGCTCAGGCGGCGCCACCAGGCGGGACGGCCGCGGCCGATGACGAGATGGGTGGCATTGCAGGCGCGTGCGGCCCGCAGGATTGCGCCGGGCAGGTCCGCGGCGGCCTGTCGCTCCACTTCGGCGCCCAGGCTGGCGGCCAGTTGCAGTGCCGCTGAGGGATCCACGGTATCGGAGACGCCCGGCAGTTCAACATGCAGCGCCATCAGCGGCGCATGCAGCATGTCCGCCACCCGTCGGCCGTGGCGCACCACGCCCTCGGCCGCCGCATCGGCCCCCACCAGCGCCAGCACGCGGTCGCCGCTCGGCCAGGGGCCGGGAATGGCGTGCGCGCGCATGTAGCCGGCGACGTCTGCATCCACCCGTTCGGCGGTGCGGCGCAGCGCCAGTTCGCGCAGCGCGGCCAGATTGCCCTCTCGGAAGAAGCCCTTCAGGGCGCGGCGTGCCTGGTCGGGCCGGTAGACGCGACCCTGCCGCAGCCGTTCCAGCAGCTCCGAAGGAGGGATGTCCACCAGCTCCACCGCATCGGCGCTGGCCAGCACGGCATCCGGCACGGTCTCGGTCACCCGTACACCGGTGATGCGCGCTACGGTGTCCGAGAGGCTCTCCAGGTGCTGCACGTTGACGGTGGTCCAGACCTCGATGCCCGCCTCACGCAGCGCGCTCACGTCCTGCCAGCGCTTGAGGTGACGGCTGCCGGGCGCGTTGCTGTGCGCCAGCTCGTCCAGCAGCAGGATATCCGGGCGCCGGGCCAGGGCGGCGTCGAGGTCGAACTCCTCCAGCACCTGGCCGCGGTAGCTGAGCCGGCGGCGGGGCAGCACCTCCAGCTCGCCCAGTTGGCCCTCGGTCTCGGCCCGGCCATGGGTTTCGATCAGCCCGGCCACCACGTCCGCGCCGCCGAGGCGGCGGCGGCGCGCCTGTACCAGCATCTCGAAGGTCTTGCCGACGCCCGGCGCGGCGCCGAGGAAGACCTTGAGCCGGCCATGCCCTTCCCGCGCCGCCACCGCCAGCAGCGCGTCAGGATCGGGGCGGGGTCGGTCTGTCGGCATGGACGGGACCTGGCGGGATCAGAACCGGATGACGAGGTCCGCGCCGGCGATCACGGCGGTGCGGCGATGCTGCGCGTCGAAGGCGCGGCGGTCGATGGCGTTGTAGACCGCGATCTCCGGCCGGACCATCACGCTGGGCGAGAGCCAGTGCTGCAGGCCGACGGCGGCGTTCACGTAGCGCGTCTGCGTTCCGGTGCGCTGGCCCTGCATGTCGTCGTAGTATTCGCCGCGCAGCGAGAGGTTGTTGGTGTCGCTCACCCGATAGTTCAGGTAGGCGACGGTGGAGACCATCTCGGCCCGGCAGTTGGCTATGCCGGCATTGGCGCAGACCGCCTGGTTCGGCGGGTTGCGGCGGATGCTGGCGAAGGGCGTGCTGGCGTAGTCGCCGCCGGTGGCCAGCAGGTTCGCCACGCCACGCTGGTACATGTACAGCGTCTCGTTCGCTATGTGCCAGCGCGCATTGAAGCGACGATACCAGGTGAACACGAACTGCTGAAGGTTGTTGTAGCCCCAGCGCCCGTTGTTGATGCCGTTCGCGCAGAGATAGGCGCCTGTCGAGGAGTCGTCGGCGTTCCAGCGCAGGCAGGCGGTGAGGCTGGGCTGCACGCCGGGATCCCGGTGGCCGTTCCAGACGGCGCTGTCGGTGCCGCCCGTAAGGCCCAGCTGCACCATCCAGTTGCGCGAGAGCTGGAGCGAGCCGACCAGGCCGGTGTTGGTGTAGTTGTCGAAGCTGTAGGTCATGCTGTGCGAGTACATGTAGTTGTTCGGGGCCAGCTGCGCCTCGATGTCCGGCAGGGAGATGAAGCGGCCGAGCCGCAGTACCAGACCTTCCGCCACGCCGGGGACGTACAACTCACCATACGCCATGGGGATGTCGAAGCCGTACTGCCGGTTGCGCGTCAGCAGCTGCTGGCTGAGAATGCCGTAGCTGGCGGTGTAGCGGTAGTCCGTGCCGTAGAGGTTGGCGACGCGGAATCCCCAGTCGATGTGGTCCTGCTGCACGGTATCCGGCACGCGCTCCACGTAGAGTACGGCCTGGTGCAACTGCGCGGTGTTCGGCTGGAACATGTAGGCGGCCGGCTGGTTGCCGAACTTGCCCGTGTTGTTGGAGAGGTTGAAGCCACCGTTCAGCCAGCCATAGACCTGCACGCCATTGTCGACCAGGAACCGCCCGGTCTCGGTGGGCGCGATCGCCGTCATGAACGGGCTGATGGCCTGGTTGGGCGCCGCCCCGCCGATGGTGCTGGCGCCACCGAAGGGCCAATCCGTGAAGGGATAGGGCGGCTGCGTCACCGGCGCCGGCGGAAAGGGCTCAGGCCGGCGTGCGGTGAAGCGCTCGCTGCCCGGCGGCGGGTTTGCCTTGCCGCTGAGTTCATCGACGTAGGCCTGCAGGAAGCGGCCGAGAACGCCGCCTTCCTGCGCCGGTTGCGTAGTCTGGGCCACCGCACCACCGGCGGCGAGGCAGGAGGCGAGCACAAGCACGGGCAGGCGCGTCCGGATCATCGGAGCGGGTTCCTTCGGTATCGAGGGCAGGGTCAGCGCAGCGCGTCGAGCGCCAGGTTCAACCGCAGGACATTCACCCGGGGCTCGCCCAACAGGCCGAACTCGCGCGCCTCGACCCGCGCGGCGACCAGCGCGGCCACCTGCGCTTCCGGCAACCCGCGCGCACGGGCCACGCGCATCACCTGGCGCAGCGCATTCTCTGGCGAGATGTGCGGATCGAGACCAGAGGCCGAAGCGGTGGCGGCATCGGCCGGTACAGGACCGCCGCCGAGGGCTGCGACGCGTTCCGTCACGGCGTCCAGCAGCGCTGCCGAGGTCGGACCGAGCTGCGAGGCCGCTGAGGCCGCGGCATCATAAGGCGTGGCGGTGGCGGAAGGGCGCGGGTGGAAGAAGCGCTCCTCCGTGAAGTTCTGGCCGAGCAGCGCGGAGCCCACCACGCGGCCCTCCCGCACCACCAGGCTGCCGCCGGCCTGATTGGGGAACAGCACGCCCGCCAGCCCCGTGAAGGCCAGCGGCACCATGAGACCCAGCAGCAGCGTGAAGGCCAGCACCATGGTGATGGC
>CAIMOR010000069.1 GCA_903843125.1 uncultured Rhodospirillales bacterium
CAGGCCTCCGGTCATCCCAGAAGCCATCGTGAACCCCACCGTCAGAGGGGTCCCTTTTGGACGCCGATCACCCCGCTAACGGGGTCCTTTTTCCACGCCGGATAACACACAGCCAGCGCGGGTGTGCCGAGACGCGCTAATAAACCGCAAAATTCCCGGCAAAATATTAAAACGGCAGGATTATATCCATCAGCTGCTGGCCATAGCGCGGCTGCTGCAGGTCCGAGAGGGTGCCCCGCCCGCCATAGGCAATCCGCGCCTCGGCCAGCCTGTCGTGCTGCACGGTGTTGTCGCTGGCAATGTCCTGGGGCCGGATCACGCCCGCCACGCGCAACTCCCGCAGTTCCGAGTTCACCGTCACTTCCTGCTTGCCGGCCAACACCAGGTTGCCGTTGGGCAGCAGCTGCGTGACGGTGGCGGCAACGCGCAGCGTCACGGTATCGGTGCGCGCCATCACGCCGTTGCCGTCGCTGGTCTGGCCGCCGCTGGCCTGGAACAGGTTGGTCGGGTCGGCCGCGCGCGGCAGCCAGCGGGTCTGCATGCCGAAGATGCTGGGGATGCCGAAATTGTCGGTGCCGGCGCGGGTGCGCTGCGTGCGGTTGTTCATGCTTGCCGTGTCCTGGATGCTGACCAGCACGGTGATCAGGTCGCCCACCTGCGCCGCGCGTTGGTCGCGCAGGAAGGTGCGGCTGCCGGTGCGCCACAGGCTGGCGCCGTTCGGCGGCGGGTCCTGCGGCGCCGGCGTCGGCATGGTCACCGGGCGGTAGCCGGGTTCCTGCGTCGGGTTGGTCACTGCGGTCTGGCGCGGCGTCTCACCGATCCGGGAGACGCGTTCCAGCGCGTTGCAGCCGGTGAGCGCCGCCAGCAGCGGCAGGCAGATCATGCGGTTCATGGGCGGCTTCCTCAACGAATGACCGGCACGGCGCCCATGGCGACGCGGACGCGGCCGGGGGCAATGGCCTGGGCTTCCACCACGGCGTTGCTTTCCAGGTTCATCACCTGCACCACGCCACCCTGGGGTGCATCGGCCAGGGCGCGGCCCTGTACCGTCAGCGAGAGGCCAGGCGCCTCCAGCGTCATCACCACCAGGGCATTCTTCGAGACCACGGCCGGCGGGCCAAGGTCGCCGGTCATCACCGGGAAGCCCTCGGTCATCGGCCGGCGCAGCTGCTGGCCGATGACCTGGTCGGGTGCCTCGGCGGCGCCGGGACGCACGCGTTCGGCACGCAGCCGGGTCAGCCGCACATCGGCGGCGCGAATCACGTCGCCGAGCGCCATGCGCCGGGTGGCCACCACCACCGGCACCGTGGCCATGGCGCGGCCGGCGATGCGCAGGCGCTGGCTCGGCTGGCCCTCGGCCATCACCACCAGCGTGGCGGCGAAGCGGCCCTGCGCGGCTTCGAACACCAGTCCCTCGACGCCAAGGTTCAGCAACGCTGCCACCGGCACCAGCGGCGGGTTGAAGGCCGGCAGTTCCAGCTCGCTCTCGGCAGGCATGCCCAGGCGCAGCAGCTCCTCGTGCAGCAGGGCGAGCACCTCGTCCTGCGGCACCGCGCGGCCGGGGCGCTCGATGATGCTGCGCTCGCCGGCCGCCAGCGGGCGCCAGGTCAGGCCGTGGATGCGGGCCAGCGCGGCCAGTTGCGCGGCTTCCACCACCAGGCGGCGGCCTGGCGCGGGCGAGGTGCCGACAACGACTTCGGCGCGGGCACCGACACCGGCGAAGATGTCGCCGAGATGCAGGGTCGGGCCATCGATCAGCACGACGGGCTTCACCGTCACCATCTCCTGCGCCCGGGCGGGAGACAAGGCAGGGACGGCGAGCAGCAGCAGGGCGGCCAGGGTGCGCTTCATCGTCATCACCGCATGCTCGTCAGGGTGGAGAGCATCTGGTCGCTGGCGGTGATGACCTTGCTGTTCATTTCGTAGGCCCGTTGCGCCGTGATCAGTGCGGTTATCTCGGAGACGACGTTGACGTTGGAGGTCTCGATGAAGCCCTGCAGCACCTGGCCGTGGCCGGGCGTGCCCGGGGCGGCGGCGATGGCGGCGCCGGAGGCGGGCGTGGCGAGGTAGAGGTTGCCACCCTGCGCATCCAGGCCGCCCTCGTTCGGGAAGATCGCGGTAGTCAGCTGGCCGACATTCTGCGGTGCCACCTGGCCATCCAACTTCGCCAGCACCTGGCCGGAGGCGTTGATCGTCACGTCTGTCGCCGCCGCCGGAATGGTGATGCCGGGCTGCACCACATACCCCTCCGCGGTCACCACCACCCCTTCCGGGGAGAGGCCGAAGGTGCCGTCACGCGTATAGGCGATATCGCCGCTGGGCAGCTGCACCTGGAAGTAGCCGTTGCCGCGGATCGCCAGGTCGAAGCGGTTCTCGGTCTGGCTCAGGTTGCCCTGCTCCGAGATGCGGTAGATCGCCGCGGTCTTCACACCCAGGCCAACCTGCGCGCCCGAGGGCAGGACGCTGCCGCTGTCGCTGCTGGCCGAGCCGACGCGGCGCAGATTCTGGTAGATCAGGTCCTGAAACTCGGCGCGGCGGCGCTTGTAGCCGGTGGTGCTGAGGTTGGCGATGTTGTTGGAGATGACCTCGACGTTGGTCTGCTGGGCCAGCATGCCGGTGCCGGCGATATCGAGTGACCGCATGATGATGTTCCTTCAGGTCGGATCGTCGGAGGGCGGTTGCGCCCGGAGGCGTGAATCCGCGCGGCTATGGTTCAGGTCGGATCGTTGGAGGGCGGTTGCGCCCGGAGGCTTTGGGGGGTCAGGCGGCGCGGCCGAGGATGCGGGTCAGGGCGTCGCTGCTGCGCTTGCCTTCGGTGTCCATGAACTGCGCAACCATCTGGAAGGCGCGGACATCGTTGGTCAGGCGGGTCATCTCCAGCACGCTGTTGACGTTGCTGCCCTCCAGGCTGCCCTGCACCAGGTTGGGGCGGGGCAGGGCTTCCGGTTGCTGGTCGGTGGCGTAGAGCCGGTTCCCCTCGGCCTGCATTGCCTGCTCGTCGGCGAAGCGCACCACGCGCAACCGGCCGAGCTGGCCGTTCTCGGTGCGGATCGTGCCGTCGCCGAGGATCTCGATGCGGGTGTCGTTGGGTGCGAAGGTCACCGGACGGCCATTGGTGTCGAGCACCGCGTTGCCTTCCATGTCCACCAGCCGGCCGTCGCCACCCAGGGTGAAGCGGCCGGCGCGGGTGAAGCGCTCGCCGCGCGGGGTTTCCACGGCGAAGAAGCCCGGGCCGTTGATGGCGACATCCAGCGGGTTGCCGGTCGTGCTGATGGGGCCGATGGCGCCGTCGCGCCAGGTGGCGCGGTCGATGGCGTAGGCGACCGGCTGGCCGCCGACCGGGGTGGCGACGTTGCGCTGCTGCTGCAACTGGGTGGCGAAGACCGGGCGATTGGCACGGAAGGCCGGGGTATCGGCATTTGCCATGTTGGTGGCCAACACATCGGTGCCGCGGAGCATCGCGCTCATGCGGGAAAGCAGGACGTAGCCGGTCTGGTCCATGGTCGGGCTCCTGGCGGGGCAAGCGGGCTTGCGGCGGGGTAAGGGCAACCGCCGTGCCAGAGCCAGGGCCGGAATTCCGGTGATTCCGGCCGGCCGCGGCTGCCCGGTGGCGGCAGCTTTTGCCGCCGGCCGGCGCGGCTTGCCGCACCCGCGGCGGTGGCGCCGCGGCAGCAGGGCGGCGGCGGCGTGAGCCCAGGTTTGCAAGCCTTCCTTAAGCCTGCACCGCGATGATGCTGCCGGCGCGGGAAAACCCCCGGCAGGACGACAGGACGGTTCCAGTGGCGAAGGACAAGGCTGCGGACAAGACCGAGGGCCACGCGCCGAAGGCCGGCGGCGGCAAGAAGAAGCTGCTGCTGCTGGCGTTGCCGGTGCTGCTGCTGCTGGCGGGTGCCGGGCTGTGGTTCAGCGGCATCCTGCCGGGAATGCTGGGCATGGCGGCCGCGGAGGAAGTGCATGCGGAGGAGCCTCAGGCAGGCCACGGCGGCGGCCATGGCGATGCTGGTGGGCATGGTGCTGCGGCTGGCCACGGTGCCGCGCCGGCAGCGGCCGCAGCTGGCGCCCATGCCGCCGTCTTCTTCGACATGCCGGAGATTGTCGCCAACCTGAACGCGCCCGGGCGCCGCGCCAGCTATATCAAGCTGCGCAGCAAGCTGGAGTTGGCGCGCGCCGAGGACAGCGTGGCGCTGACGGCCGCCATGCCGAGGCTGCTGGACCTGTTCACCACCTACCTGCGCGAGATCAGGCCCGACGAACTGCGCGGTTCCGCCGGCACCCAGCGGCTGCGGGAGGAGCTGATGGCCCGTGCCAATCTGGTGGCCGCGCCCGTGCGCATCAACGACGTGCTGTTCCAGGAGATCCTGGTGCAATGAGCGCGGAGGAGGATGACCTCGCAGCCAGCTGGGGCGCGGCGCTGGAGCAGGAGGAAGGCGGCCAGGCCGAGACCAAGGCGCCCGACGCAACACGGGTGCTGAACCAGGCCGAGATCGACAGCCTGCTGGGCTTCGGCGGCGCGGCGGCGAAGGAAACCGACCAGAGCGGCATGGAGCGGATCGTCTCCGCCGGGCTGGTCTCCTACGAACGCCTGCCGATGCTGGAGATCGTGTTCGACCGGCTGGTGCGGATCATGTCCACCAGCCTGCGCAACTTCACCAGCGACAACGTGGAAGTCGGCATCGACAGCATCGTCTCGCTCCGCTTCGGCGACTACCTGAACAGCGTGCCGCTGCCGGCGATGCTGGCGGTGTTCAAGGTGGACGAGTGGGACAATTTCGGCCTGCTCGTCATCGACAGCGCGCTGATCTACTCCATCGTGGACGTGCTGCTGGGCGGCCGGCGGGGCACCGCGGCCATGCGGATCGAAGGCCGGCCCTACACCACCATCGAGCGCACGCTGGTGGAACGCCTGATCACCGTGGTCCTGAAGGATCTCTCGGACGCGTTCAGCCCGCTGACGCCGGTGACCTTCCGGTTCGAGCGGCTGGAGGTGAACCCGCGCTTCGCCGCGATCTCCCGCCTGTCCAATGCCTGCATCCTGTCCAAGCTTCGCGTGGACATGGAGGATCGCGGCGGGCGGATCGAGCTGCTGCTGCCCTACGCCACGCTGGAGCCGGTACGCGAGCTGCTGCTGCAGCAGTTCATGGGTGAGAAATTCGGCCGCGACAGCATCTGGGAAACCCACCTGGCCGAGGAACTGCGCCACACCGAGATGGCGCTGGACGTGGTGCTGGACGAACAGACCATGCCGCTGTCGGCGATCGTGGCGCTGAAGCCGGGGGATCGCATCACGCTGGGCTGCGCCCCGGGGGCGCCGGTGCGGCTGCGCTGCGGCGACGTGGCGATGTTCGATGGCGAGCTGGGCCGGCGCGAGAACCACCTGGCGGTGCGGATCGACCGGGAATTGCGGCGGCGCGGGGGAGCCTCGGCATGAGCTGGGTGGAATGGCTGCTGCAACTGGTCACGGTGGCGTTGCTGCTGGCTGCCATGCCCTTCGCGCTGAAGCTGCACCGGCAGCTGGGCGCGCTGCGCAAGGAAGGCGCCGTGTTCGAGGGTGGCGCGCAGGGGCTGGCGGAAGCGACGCGCCAGGCTGAATCGGCCTCGCTCCGGCTGCGCGCCTCGGCCGAGACGGCGGGGCGCCAGGTGGGCGAGAAGCTGGCCGGTGCCGAGGCGCTCCGCGACGACATCCGCTACCTGGTGGAACGCGCGGAATCGCTGGCCGACCGGCTTGAGGTGCTGCTGCGCCAGGGCCGCACCGTGGAGGCGCCCCCACCGCCGCCGCCCGTGGTGCCGAAGGCCGAGGCGCCGGGCGCGCAGAGCCAGGCGGAACGCGACCTGATGCGCGCGCTGGTGCGCGGCAGCGCCGGGGGGAAGGGCTGATGCGGATGCCCCGCCCGCGCCTGCTGCCGCTGGCGCTGCTGTCGATGACGCTGCTGCTGCCGGCCAAGCTGGCAAGCCTGCTGCGTGGCTTGCCGACCGCGGCCGTGCCGCGCATGGAATTGGTGACCGAGGCGCGCGCCAACGCACCGGCCCCCGCCCCGGCGCCGCGCCCGGTCGCGCCTACGCCGGCACCGGCGCCCGCGGCGCCGGCCGAGCCGACGCCGGACCAGCTGGCCGAGCGCGCGGTGCTGGAGAGCCTGCGCGGCCGCCGTGCCGAAATGGAGCAGCGCGAGCAGCAGTTGCAGCAGCGCGAGATGCTGCTGGCCGCGACCGAACGCCGGCTGACCCAGCGGCTGGAGGAGATGGCCGCGCTGCAGCACCGGCTGGAAGCCGCGCGCACGCAGGGCAATGAGCGCGAGGAGGCCGGCTGGCGCCAGCTGGTTAAGACCTACGAGACGATGCGTCCGCGCGATGCGGCGGCGATCTTCGACGACCTGGACATGGCCGTGCTGGTGCAGGTGGTGGACCGCATGCGCGAGGCCAAGGTGGCGCCGATCCTCGGTGCCATGAAGCCCGACCGGGCCCGGCTGTTGACCACCGAGCTGGCGCACCACCGCGCCCGCCCGCCCGAAACCTCCACACCTTAGGAAGCGGTGAGTACCGATGGACAAGAACTTGAACGTCCTGATCGTGGATGACTACAAGACCATGCTCAGGATCATCCGCAATCTGCTGAAGCAGCTGGAGTTCGACAATGTCGAGGAAGCCAGCGACGGGCAGGAAGCGCTTTCCAAGTTGCGCACCGGCAATTTCGGTCTGGTGATCTCGGACTGGAACATGGCGCCGATGACCGGCCTCGACCTGCTGAAGGAAGTTCGCGCCGACGCCCGGCTGAAGGATACGCCGTTCATCATGATCACGGCCGAGAGCAAGACCGAGAACGTGGTTGCGGCCAAGCAGGCCGGCGTCTCCAACTACATCGTCAAGCCATTCAACGCGGAAACCCTGCGCGGCAAGATCGAGAAGGTGCTGGGGCATGCCTGACGGAAACCCACCGGACCAGATCGAAGCCGCGGTGCGCGCGGTGCTCGGCTCGCTCTCGGGCGACCTGACGGTCACCGAAGCCGCGCTGCTCGGTGAACTCGAGGCACTGGGCCGCGAGGTCAAGCGCGCCAAGAGCGAGATCGCCGCCCTCAGCGTCGAGGACATCAACGAAAGCCACATCCCCGCGGCAACGGACGAGCTGGATGCGGTGGTGGAGCACACCGCCACCGCGACCAACGAAATCCTCGACGCCTGCGAGACGCTGGAATCGCTGCAGTCCAAGCTGGACGAGGGCAGCGCCCAGGCGCTCGGCAATGCCGTGACGCGCATCTACGAAGCGTGCAGCTTCCAGGACATCACCGGGCAGCGCATCGCCAAGGTGGTCTCGGCGCTGAAGGCGATCGAGGCGCGGGTGGCGGCGGTGACCGGCAGCTTCGGCAGCCTGCCGGCTTCGGTCGGCAAACGCCCCAACGCGACCGAGGGCGAGCAACTGGCGAACGGCCCCCAGTTGCCCACCGCGGCCAGCAGCCAGGCGGATATCGACAAGCTGTTGGCGAGCTTCGACTGATGCGCGGCGGCCCCCCGGCGCTGGCGCTGCTGTTGTTGCTGGCGGCCGTCCCGGCGGGGGCGCAGGAGACCCGCCTGGGCCTGCGCACCGGCGAGCACCCTGGTCGCAGCCGCCTGGTACTGGATTGGCCGCAACGACCGGAATACCAGGCCGAACAGAACGGCGACCGCCTGCTGTTGCGGCTGTCGGCGGGTGTGGTGCCGGCGCTGGACGCCAATGGCCGCATGGCACGCAACCTGGTCGGCATCGCGCGGGTGCCGGAAGGGCTGCTGCTGACATTGCGACCGGGCGTTCGCGCCCGCCACTTCGTCATGGATCACCGCCTGGTCGTGGACCTCAGCGACGCCGCCACCGAGCCGGACGCGCCGGCTCGCGCTGCCGAACCGGAGGCGCCAAGGCGCGTGGTGGAGGCC
>CAIMOR010000070.1 GCA_903843125.1 uncultured Rhodospirillales bacterium
CCCGTCATCGCGCGCGCTCAGCGCGCTGCGCCCGTCATCGCGCGCGCTCAGCGCGCGACGCTCCGCCCCGACCACCAGATCAGCCAGCCCCCCACCAGCAGCATCGGCACCGAGAGCAGCTGCCCCATCGTCGCCCCCGCGAACAGGAAGCCCAGATGCGCATCCGGCTGGCGGAAGAACTCGCCGATGATCCGTGCCACGCCATAGCCGGCGATGAAGGTGCCGGCCAGGAACCCGCGCCGCGCCCGCAACGCCGGCTGTCGGACCAGCACCTGCAGCAGCACGAACAGCACAATCCCCTCCATCCCCGCCTGGTACAGCTGGGAAGGGTGGCGCGGCTCCGGCCCGCCGGTCGGGAACACCATGGCCCAGGGCACGTCGGGCGCGACGCGCCCCCACAGCTCGCCATTCACGAAGTTGGCGCAGCGCCCGAGGAACAGCCCGATCGGCACCACCGTGCACAGCCGGTCGCCGAACGCCACGAAGTCGATCCCCTGCTGCCGGCAATACAGCCACAGCGCGATGATCACGCCCAGCGCGCCGCCATGGAAGCTCATGCCGCCGCCCCAGACCGCGAAGATCTCCAGCGGGTGGAACAGGTAGTAGCCCGGCCGGTAGAACAGCACGTAGCCCAGCCGCCCCCCCAGCACGATGCCGAGCGTCGCCCAGGTCACGAAGTCGTCCACCTGCTGCTTCGTCGCCACCACCGCCGGCAGCGCCACCAGGCGCAGCATCAGCCGCCAGCCCAGCACGATGCCGACGATATAGGCCAGCGCATACCAGCGGATCGAGATCGGCCCGATCTGCACCAGCGTCGGGTCGATCATCGGAAAGGGAAGCGCGAACAGCATTCGGTCAGGGCCTTTCCGGCGTCATTCGCCAACCAGTCACTTGTAGGGGTCCGGCTGCATCAGGAAGTCCTGCACGTAGCGCCGCACCCCGTCCTCCAGCGTCGTCGATTGCCCATTCCAGCCCGCCGCGCGCAGCCGGTCGATGGGTGCTTCGGTGAAATACTGGTATTTCCCCTGCAGGTCGGCCGGCATGTCGACGAACTGGATGTCCGGCGCCCGGCCCATGGCGGCGAACATCGCGTTCACCAGGTCCAGGAAGCTGCGCGCCCGGCCGCTGCCGATATTGAACAGTCCGCTCGCCCTGGGGTTGTCCAGCAGCCACAGCATGGCGTCGACGCAGTCATCCACATGCACGAAGTCGCGCATCTGCTGGCCGTCGGCCACATCGGCCCGGGCGCTGCGGAACAGCGTGGCCGCGCCGCCCTGCATCACCTGCCGGTACTTGCCGAACACCACGCTGGCCATGCGGCCCTTGTGATACTCGTTCGGCCCATAGACGTTGAAGAACCGCAGCCCGGCCCATTGCGGCGGGGCCGCCGCATGGCGCCGCACCAGCTCGCATACCCGCCGGTCGAAGGCCAGCTTCGACCAGCCATACAGGTTCAGCGGCCGCAGCCTGGCCAGCGCCTCCGGCGTGAACTCATCGTCGAACCCGTGGCCGCCGTCGCCATAGGTTGCCGCCGAGCTGGCATAGATGAACGGCAGCTTGCGCGCCGAGCATTCGCCCCACAGCCACAGCGGCAGCATCAGGTTCTGCGCCACCACCTCGTCGGCGTCGGTGGCCGTGGTGGCGCTGATGGCGCCCATGTGCAGCACCGCCTGCACCGGCGGATGCCGCGCCCAGAACACCTCCAGCTCCTCCGGCGGGATCACAGCGGCCACCGGGTGATGCGCCAGGTTGCGCCACTTGTCGTCGCAGCCCAGCCGGTCCACGACCACCACCTCGGCCCCGCGGGCACAAAGTGCGGCAACCAGGTTGGAGCCGATGAAACCCGCGCCGCCGGTGACCAGATACATCGTGTTCAAGCCTCACTGGGCCAGCGCCTGCGTCGCCCCCTGGGGGGCGACGTTGCGCCGGTGCGGCCGGCGGTATAGGCCCCGCGGACAAGCCGGGGCAAGGAGAGCACGAGATGAGCGAATCCAGCGGAAGTGGCACCGGGCGCAAGCGCGGCGGCCTGTTCGACGACCTGGCCGGCGTGGCCGGCGGCGCCTTCTCGGCCCTGGCCGGGGTGCGGAACGAGGCCGAGGCCATGGCCCGCAGCCAGGCCGACCAGATGATCCAGCGCCTGGACCTGGTGAAGCGGGAAGACCTGGACGCCGCGATGGAAGTGGCCCGCCGCGCCCGCGAACAGGTCGAGGCCCTGGAAGCCCGCGTCGCCGCGCTGGAGGCCCACCTGGCCGCCGCGGCGCCAGCCGCCGCCGCCCCGGAAACCGGCTCCGTCGCCGCCCCGGAAACCCTGCCGCCGGCAACGGAACCACCCGCCGCGGCTGGCTGAGCGGCTACCGCAACGCAGCATGACTTGTCATGCGAAGCCGTCACGGGAACATAACCTGATTCACAGGCGATTCAGGGGCTTGCGGCGCGGAGTTTGAGTTGCGTAGTCTACCCGTGGTGGTCGATTCGCGCAGGTGACGCAAGACTCGGTAGCGGGATGCATCCCGCCGCACCGGTCCGCGTTGCAACGCGACAGGGCCGCAACAGGGAAAAGGAGGTGCCGCATGTCCGGCTTGCTGGCCCTTGAGCGTGAGCGTGCCGCCAACCCGCTCGACGTGATCGAGCAGATCATCGGCGCCAATGAATGGGCCTTCGAACGCCGCTCGGACGGCGAGATGGCGGCCGAAGCCCCCGGCAAGTGGTGCGACTACGGCCTGTTCTTTTCCTGGTCCCAGGAAATCAGCGCCATGCACTTCTCCTGCGCCTTTGATCTCAAGGTGCCCGCCGGCAAGCGCGACAAACTGTTCGAGCTGCTGTCGCTGGCCAATGAAAAGCTCTGGATCGGCCATTTCGGCCTGGAAAGCGAGGAAGGCGTTCCCGTCTTCCGCCATTCCGTGCTGCTGCGCGGCGCCCCAGGCGCCAGCGCCGAAAGCCTGGAGGACATGGTCGATATCGCCATGACCGAATGCGAGCGCTTCTACCCCGCCTTCCAGTTCGTGCTCTGGGGCGGCAAGCCCCCGGCCGAGGCGCTGCAGGCCGCCATGCTGGATTGCGTCGGCGAGGCGTGAGGGGCTAACCCTGCCGGCCAGCGGTCCGATCGCGGCTGGGCCTTCGCGCCCGCCCGCCCGATCCGGCCCGCCCACAAGGGGAGGCAAGCATGACCGAGACCAACCTGCCGCCGCTGCTGCTGGTCGGCTGCGGCAAGATGGGCGGCGCCATGCTCGCCGGCTGGCTCGAACAGGGCCTCAGCCAGGCCGTCGTCGTCGAGCCCCATGCCGCCTCGGCCGCCGCCTTCGCCGGCCGCGTCACCGTGGTGCCCAGCGCCGATGCCATCCCCGCCGGCTTCGCCCCCGGCGTCATGGTGCTGGCGATCAAGCCGCAGGAAGCCGCCGCCACCCTGCCGCACTACGCCCGCTTCGCCGCCACCGGGGCGCTGACCGTCTCCATCATGGCCGGCCGCAACATCGCCGGCATGCAGGCCCTGCTGGGCGCGGGCGCCGCCGTGGTCCGCGCCATGCCCAACACGCCGGCCGCCGTGCGCCAGGGCTATACCTGCTGCTTCCCCTCCGCCGCCGTCTCCCCCGCCCAGCGCGCCCTGGCGGACCGCCTGCTCGCCGCCGTCGGCCTGGTCGACTGGGTCGAGGACGAGGCGCTGATCGACCCGGTTACCGCGGTTTCCGGTGGCGGCCCGGCCTATGTCTTCCTGCTGGCCGAGGTGCTGGAAGCCGCTGCCATCGAACAGGGCCTGCCGCCCGCCCTGGCCCGCCGCATGGCCCGCGCCACCGTGGCCGGCAGCGGCGCCCTGCTGGCCGCCTCGGCCGAGGACAGCGCCCAGCTTCGCCGCAACGTGACCAGCCCCAAGGGCACCACCGAACGCGCCCTCAACGTGCTGATGGCCCCCGAGGCCTGGCCCCGCCTGATGAGCGAGGCCATCGCCGCCGCCACCGCCCGCTCACGCGAACTGGCGGGATAGCGGAACTGGCGGGACCGATGGGGCCACCCTACATTGGCCCCATGGACACAGACACCGAGACGAAGCTGGTCGCCGCCTTCTGGCAGGTTGTCGCGACGCATGGCTGGCAAGGCCTCACCATGCATCGCCTGGCCCGCGCCGCCGGGCTGCCGCTGGCGCAGATCCGCCGCCAGGTGCCCTCCCGCCTGCATCTGCTGAAGCTGCACGGCCGGGCGATGGACACCGCCGCCCTGGCCGCCGGCGCCAGCCTGCAGCAGGGCACCCCGCGCGACCGCGTCTTCGACGTACTGATGCGCCGGATCGACGCGATGCAGCCGCACCGCGCCGGCCTGCTGCGGTTCTTCGAGGACGTCCGGCAGGACCCCTTGCTGGGCTTGCTGCTGCTGGCCCAACTGCCGTGCTCGATGGCCTGGATGCTGGAATCGGCCGGGCTTTCCCCCGTCGGCCTGCCCGGCCTGCTGCGGGTCAAGGGCACCACCGCGGTCTGGCTCGCCACCGTCCGCGCGTGGGCCCGCGACGAAACCCAGGACCTGGCCCCCACCATGGCCGCGCTGGACAAGGCGCTGGACCAGGCCGAGCGCGTCGCCCGCACGCTCCGCCTCGGCCCCGGCGACGACCAGCCCGGCCCGGCTGCCGAGCCGCTCACGGAGTGATCATGCTGCACTGCACAAAAACCTTTGACCCGGGGGTGGCAGCCGCCTAGGTTGCCGCTCCAGCGGGCATATGCCCCGGAGAAAAACAATGGCACTCACCCCCGACTTCGACGTCATGAAGGCCCTGGCCGAGTTCAAGATGCCGGGCATGCCCGACGTGGAGGCCCTGGCCGCCGCGCAGCGCCGCAACCTGGAAGCGCTCTCGGCCGCCAACCGCATCGCGCTGGAAGGCGCCCAGGCCGTCGCCCGCCGCCACATGGAAATTCTGCAGCAATCCGCCACCGAGCTGACCGAGGCCTTCAAGTCCTTCGGCAGCCAGGAAGCGCCGCAGGCCAAGGCCGCCCGCCAGGCCGAGCTGCTGAAGGCCGGCTACGAGAAGGCCGTCTCCAACATGAAGGAGATCGCCGACCTGATCCAGAAGTCGAATGCCGAGGCGCTGGGCCTGCTGAACACCCGCTTCACCGAGGCACTGGACGAGGTCAAGACGATCGTCAACAAGCCGGCCGGCTGAGCCGCGCGGCCGGGGCACCACCCCGGCCAC
>CAIMOR010000071.1 GCA_903843125.1 uncultured Rhodospirillales bacterium
CCTGCTGGATATCGGCATGCGCCGCGTCCAGGCGCTGCGCGCGCAGTCCCGCGCCTGGGTGGCGGCGCCGCCGGACTACCCGGTCATCGCCGCCGGCATCGGCGTCGGCGGCACCATCCCGGCCGCCGCCGAACTGCTGAAGGTGCTGGCCAGCACAGCCCAGGGCGCCGTGGTGCTGCACGGCGTGGACCAGGCCAGTGGCGCAGACAAGGTCTGGGACGCCATCCAGGGCGCCGCCACCCACCCCTTCTGCGGCCAGCAGCGCCTGCTGGCGGCGCTCGCCGCGGGGCGGGAAGACCTCCGCCCCTGGCCAGGCGTCGTGGCCGGCGCGGTGCCGGCGGCGCGGCCGGCCCTGCTCGGCATGGCGCTGCGTCCGGCGGAGGGCCTGCCCGCGTGGCAGAGCCGCCGCCCGCACGACTGGGTGCCGGCGCTGGAGGGCCTGACCCAGCTGGTTGCCCCGGACGCCCAGGCCGAGGCCGCCGCCATCGCCCTGACCCTGCGCGAGGCTCTGGAACAGCCGGAAACCCGCGCCGCCCTGGTAACGCCGGACCGCGAACTGGCCCGCCGCGTCACCGCGGAACTCGCGCGCCACGGCATCGTCGCCGATGACAGCGCCGGCGCGCCCCTGGCCGAAACGCCGGCCGGCGCCTTCCTGCGCCTGTTGGCGCGGGCAGTGGCGGAACAGCTGGCGCCGGTGCCGCTGCTGGCCGTGCTGAAGCACCCGATGTGCTGCGGGGCGATGGACCGCACGGACTGGATGGCCGCTGTCCGCCGGCTAGAATGGCACGCCCTGCGCGGCTCTCGCCCCGGCCCTGGCCTGGCCGGGCTGCGTCAGGCCGCCAACGCCGCGCTGGGCAAGCCGGGGCTGGAGGACCAGGCCGCCCAGGTCGCCACCCTTCTGGCCACGCTGGAGTCCTGCCTGGCCGGCTTCGCCCTGCCGGAAGCCCCCAGCCTGCCGCCTGCCGCATTGCTCACGGCCCACCTGGCCGCCGCCGAGGCGTTGGCCGCCACGCCGACCATGCCGGGTGGCCTCCGCCTCTACGCCGGCGAGGAGGGTGAGATGCTGGCCCAGCACCTGGCCAGCTTGCAATCGGCGCTGGAAGGCGTGGCGCCGATCCCGCCGCCCTCCTGGCCCGCGCTGTTCGATGCCGCCATGGCCGGCGCCTCCGCCCCCAGCCTGCATGGCAGCCGCGGGCGGGAAAGCGGCCCGCATCCGCGTGTGGAGATACTCGGCCTGCTGGAAGCCCGGCTGCTGACGCATGACCTGGTGGTGCTGGGCGCGCTGGACGAGACGGTGTGGCCGCTGGCCACCGACCCTGGCCCGTGGATGAGCCGGCCGATGCGCCGCGACTTCGGCCTGCCGGAGCCGGAGGCGCGCATCGGTCGAGTCGCCGCCGACTTTTTGCTGGGCGCCTGCGCGGCTGGGCGCGTCGTGCTTTCGCGCGCGGAAAAGCGCGGCGGCTCGCCGACCGTGCCGGCGCGCTGGCTGGTGCGGCTGGAGACCTTCCTGGCCGGGCAGAAGGGGGAAGGCTTCCCCGCTGGCCTGAAGCTGCCGGCCAGCCCGGCCACCGCCTGGGCGGCGCAGCTGGACCAGCCCGAACAGGTAAGGCCATGGCCGCGCCCGGCGCCCTGCCCGCGCGCTGACCAGCGGCCCGACCGCCTCTCCGTCACCGAGGTCGAGACGCTGATCGCCGACCCCTACGCGTTCTATGCGCGCCGCGTGCTGAAGCTCTCGGCGCTGGAACCGCTGGACGCCGAGGTCGGCGCCGCCGATTACGGCATGCTGGTGCACGACGTGCTGAAGCGCTTCGTGCCGCGCCTCTCGCCGTGGCCGGGCGAGGCGATGGCGCGGCATGCCTGGGCGGAGTGCCTGGAGGTTTCGCTGGCGGCAGCCCAGGTGCGGCCCGGCTTCGCCGCCTTCTGGCGGCCGCGGCTGTTGCGCATCGGCGAGTTCGTCCTGACCGAGGAGGCTGCGGCGCGGGCCGGCGACACGATCCGGCGCAGCATCGTCGAGGCCGGTGGCCGGCTCGTATTGACCCATGACGATGGCCGCGAGCTGCTGCTGACCGGCCGGGCGGACCGGGTGGACGTGCTCGCCGGCGGTGGCCTCGCGTTGTTCGACTACAAGACCGGCAAGCCGCCTTCGAAGAGCCAGGTGGAAAAGGGCGAGAAGCCGCAACTGCCGCTGGAAGCCGCCATGCTGGCCCGCGGTGGTTTCCGTGACGTGCCAGCCGAGGGCGCAGTGGAGCGCCTGGTCTATTGGCGCCTGACCGGCGGCCCCACCCCCGGCGAGGTGCCGAAGCTGGACCTGACCCCTGCCGAGATCGCCGCTGCCGCCGACGACGCCGTGGCCCAGCTGCGTCGCGTGGCGGAACGCTTCATCTGGGGCGAGGCCGCCTTCCTCGCCCGCCCGCAGCCTGGCCGCAAGCCGGCCGGCGAGGAATATGACCACCTCTCCCGCCTGGCCGAATGGTCCGCCGCCGATGAGGAGGGCGAGGCATGAGCGGCGCCCTCACTCCCAGCGAGCGGGCGCAACGCCAGCAGCGGATCGCCTCCGACCCGGCGCTGTCGGCCTGGGTCGGCGCGTCGGCCGGCTCCGGCAAGACCAAGGTCCTGACCGACCGGGTGCTTCGCCTGCTGCTGCAGGACGACCAGCCGCCGAACCGGCTGCTCTGCCTGACCTTCACCAAGGCGGCCGCCGCGGAGATGCAGACCCGTCTGGCCCGGCGCCTCGGCCAATGGGCCTGCGCCGATGACGCCGAGCTGACCCGGGAACTGGCCGGCCTGACCGGCGCCACCCCCGCCCCGCACCTGCTGGACCGGGCCCGCAAGCTCTTCGCCGAGGTGCTGGAGCTGCCGGGCGGCATGCGGATTTCCACCATCCATGCCTTCTGCCAGAGCCTGCTGCGCGCCTTCCCGCTGGAGGCCGGCCTGCCGCCCCAGTTCAGCGTCATCGAGGACGCCGACAGCGCCAGCCTGCTGGCCGATGCGCGGGAAGCGGTGCTGGCCAGCGCCGAGGCCCCTGGTGCGGCCCTCGCCCAAGTGGCGGCGCTGGTCTCGGCCGATGACTTCGCCGGCGTGATCGCCGCCTTGCTGCGCGACCGCGAGAAGGTCGGTGCCTGCCTGCGGCTGGGCAATGGCCCGCTGGCGCTGCGGGCCCGGCTGGCCCGGGTGCTGGGGCTGGAACAGGAGGATGACGAGGCCGCGCTCCTGGCGGCGCTCTGCCTGGTGCCGGATGCGGTCGGCATTGCCGCCGCCGGGCTGCTGGCCCACAAGAACAAGACCCCGCGCGAGCTGGCTGGCCGGATGCGCGAATGGCTGACGCTGGAGGCGGCGCAGCGCCTGGCACGGTGGGCGGACTGGCCCGGCCATTTCTTCACCCAGAAGGGCACGCTGCGCACCGCGCTGGCCGGCGAGGCGGCGATGGAGGCCGAGGCGGCGCGGCTCGGCGCCCTGCAGCAGCGGCTGGCCGCCGCCCGGCTGCTGGCCGCTACCGAGGCGCTGCTGGCGCTGGGCCAGCCGGTGCTGGACCATTACGAGGGCCGCAAGGCCCGGGCCGGCCTGCTGGCCTATGACGATCTGATCGCCATTGCCCGCCGGGTGCTGAACAACCCCGGCAGCGCCTGGGTGCTGTTCAAGCTGGATGGCGGGCTGGACCACGTGCTGCTGGACGAGGCGCAGGACACGAACGCCACGCAATGGGGCATCGCCGAGGCGCTGACCGCCGAGTTCTTCGCCGGCGAGGGCGCCCGAGAGGCGACCCGCGGCGGCGCCCGCGAGGGCAGGCCGCGCACGGTGTTCGCGGTCGGCGACATCAAGCAGTCGATCTACAGTTTCCAGGGCGCCGACCCCGCCGGCTTCGGCGCGTGGGAAGCGCGCTTCCGCCGCAAGGTGGAGGGGCTCGGCCAGGGTTTTGCGAGCGTGCGGCTGGACGTTTCCTTCCGCTCCACGGCGCCGGTGCTGGCGCTGGTGGACGCGGTCTTCGCCGACGGCCCGGCGCGGGATGGCGTGGTGCGTCCGGGCGAGACGCTGGCACATGTGCCGAACCGCGAGGGCCAGGCCGGGCGGGTGGAATTGTGGCCTTTGCTGCGCAAGGCCGCCCCGCCGAAGCCGGAGCCCTGGGTGGTGCCGGAAGCGCCGGAGCGCGCCACCGGCGTGGAGGCGCTGCTGGCCGAGACGCTGGCGGCGCGGATTGCCTGGATGCTGCGCGAGGAAACCCTGCCTGCGCGCTGCGAGGATGCCGCGCGACCGGCGCCGCGGCCGATCCGCCCCGGCGACATCCTGGTGCTGGTGCGCCGCCGCACCCGCTTCGTGCAGTTGCTGGTGCGGGCGCTGAAGGAGCGCAAGGTGCCGGTCGGCGGCGTCGACCGGCTGCATCTGGTGGAGCAGATCGCGGTGCAGGATCTGCTGGCGCTGTGCGACGTGCTGCTGCTGCCCGATGACGACCTGCAACTGGCGGCGCTGCTGAAATCGCCACTCTGTGGCGTGGACGAGGACGCCGTACTGGAGTTGGCCTGGGGCCGGCCGGGCAGCCTCTGGGCCGCGCTGCTGCGGCAACGCGGTACGGACAGCGCGATGGGTCGGGCCGCGGACTGGCTGGCCCGGCTGGCGGACCGTGCCGATCTGATCACGCCTCACGCCTTGCTGGCCGAGGTGCTGGGCGAGGCAGGCGGCCGGGCGAAGCTGCTGGCCCGGCTGGGGCCGGACGCTGCGGACCCGCTGGACGAGGTGCTGAACGCCGCGCTCGCCTACGAAAGGCAGCACCCGCCAAGCCTGCAGGGTTTTGTCAGTTGGCTGCGCCGCGGCAATGCCGAGGTGAAGCGCGAGACCGAAAGCACCGCCGACGCCGTGCGGATCATGACCGTGCATGGTGCCAAGGGGTTGCAGGCGCCGGTGGTGATCCTGCCGGACCTTGGTGCCGGGAGGGGCGGCAAGGCGCTGCGCTGGGTGGAGGACGGTGGGGCCGAGCTGCCGTTGTGGGCTCCGAACAACCGCAAGGAGTTCCATGGCACGGTGTTCTCTGGCCTGCTGGCAGCGGAAGCGGCGGCGGCGGCCGAGGAGGATAACCGCCTGCTCTACGTGGCGCTGACCCGGGCGGAAGACCGGCTGCTGGTCTGCGGCTGGGGCGAGCCGAAGCCGGAAAGCTGGTACGCCAAGGTGGCCGCCGGCTTTGCCCGGCTGCCCGGCGCGACGGAGGCGGTGTTCGACCCCGCCGGCTTCGCCGCGCCGCCTGGCGATTTCGGCGGCGACCCGTTGCGCTGGCTGGAGACTGGGCAGACCGCGACCCTTACCGCCGATCGCCCGCTGGCGGCCCGCCACCGCGCCGAATTGCCGCCATGGGCCAGCGTGCCGGCCAAGCCGGAGACCAGCGGCCGCAGCCTGCAACCCTCCGCCTTGCCCGGCGAGCGGGAAACGCCGGCCGCCGCGCCGCATGGCAGCGCCGACCCGCTCGGCCAGCGCTTCCGCCGGGGCCGGCTGCTGCACACGCTGCTGCAATACCTGCCGGACCGGGCGCCCGAGGAGCGGGAAGCCGCGGCCCGCGCCTTCCTGGCTCGCCCCGGGCACGGCCTGGGCGCCGAAGAGCAGGCCGAGGCGCTGGCCGAGGCGATGGCGTTGCTGGCCACGCCGGAACTGCAGGCCGCCTTCGGGCCGGACAGCCTGGCCGAGGCGCCGCTGGCCGGCCAGGTCGGCGGCGTGCTGATCGCCGGCCAGGTGGACCGGCTGCTGGTCCGGCCGGACCGCGTGCTGGTGCTGGACTACAAGACAAATCGCCCGCCGCCGGCCAGCCCGGATCGGGTGGCGCCGTTGTACCTGCGCCAGATGGCGGCCTACCGCGCGGTGCTGCGCCAGGCGTTTCCCGGCCGGGCGGTGGATTGCGCGCTGGTCTGGACTTATGGCGCCACGGTCATGCCGCTGCCGCATGGCTTGCTCGACGCGCATGCGCCGGCCAGCCATGCCACCCCCGCTTGACCCGGGCGGGCGGGCACCCGACTTTACGTGACGAATCCGGGGCAGACCCGTCTGGAGAAATGCCGATGAGCGAGTTGACCAAGGCCGTCACCGACGAGACCTTCAAGCAGGACGTGCTGAACGCCGCCGGCCCGGTGCTGGTAGACTTCTGGGCGGAGTGGTGCGGGCCGTGCAAGATGGTGGCGCCGATCCTGGACGAGATCGCCAAGGAGTACGGCGACAAGCTGACCATCGCCAAGGTCGACATCGACAGCAACCCGATGTCTCCGAACGAGTATGGCGTGCGCGGCATCCCCACCATGATCCTGTTCAAGGACGGCAAGGTGGTGGACATGAGCGTCGGCGCCAAGCCGAAGGGCCAGCTGAAGACCTGGCTGGACGCCAAGCTGGGCTGAGACCCTTGCAGGCGCCAGCCTGAACGCCACGTGTCGCGGATGCGACATCTGCTGGTTGGCCTGGCCCTGCTGCTTGCCTCCGCCTGCGCGGCGCAGCCGCCGGGCGGACTGGTTGCCTCCCAAGCGGCGCGCTTCAGGGTGGAGGTCTTCGCCGCGGGGCTCGAACACCCCTGGGGCGGCGCCTTCCTGCCGGATGGGCGGTTGCTGCTGACCGAACGCCCCGGCCGCATCCGGCTGGTTGGTCCGGATGGCACGGTCTCGGCGCCGCTTGCCGGCGTGCCTGCGGTGGCCGAGGGCGGCCAGGGCGGCCTGCTGGACCTGGCGCTGGCACCGGACTTCGCCACGACCCGCGAACTGTACTTTTGCCAATCGGCGCAGGTGTCCGGTGGCGTGCTGACCCGGTTGGTGCGGGCACGGTTGTCCGCTGACGCCACCGCGCTCGAAGCGGTACAGCCCATTCTGGATGCCACGCCGGCGCAGGCGC
>CAIMOR010000072.1 GCA_903843125.1 uncultured Rhodospirillales bacterium
GGTCGATCTCCCGCCCGATCCGGAGCGACGTCACCCCCAGCCGGGACACCACGGCGCCCGAGGTCTCGCCGCCGGCCACCACCAGCCGCCGGACGCCCTGCCGCACCATGTGGTCCGCCTCCTCGGCCAAGGCCTGCTCCACCAGCGCGCCCGCGGCCTCCCGCCCCAGCCGGGCCTGCAAGGCCGCCACCTTGTCGGGCGGCGCGCTCGCCGCCACCAGCACCGGCGAGGCACCCAGCTTGCCCGCCAGCCAGGCCATCGCCTGCGCCGCCAGCGCGCCCGCATCCGGCGTCGCCAGCGCGTCCAGCTCCAGCGTCGGGATATGGTCCCGCGCAAACCCGATCTGCCCCAGCGTCGCGCGCGAACACGACCCCGCCAGCACCGCCGCATGCCCGACCATCGGCGGCAACTCGGCGGCGCTGTCGCCGCGTTCCGGCAGCAGCCCCTTGGCGCGGAAGTTCGCCGGCAGCCCCATGGCGATCCCGCTGCCACCGGTGATCAGTGCATGCTCGCTCGCCGCCTCGCCGATCGCCACCAGGTGCGCATCCGTCACCGCATCCACGATCGCATAGCGCCGCCCGCTCTCCTTCAGCACGGTCAGCGCCTTCCGAATGGCCTGCGCGCCCTGCTCCACGGTGACGAAGGGCACCAGCCCCACCGTCCCATCGGTCTGCCGGCTCAGCACCCGCACCAGGTTGGCGTCCCGCATCGGCGTCAGCGGATGGTTCTCCATCCCGCTCTCGTTCAGCAGTGCCCCACCGACGAACAGGTGCCCCTGGTACACCGTGCGCCCATTGGTCGGAAACGCCGGGTTGGCCAGCGCGAACCCACATCCCAGCCGCTGCACCAGCGCATCCGCGACGGGGCCGATATTCCCCGCCTCCGTGCTATCGAAGGTCGAGCAGTACTTGAAGAACAACTGCCGCGCCCCCGCGGCCAGCAGCGCCTCGGCCGCCGCCAGGCTCTCCGCCACCGCCACACCCACCGGCGCTGTGCGGCTCTTCAGCGCCACGATCACCACATCGGCCTCCGGCAACGCACCGCCCGGCACGCCGATGACCTGCACCGCGGTCATGCCGCCCTTCACCAGCGTATTCGCCAGGTCCGTCGCGCCCGTGAAATCGTCGGCAATGCAGCCCAGAAGCACCGGCATCGTTCTCTCCCTTGGCCTGAGCGGCCGGTTCACCCCGCCGGTGCTGCCACCGGCGACGACCGGACGCTAGATCGGCGTCCCGTCGCGCCGGCTGTAGCGGTAAACGCCGTTCGCGCCCATCACCACCGCCAGGTCATCATCCGGGTAGCGCGCGCCATCGCCCGGCAGCCGATCGCCCACCTCCAGCACCACCGCATCCTCGGTGCCGCGGTTCACCAGGCAATGCGCGTCCCCGCTGCCGCCCTTGAAGCCCGCGCACATGCCCGGCGCCAGCGGCGTCTCCCCGGCATCGGTCAGCAGCGTCGGCGTGCCGGCCAGCACATAGATGAACTCGTCCTGCACGAAATGCGCATGCCGCAGGCTGGACTGCGCGCCCGGCTTCAGCGTGGTCAGGTTCACCCCGAAGCTGGCCAGCCCGAACAGGTCGCCCAGCACCCGCTTCTCCCGCCCCGCCACCTTCACCGCCAGGTCCGCCGGGTAGCGGCTTTGCGTGGCCCGCGGCGCCACCGCGGCGGCGGCGACAGCAATCGGCTTTTCCGTCATGGCATTCTCCCTCTAGGCTGGCCCCTTGCGCTGGCCCTCCACGCTCGGCAGCGAAGCACAAGGACGCATCCATGGAAAAGCAGGTCATCCAGGCCGGGGTCCCCGAGACCGCCGGCCCCTTCAACCTCTGCGTCCGCCATGGCGACATGGTCTACGTCTCCGGCCTGCCGCCGTTCGAGGAGGATTTCTGCCAGCTCCTCCGCGCCGCCCGCGCCGCCGGCCAGCCGCTGCCGCCCTTCCCGGACATCCCCTTCGACCATCAGGTCCGCGTGGTGATGAACCACCTGAAGCGCCTGGTCGAAGCCGCCGGCAGCAACATGGACTGCCTGCTGAAGGTCATCGTCTGGCTGAAGGACCAGACCCAGCAGGAAGCCTTCGACCGCATCTACCGCAGCTACTTCAGCAGCCAGGAAACCCTGCCCGCCCGCACCCGCATGCAGGCCGGCGCCACGCCCATGGGCTGCGCGCTGGAAGTGGAGGCCATCGCCTACGTCCCCCGCGCGCCCTGAAGCGCCACGGCAGGGCCGAACGCAGGGCAGGGCACCCGCCTTGCCTACAGCGCCTTCCTGAAGAACAACCGCTTCTCCTCCACCGTCAGCGCCAGCCCCGCGGGCAATGGCATCACCGGCGCCGCCGCGGCATCGGCAGCCGCGCCGGCGGCGCCACCGGCGCGGGCTCCACCACGGCCGAGGCCACCGGCGGCAACGCCAGCACGTCCCGATGCCCGATCCGCGCCCGCAGCCGCCCCAGCCCGCACTGCTCCAGCCGGCGCTTGCGCCATTCGGCAATGGGCGTGACGTGCCGCCGGTCCTGCGCCTGCGCCGCCTCGGCATGGCCGAACACCAGCTCGCTCAGCAACGAGGTCTCCGGCCCGCCGCGCAGCACCCAGTCGCTCGCCGCCGCCTGCACCGCAAAGCCGTGCGCCCCGAAGGCGCGCATGATCTCCGCCGCCGCCTTCGGCCCCAGCGCCCGGCCGCCGAACCCCTTGTCCCGCCCCTGGTCCCGCGCAAAGCCGCGCGCCACCAGCGCATCCCCGGGCAGCGGCGGCAGGAAGCGGTCCCGCCCATCCACGTTCAGGCAGGCATAGAACGGCACCCGCAGCGCCGCCGCCAGCCGTTCCAGCCAGGGCGCCGAAACCAGGTCGCACAGCGCGCTGCACACCACCGCATCGGCATTGTGCAGCGGCAGGTTGCCCGGCGCATGCGCCAGGTCGGCAATCAGCGCCTCCACCCGCCAGGCCCCGCCCGGCGCATGCACCAGCAGCGTCCGCCGATTGGGAAAGGTCACCTTCAGCCCCACCTGCTCGGCGCGGTCGGCAATGGTGTCGAACGCCGCCTCGGTCATCTCGCGGTTCTGGTCCACCAGCGTCCAGGCCTGCGCCCGCCCGATCCGCGGCGCCAGCCAACGGAACAGGCTGCCCGTCCCGGCGCCGAGGTCGAGCAGCCGCGGCCGCGCCGGCAACCTGGCGATCAGCGCCTCGGCCAGCGCCTCGCTCCGCGCCGCCGCGTCATGCGGCTCGCGCAGGTCCAGCCAATCGAGATCGAAGTCCTCGCTCACGCCACCCGCTCCAGCTCGGCCAGGAACAGGGCCGCCCGGTCCTCCCAGCGCGGCAGCTTCTGCCCCGCCGCCCAGGCCGCATCGGCCATCGCCGCGCGCAGCCCGTCATCGAACAGCACCCGCCGCAGCCCCTTGGTGAAGCTCGCCACGTCCCCGGGCGGCGAGACCACGCCCGCCTCCAGTGGCACCACCTCGGCAATCGCCCCGCCGGCGGTCACCGCCACCGGCAGCCCGCGCGCCAGGGCCTCGGCGGCGGCCATGCCATAGCCTTCCCAGTGCGTCGCCAGCGCGAACAGGTCCGCCTTCGCGTACAGCGCCTCCAGCTCCGCCGCCGAGACCTCCCCGGCGAAGCTCACCCGCTGCGCCACGCCCAGCTGCTCGGCCAGCGCCCGCAGCCCATGCGCATGCACCGCATCGCGCTCGGCACCCGCAATGGTCAGCGTCCACGCCACATCCGCCACGCCGGCCAGGCTGCGCAGCAGCACGTCGTGCCCCTTGCGCGGCACCACGGCGCCCACGCTCAGCACCGCCACCCCCGGCCCGCCGGAGCCCACGGCGCGCACCGCCGCATCCGTCCCCGGCTCCACCACGCCAAGGCGCCCGGCCGCCACGCCGAACTGCTGCACCAGCCGTTCCGCGGTGAACCGATGCGTCGCCACCAGCCGCGCCATGGCGCCGAACAACAGCGTCTCGGTGCTGCGCAGCCGCGCCTGGTCCTCGGCCGAGAACCCCGGCTCCAGCGCCGTCGGGTGATGGATCAGCGCCACCGCGCGCCGCACCACCAGCTCCCGCGCCAGCCCGGCGAAGGCCGGCAGCCCCAGCCCGTCGATCACCACCCGCGTGGTCATCGGCAGCCCGGCCAAGGCCGCGCGCGCACTGGCCTCGGCGGCGTCATCGGCCAGCGGATGCCGCCCGGCCAGCTCCACCACCTGCACCTCATGCCCCAGCGCGCGCAGCCCCTGCACCAGCCGCCGGTCGTAGATGTAGCCGCCCGACGTCGTGTCGAAAGGCCCCGGCACCAGCAGCGCGATGTTGGATATGGCCGCCGGAGTCGGCTCGTCGCTCCGACCATCGGACGGCATGTCAGATATCGCCCTCGTAGCTCGCCCAGGCATTCGGGCTTTCGCGCAGCGTCACCTTCAGCCCGGTCACGCCCACGCCCTGCGTCCCCAGCTTGCCCGCCCGCGTGGAAGCCGCCAGCGCCTGGTGGATGTACCGGCACAGGTACTCGGTGGTGGTGTTCCGCCCGGCATGCTCCGGCATGGCGTCCAGGTTCTGGTAGTTCAGCGCGCCCAGCACCACGCCCAGCTCCTGCTTCGCCAGGCCGATATCCACCAGCAGCCCCAGCCCGTCGATATCGATCGCGCGGAACTCCGCCTCCACCACGAAGGTGGCGCCGTGCAGCTTCTGCGCCGGGCCGAATTCCTCGCCGCGAAAACTGTGCGCGATCATGATGTGGTCGCTGACGGTCAGGCTGAACATGCAGGGCTCACCTTATATATAGGACACGACGGGACATAAGCCGGATGCGCCCGCTGCCAACAGGCCCGGCAGCGCCGCCGGCAGCGCGTCGAACGCCACGTCCGGCCCCAGCAGCGCCTCCAGCCGCGCATCATCCAACAGCCCGAGGGCAAGACCAAGGCGCTCGCCATGCGACCGGCGCCCGCGCATCGCGCCGGCCACCGCGCCCACCTGGGAAGACACCAGCCGCAGCCGCTTCGCATGGAAGCCCTCGCCCAGCGGCAAGGCCACCTCGGCATCGCCGTACCAGCTGGCCTCGACGATCCGCGCCTCGAACCCGCAGCACCGCAGCGCCAGCCGCAACCCGGCCTGCGAGGCACTGGCATGCACCACCAGCTCCCGCTCCCCCGGCGCATCCTCCGGCAGCACGAACCGCGCGCCGAAGCTCTCCACCAGCGTGGCCCGGCCAGCATCCACGTCGCACACCGCCACCTCCACCCCCGGCAGCCGCGCCAGCAGGAAGGCGCTGAGCAGCCCGACCACGCCGGCGCCCACCACCAGCACGCGTTCCCCCACCAGCGGCGCCGCGTCCCACAGGATGTTCACCGCCGTTTCCAAGTTGGCCGCCAGCACAGCGCGCCTGGAAGGCACCGCCTCCGGCACCGCCACGCACATCGCCGCCGGCGCCACGAACACATCCTGATGCGGATGCAGGCAGAACACCCGCTGCCCATCCTCCCGCTCGCCCACCGCGCTGTAGCCGTACTTCACCGGAAACGGGAACGCGCCGGCCATCAGCGGCGCCCGCATCACCGGCCACTGGCTCTCCGGCACCCGCCCGGCCAGCACCAGGCGCTCCGTCCCGCGCGAGATGCCGCTGTACAGCGCCCGCACCAGGCACTCGCCCGGCCCGGGGGCACGCGGCGCCTCGGCGCGCAGCTCCGCCACGCCCGGCGCCACATACCATAGGGCCTTCATGGCGCGCCGCCGGCGCAGGCCTCGCACCGCCCGCCTGCGGCGTCACGCGCCCTCACGCGCAAACCCCCGGCCTGGCGCGGTCCAGCGCAATGTCCAGCAGCACGTCCGGGCTGATGTCATGCACCGTCCAGGAGAACCGCAGCCCATCGGCAATCCGCGCCGCCTCGGGCAGCGTGAACGCCGGAATGCCGCTGCCCAGCAGCACCGGCGCCACCGTCACATGCAGCCGGTCCAGGCACCCCGCCGCCAGAAACCGAGACACCGTCACCCCGCCGCCCTCCACGAACACCCGCCGCAGCCCGCGCCCCGCCAGCATCCGCAGCACCGCCGCCAGGTCCAGCTCCGCGCCCGCCATCGGCACCCGCACCACCTCCGCGGCGCCGTGGCGCTCAGGCCCGTCCTCCGCCACCACCAGCAGCGTCGGCGGCCCGCCCCGAAACACCCCGTACTCCACGGAAAGCCGCCGCCGCGGGTCCAGCACCACCCGCACCGGATTCGGCCCTTCGCATTCCCGCGTGGTCAGCCGCGGGTCATCCGCCCGCACCGTCCCGGCCCCCACCAGCACCGCGTCGCACAGCGCCCGCAGCCGGTGCGTGTGCAGGATATCGCCCGCCCCGCCGATCCACTGGCTGCTGCCGGAAACGGTGGCGATC
Source organism: uncultured Rhodospirillales bacterium (assembly GCA_903843125.1). GTDB lineage: Bacteria > Pseudomonadota > Alphaproteobacteria > Acetobacterales > Acetobacteraceae > CAIMOR01. The sequence goes on from CAIMOR010000072.1 coordinate 6,346, forward strand.
CGCCCATCCAGCGTCTGCGCCAGGCGCCCCACCACCACGCAGCCATCCGCCCCGCGCGGCGCCGCGAACAACGGCCCGAACAGCCGCCCCAGCTCGCCCGCCGGCACCGCCCCGCCATCCCGCATGGCCAGCACGGCGTCCCACCCGGCGCCGCTCACCGCATCCCCGCCAGCAGATGCGGGAACAGCGGCATCAGCGCCTCCGCGATCAACCCCGCCAGCAGCGGCAGCGCCAGGGAGGACAAGGTCCGCACAATGGCGAACCGCGCCCCCAGCACGGGTATCTCCCACATCACCACGCGGTGGAACGCCAGCACCGCCCAGCCCGTGATCAGCGCCACCATCTGCGCCGGCCCCGCCCCCGCCTTCAGGAAGGTCAGCACCAGCGGAAAGCTCGCATACGGCCCACCCGGTATCAGCCCACCGGCAAAGCTCGCCACCAGCAGGCCGCCCACGCCGCTCTCCGGCCCCAGCCAGCCGCTGGCGATATCCGCCGGCACCAGCTCCGCCAGGAAGGTCGCCATCGGCATCGCCACCAGCATCATCGGCATGATGCGGCCCAGGTTGTCCCGCGTCTCCCTGAGCGCCCGCACGCCGGCCGGCCGCCCCTTCCGCCAGGCCAGCGCGAAGCACAGCAGCGCCAGCGCCGCCAGGACCAGCCGCCCGGTCATCGCGGCAGGCTCTCCGGCGGCGCCCACTTCACCGGCACCCGGCGCGAAATCCACCCGGCGATGAACCCCATCGGCAAGCCGGAGAGGAACCGCAGCAGCGCGAAATCCGGCCCCAGCAGCGGCACTTCCCACACCAATATCCGGTTGAACCCGTTCAGCCCCCAGCTGACGATGAAGGCAATGACGCAGCCGATGTCAGCCCCGGCGCCGCTCAGCACCAGCACCATGGGGAAGGCCGCCATCGGCCCGCCCGGCGTGGCGATGCCCACCGCGGAGGCGATGACCAACCCGCGCCACCCGCTTTCCGCCCCCATCCACTTCGCCAGCGCGCCGGTGGGCACCAACTGCCGCAGGCTGCCCGCCATCAACATGCCCATCAGCATGGACGGCAGGATGCCGATGATGAGATCGACCGACCCACCCCAGGCATGCGCCACGGCGGCCGGCCCCTTCAGCACGCGCACCAGCACCACCGCCACCAGCGTGATGGCGGACAGCGCAAGCAGCGTGGAATGGCGTCGGGCGAGGGCGAGCATGCGGCGCGAACCTGCCTGCGCCGGGCGGGATGGGCAAGGGTGGGGGCTGAATATGTGCTAAGCAGATGGAATCGCCAATGTTGAGGGCTTGCCACCTGCATGACTTTGGAATCGCCTGAGCGCATAACGCTCGACAATGTCGATCAATCAAAGCAAGCATCCGAATGGAAGCGGCTCTTGGCGGATGCCGGTTGTCGTCGGCATTTGAGCTACGCTATGGATTTCGACACTCGTGCTCTTAGTTTGGAGGAGCCGGGCGCTGGTTGGGCAGATGAGATTCGGCGGCAGCATCTTGAAAATCAAGAACGCACGAAAGCGCGACTTGCTCGGGAATTTGGGTCGGACTATTTAGAGAGAAAGATAGATAATTTTATATCAATTGGAACGAAGCCATTTTCGGTTCTTGCTCATCATAATAATTTTTTTGACCAAGTGCGCCGATCTTTTGTAATTGGCGCTTACTATCCCGCATTGGTTGGTGCGTGCGCGCTTGGGGAGCGAATTTTAAATCATTTAGTTTTAGATTTACGGGAATATTATAAAAATACATCGGAATATAAAAAAGTTTATAATAAGAAATCATTTGATGACTGGAGGGTTCCTATCTGCGCACTTGAAGCTTGGGGTGTTTTGCTCCCAAAGGCGATACTAGAGTTCGAATCACTGAGGAAATTACGGCATCGATCTATTCACTTTAATTTAGAAACCTATGCTAGTTTAAAAGAGGACGCGCTCGCCGCTATCAGACACATGCGCGAGATCATAGATCAACAATTCGTGGCATTCGCAGACCGACCATGGTTCATTAGAGGAACTAGCGGGCATGTTTTCATCAAACGAGAGTGGGAAGAAAACCCCTTTATCAAAACCTACTACTTACCGACTTGTCCATTCGTCGGGCCTTATTTTGCAATAACTTTTGAAGGCGGATTGAAATTTCATGATCAGGCAGATTATGGAGATGGTGACTGGACCGATGAGGAGTTTGCCGCCAAATATGAAGGCAGGTTACCAGAACAAATAGTTAAGGTCGAATAGGGCGCGCCATTTGCATTCATGAGCGCGCCCCACGATTACGCTACCGCCGCTTCAACCGCGACACATCCCGCACCGCCCCATAAGCCGCGCTCTTCGCCATCGCGCCATA
>CAIMOR010000073.1 GCA_903843125.1 uncultured Rhodospirillales bacterium
CATGGGCCGCAACGGGCGTCTGGACCTCCGGGCCGCAATGGGCGCGGCGGAACGGCAGGAGGACGACCCGCGGCGCGGGAACCGGCTTGAGGTGGGTCACCTCAACGAGATCAAGGGCGGCGCCGCGGCCTGCGCCCACTTGCTGGAGTTCGACAGCGTGCAGGGCCGCTGGCGCGGGCCACGCTTCGGCGTTGAGGGCGACGGCGCCATCCGTATCGGCGACCGGCGGATGAGCTTCTCCGCCCATGCCGCGCCCGCCGAAATCCCTTGGGGCGACCTGGGCGTGGATGTGGTGCTGGAATGCACCGGCAAGTTCCTGGCGCCGGAAGCGCCGGACGGGCACCTCAAGCGCGGCGCCAAGCGCGTCATCGTCGCCGCGCCGATCAAGCTGGACAGCGTGCTGAACGTGGTCGTCGGCGTGAACGAGCACCTGTACGACCCCGCGCGCTACCCCATCGTGACCGCCGCGTCCTGCACCACCAACTGCCTGGCCCCGGTGGTGAAGGTGGTGCACGAGGCCATCGGCATTCGCCACGGCCAGATCACCACCATCCACAACCCGACCAACACCAACGTGGTGCACGACGCGCCGCACAAGGATTTGCGCCGCGCGCGGTCGGCCATGCTGTCGCTGCAGCCGACCACGACCGGCAGCGCCACGGCCATCGCGGTGATCTACCCGGAGTTGAAGGGCAAGTTGAACGGCCATGCGGTGCGGGTGCCGGTGCTGAACGCTTCCATCACCGACTGCGTGTTCGAGATGCAGCGCGTCACCTCCGCCGAGGAGGTCAACGCGCTGTTCCGCGCCGCCGCGGAAGGCCCGCTGGCGGGTATCCTGGGCTATGAGGACCGGCCGCTGGTCAGTGCCGACTACGCGCGGGATACGCGCAGCAGCATTGTCGATGCGCTCAGCACCATGGTGACGGATGGCACGCTGCTGAAGGTCTATGCCTGGTACGACAACGAGATGGGCTACGCCTGCCGCATGGTGGACCTGGCCTGCCACATGCAGCACGTGGGCATCTGAGCATGAGCAGCAGCGCCGTCCCGGTCTCGGCTTCGGCCGCCACGCGCAACTATGCCATCGTCACCGCCGCCTATTGGGGCTTCACCCTGACCGATGGCGCACTGCGCATGCTGGTGCTGCTGCACTTTTTCCGGTTGGGCTATTCGCCCTTCACCCTGGCCTTCCTGTTCCTGCTGTATGAGGCCGCGGGCATCGGCGCCAACCTGGTCGGCGGCTGGCTGGCCACGCGCTTCGGCATTGCGCGCATGCTGGCGGTGGGGTTGGCCACGCAGATCATCGGCTTCCTGATGCTTTCGGCCATGGCGCCGGAGTGGAGCGAGGCGCTTTCGGTGGGCTGGGCGGTCGGCGCGCAGGGCATCTGCGGCGTGGCCAAGGACCTGACCAAGACCGCGAGCAAGTCCGCCATCAAGCTGACCCATGACAGCGCCTTCGGGGCGGCGGCCGATTCACGCCGCCGGGCTTCGCCCTCCGGCGATCGGACGCCCGGCGAGGCAAGTGGCCGCCTGTTCCGCTGGGTGGCCTGGTTCACCGGTAGCAAGAACGCGATGAAGGGCTTCGGCTTCTTCCTCGGCGGCGTGCTGCTGGAGGGCTTGGGCTTCCGCGGCGCGCTCTGGTCCATGGCGGCGGCGCTTGGGGTGGTGCTGGCCGGCGTGGTGCTCTCGCTGCCGCCGCTGATGGGCAAGGCCCGCGCGTCGAAGTCGATGAAGGAGTTCTTCGGCAAGAGCCGCGGCGTCAACCTGCTGGCGGCGGCGCGCGTGGTGCTGTTTGGCGCCCGCGATGTCTGGTTCGTCGTCGGCCTGCCGGTGTTCCTCTACGCGCAAGGCTGGACCTTCCCGATGGTCGGCGGCTTCCTGGCGCTGTGGACCATCGGCTACGGCCTGGTGCAGGCGGCGGCGCCCGCACTGGTGAAGCGCAGCGCCGATGGCCTTGCCACCGAGGTGCCGGCGGCGCGGCTGTGGTCCTTGCTGCTGGCGCTGGTGCCGGCGGCGCTGGCGGTGGCGCTGGCGGCCGGCGTGGCCCGGCCGGACCTGGTGGTGACGGTCGGGCTTGGCGTGTTCGGCTTCGCCTTCGCGGTCAACTCCTCGGTGCATTCCTACCTGGTGCTGGCCTATGCCGGCAGCGAGAAGGCGGCCGAGGATGTCGGCTTCTACTACGCCGCCAATGCCGCCGGGCGGTTCGGCGGCATCCTGCTTTCCGGCTTGCTGTACGGATGGGGCGGCCTGTTCGCGTGCCTGGCGGGTTCGGCGGCGATGCTGGGGTTGTGCTGGGCGGTGACGCTGGCGCTGCCGATGACGCGCGACTGAACTGGCAGCACGGTCTGCGATCGGCCAAGGCCGCCAGGTATGGTGCTTGGCCTGGACGCGCTGGACGGCTGACATGACAGCGTGCCGGCAGCTGCCAAGCCCAACGACCATTACGGCCGCGGGGACGCCGTAGCGGCTGAACCAGCGCCCTACGTGCCGCGCCAGCCGAGTTGATGGTACCGGACCCGCGACCTACCATCCCGGGTGCGTGCTGCTTCACCACGGAGACCGGACATGAATGTCATCGAGCGCATCGCCGCCCACCACCCCGAGATGACCGCGTGGCGCCGAGACTTCCACGCCCATCCCGAGATCGGCTTCGAGGAGGTCCGCACCAGCGGCATCGTCGCCGAGAAGCTTCGCGGCTGGGGCATCGAGGTGCATGAGGGCTTCGGCAAGACCGGGGTTGTCGGCGTTATCCAGGGCCGCCCCGGCAATCGCAAGATCGGGCTGCGCGCCGACATGGACGCACTGCCGATGGAGGAGCAGAACGACTTCGCCCATCGCAGCACGATCCCCAACCGCATGCACGCCTGCGGCCATGATGGCCACACCACGATGCTGCTCGGCGCCGCGCGCTATCTGGCGGAGACGCGCAATTTCGCCGGCACTGTCCACCTGATCTTCCAGCCCGCCGAGGAAGGCCTGACCGGCGCCGCCGAGATGTTGAACGATGGCCTGTTCCAGAAATTCCCCTGCGACGAGGTGTATGGCATCCACAACCACTGGAGCCTGCCGCTCGGCACCGCCGCGATCCGTCCGGGCACTGTGCTGGCGGCGGTGGACTATTTCAACCTCACCCTCACGGGGCGCAGCTCCCACGCCGCCGAGCCGCATCTCGGCCTGGACCCGCTGCCCTGTGCGGTGCAGGTCTACACCGCGCTGCAAAGCCTGGTCAGCCGGCGCATGAGCCCGCACGACGTGGTGGTGCTGTCCATCGGCCGCTTCATCGCCGGCACCTCGCAGATCGTCATCCCCGAGACGGTCGAGATCGCCGGCACGATCCGCACGCTGCGCCACGCCACGCGGCTGCAGATGGACGAACTGTTCCACCAGACCGTGAATGGCCTGGCCGCGGCGCATGGCGTGGAGCTTACGCTTGACTACCGCCGCTCCTACCCGCCCACCGTCAACACCGCCGACGAAGCCAGGGCCTTCGAGCGTGCCGCCCGCGGCGTGGTCGGCGACGCGCTGATCAAGACCGACCTGGCATCGTTGACCGCCGGCGAGGACTTCGCCTATTTCCTGGAAAAGGCGCCGGGCGCCTTCCTGCTGCTGGGCCAGGCCGCGCCGGGGCATTCCACGGCGCCGGTCCACAATGGGCACTACGACTTCAATGACGACCTGCTGCCCATTGGCGCCAGTTGCTTCGCGCGCCTGGTGGAGCAGCAGCTGGGAGCCGGCTGAGGCTCGACCGGGGATCGCAGCTTCATCTGCGACTCTTCTTCGATGTGGGTTTTGGCGGAAGTCGGGTCGGAATCCCCCGGTGGCCGCAATGACCTGCTGATGTTCGCCGGCGGGACAGGTGGTTGGCCTGATGGGATTGCGCGGGCGGAAACCAACACGCCTCTGGCAAACCCGGCGCGGCTCCGTTCCGTCACACCCTCGGGCGGCAGGCCCGAATGCAGAACCTGCACGAGCGTCACGCGGATGCCGCCCAGGCCACGGTCCGATGGACGACGACATGCCGGCCTGGTCGGCCGGACGACCCCGGCGAAGCAAGCTTCGCCGGGGTACCCAAGCCTAGGGGCGCAGGAGGAGCGCGCGCGCCTGCTCGATCGTGGATCGGGCATATTCGGCAAGGCGCTCATCCGAAGCGCTGCTGATGGGATGGTCGATCACGGCGAAGCCGTAATTCGCCATGCCCAGCACCCGGCACATCAGTTCTGCGGCGCTGACGAAGCGCGTGGTCATGACCGCGACGGCGGGCACGCCGAGTTTCTCAGCGACGACGGAGTCGTGCAGACTGCACGATGAGCAACTGCCTCAATCGCCCACACCCGCGAACACCGCATGCCAGTTGGTGATCTGCTGCACGATCGAGGCGTCGCAAGGGGCGCTGTAGTTCGTCTTCTGGCGCCAGATCACGTCCTTCACGCCCAGCTCGGTGCGCAACAGGCGGTCGAGATGGGTGAAGTAGCCCTTGGTGCCTTCCTTGGCATTGGTGATGATGCCAACGGTGCAGCCGGCAAGCGATGCCAGCCGCGGTGCCAGCCTGGCACCGACTTCCTTCGCCTCGTTGGTCGGGTCGAATACCCTCATGCGTCGTCTCCTCCTGTGCTGGCGGTGCCGTTGCGGGCCCTGCCTATTCCTTTCCGGGCGGCTCGCAGTCGAAGCAGGCGCCGACCGCCGCCGTCACCGCCCGCGTCTTGCTGCCCATCCAGGGCGGGATGATTGCCCCGAAGCCGCCGGCCGGCCCCCCGGCCGCGACAACCAGCAGGTCGTCGGGCGACTGCAGCGCCGTATGCACCTTCTCGGCACGGTCGCGCACTACGGAGCCCTTGCCGACATTCGCCCATTCGCCCCGCTTCACCCGCGCGCGCTCGAACAGGTACTCGGCCACGTCGCGCTTGCTCCAACCCGCGCCCTCGATATGCGCGCGGAGCTGCGGCGGCACGACGATGACGTAGTTGCCGCCATAGATCGAGTAGTGCAGCTGGTTGGCGCGCATCTCGGCGGCGAAGGTTTCCAGGATCTCCTTCGGGTCGGTGGTCCACTCGTTCATGACCTGGCGCGGGGCCAGCGCGGCGAAGGCCGTCACGGCCGAGAAGCCGGGCGGGACCCCGCGCACCTGTGCGAGCGGCTCCCAACCCGTGCCTTCCTCGTCCTCGGCCAGGCAATACGAGAACTTGCCGGGATGCCCGAGCGTCGAGCGGTCGATGCTGCCGGGGCGCACATCCATGATGTTGATCAGGGCGAGCCGGATGGCCCGGCCGATCGTCGCGGTAGCCCGGTTGCCGTTGCCCAGCGCATTGAAGGTGCTGCTGGCGCCGATCTCGTTGCGCACCGGGCCATTGATGACCAGCATCACCGCGCATCCGCCGGTGCTGGAGGTTACGCCATGCAGCAGGAACTCCTCCTGCAGCATCGCCTGCCAGGCGGTGACGACGAGGGGGAAGTGCATCGGCAGGCAGCCGGCCATGACGGCGTTGACGGCCAGCTTTTCCGCCGTGA
>CAIMOR010000074.1 GCA_903843125.1 uncultured Rhodospirillales bacterium
CAGCCGGGCCGGCGCCGGATGGCGCGGCAGCGCCCGCAGCCGGCGAGACAGCGCCGCGATCTGCTGGCGCTCGCGCGTGCATTCGGCGCAGCCCTGCACATGCGCGGCCAGCGGCGCGGCGCCGGCGGCGTCCAGCTCGCCATCCAGTTCCGCCTGCAGCAGCAGCCGGGCTTCGTCGCACTGCATCGTCACGGCTGCCCCCCTACGCCCAGCAGCGCACGCCGCGCGCGCCACAGCCGGGACATCACGGTGCCGAGCGGCGCACCGGTCACGCGGGCGATCTCGGCATAGGAAAGTTCCTCCAGTTCACGCAGCACCAGGCATTCCCGCAGTTCCGCCGGCAGCGCCAGCAGCGCGGCCTCCAGCGTCTCCCGCGCCTGCACCGCCACCATGGCCGCTTCCGGCGAGGGCGCCGGGTCGGCCAGCGGCCACTCGTCGGGCAGCGGGTCCTCGGCGGCGTCGCGGCGCTTGGCCAGCCAGGCGTAGGCGCGGGTGCGGACGATCTGCAGCAGCCAGGCCCGCGCATTGTCGCCGCGCCAGGAAGCGCCGTAGCGCAGCGCGCGCTCCACCGCTTCCTGGGCCACGTCCTCGGCCGCGCTGGGGTCGCGCACCAGCCAGCGCGCCAGGTTGTGCGCGGCGTCCAGGTTGGCCAGCACCGCCAGGCGCAGGGCGTCGCTCAACGGTCTCCTCCGGCTATCCGACCACGATGCTGCCCTGCATCGTCGGGTGCAGCGAGCAGTAGTAGCCGTGGGTGCCCGGCGTGGCGAAGCGGAAAGCGAAGCTCTCCCCGGTGTCCAGCACGCCGGAGCGGAAGGCCCGCGGCTCGGCGGTGGAGACGATGTTGTGCGGGGTGTCATCCTCATTGGTCCAGGTGACGGTGGTGCCGACCGCCACCCGCAGCAGCGGTGGCGCGAAGGCATGGAAGTTCACGCTGACCGCCGCGGCGGCCTCCGCCCCCGCCGGGCCGGCGCCCAGCAGCGCCACCCCGCCGGCAAGCGCGCGCCGGCGGTTCAACGTCGTGTTGTCCACGGCTCAACCCTCCAGCGGCGTGGTCACGACGCCGAGCGGCGCGCCGGCCCGCACCAGCGTGACGCGGTTGACGCCGAGCATCCGCTTCACCTGGTCGGCCGGCACGTCGCGCATCGGGCCCGGTGCGGGGCGGCTGCCCGGCGCCGGCTGCGGGAAGGCGGTGGACATGCCGGTGTGGAAGGCGACATGGCCCTCCACCTTCTGCATGGTCTGGTGGATGTGGCCGTTCAGCACCGTCACGCTGCCGAAGCGCGCCAGCATGGCCAGCACCTGCGGCGCTTCCTCGGTGCCCCAGCCCCAGGCCTGGTAGACCACCCACAGCGGGATATGCGCGAAGACCACGATGGGCGTGGAGGCCGAGCGGACCTTCAGGTCCTGCTCAAGCATGTGCAGTTGCTGGGCGCCGAGCATGCCCATCTTGCCGGGCTGCAGGTCCTGCACGTTGTTCAGGCCGACGAAGTGGACGCCGCCGGCGTCGAAGCTGGTGAAGCCACCGGTGCGGGCGCCCTGCGGGAAACGCTCGAAGAACGCCTTGCCGCCCTCGTCCACCACGTCGTGCTCGCCCGGCGCGTAATGGGTCTCGATGCCCGTCGCGCCGATCATCTGCGCCGCCAGGTCGAACTGGCCGGGGCGGGAGAGATGCGTGACGTCGCCGGTGTGCAGCATCAGGCTGGGGCGGAAGCCCTTCACCAGGTCCAGCGACTGCTGCAGCGTCTTCGCCGGTTCCGGGTTCGGCGTGATGTTGAAGCCCAGATGCGTGTCGCTGATATGGGCGAAGGTGAAGGCCGCGGGCTGCGCCTGCGCCGCGCCGATGAGGCTGGCGCGCGGCACCCCGCCGGCCACGGACCAGAGCAGGCCGGAGCCGGCCCAGAGCATGCATTCAAGCGCGTGGCGGCGGCCCTGGTCGGGGCCGGATTCGTCGGACATGGCAGCTCTCCCTGTTGCCGGTACAGGGCAGGACCGCCGATGCCCCCGGTTTATTCCCCGGGGGCGGCAGGAATCATTCGGCCTTGATGCCGCCGGCCTGCACCACGCGCTGCCAGCGCGCGATCTCGGCCTGTTGGAAGGCGGCGAATTCGGCCGGGGTGCTGGCGACGACCTCGAAGCCGATCTCCTCCATGCGTGTCTTCACCTCGGGCGCCATCAGCGCGGCGCGGAAGGCGGCCTGAACCTTGTTGGCCAGCGGCGCGGCCATGCCTGGCGGCCCGCCCAGCCCCTGCCAGGAATAGACCACGAAGTCGGCCAACCCCGCCTGCGCCGCCGTGGGCACATCGGGCAGCAGGGCGTGGCGCGCCTCGCTGGTGATCAGGATCGCCTTGACCCGGCCATCCCGGATCTGCGGGTAGATGCTGCCGAGGTTCTGGAAGCTGAACTGCACGTCGCCGGCCAGCACCGCCGTGGTGGCCGGGGCGCCGCCGTTGAACGGGGCATGCACGGCATCCGTGCCCGTGGCCTGCTTGAACATCTCCGCGGTCAGGTGGTCCGAGCTGCCGATGCCGCTGCTGGAATAGCTGGCGGTGCGGCTGTTCGCCTTCAGCCAGGCGATGAAGCCGGGCAGGTCGTGCACCGGCACCTTCGCCGGGTTCACCACCAGCACGTTCGGCGTACGCACGGTCTGGCTCAGGCGCGTGAGCTGCGTGACGGGGTCGTAGCCCAGGCTGGGCCGCAGCGCGACATTGATGGCCCAGGTGGAAATCGGCGCGTGCATCAGCGTATGGCCATCCGGCGCGCTGCGGATGACCTGGCGTGCGCCGACCTCTCCGGTGGCGCCAGGGCGGTTTTCGACCACTACCGGCTGGCCGAGCGTGGCGGTAAGCCGCTGCGCCGCGGCGCGGGCGACGATGTCGGACGACGAACCCGGCGCGAAGGGCACGATGATGGTGGTGGTCCGCGCCGGCCAGGCCTCCTGCGCGCGGGCAGTTGCGGGCAGCAGCGCAGCGGTGGCAAGGAGCGAGCGACGGTTCACCGGCCATTCTCCTTGCGCCAGGCGGCGAAGAGCACGAGCGAGTTGGGGTCCGTGGCCGGATACAGCCCGCGGATGCTGTGGCCGGCGCGGACCCGTTCGGTCACGAAATCCTCGTAGGCGGTCATCTCCACCGCCTCGGCCGCGATCTCCTCGGCCAGGTGGGCGGGGATGCAGATCACGCCGTCGCCATCGCCCAGCATCACGTCGCCGGGCCACACCGCCGCGTCGCCGCAGGCGATCGGGCCGTTCGCCTCCACCGCCTGGTGCAGGGTGAGGTTGGTCGGCGCGCTGGGGCGCTGGTGATAACTGGGAAAATCCAGGCCGGCGATCTCGTCGGCGTCGCGGAAGCCGCCATCGGTCACCACGCCGGCGACGCCGCGCAACATCAGCCGCGTCACCAATATGCCGCCGGCGCTGGCCGCCCGCGCGTCCTTGCGGCTGTCGATGACGAAGACCGCGCCGGCCGGGCATTCCTCCACCGCGCGGCGCTGCGGGTGGGACGGGTCCTTGAACACCTCAAGGCTGTTCAGGTCCTCCCGCGCGGGGATGTAGCGCAGCGTATAGGCCTCCCCGACCATCACGGGGTGCCTGGGGTTCAGCGCCTGCACGCCCTGCAGCATCTGGTTGCGAAAGCCGCGCTTGTACAGCGCGGTGGCAACCGTGGCGGTGCTGACGGTCTTCAGCTTCGCCCGGGTTTCGGCGGCAAGCGGCATCGGCGGTTCCTCGTTCTTGCCGCGTTTTTCCTGCTTCCCGCGACGCGAGTCCAGCGTGGTATGCTGCCGAGTCGCAAGGAGACCCCGCGCATGACCGAGAGCGCCGCGCCTTTGCCCACGCCGAAAGGCAAGAGCCCGTGGGAGCTGCATCCCGCCCTGACCGCCGAGCGGTTGCAGACCTGCGCCCGGCTGCTGGCGAATGCCCGCAGGGACGCCATCGCCATGGCCAGCGAAGAGATGGGCGACGATGCCTGGAGCATCGGCTGCCGCGCCTATGCCTTCAGCCGCCACCGCCTGCGCCGCACCGCGGAAGCCGGCCACTACCCGTGGCTGAAGGTGCTGGACGAGAGCCACCTGTTCGTCTTCCTGATCGACCAGGTGCCGGTGCGCTTCTGGCGCGGCGCCGCGGATGACCCGACCGACCGGATATTGAAGCGCCAGCAGGTGGAGGCGCAGCAGCTTTCCCTCGCCCTCGGCACGGCCGACGACGACGGGCTGCTGTTCCGCTTCGCCGTCGAGACCAACGACCGCGGCCAGGTGGAGCGCGTGGTCTTCCTGGCGCTGCGCGACGAGGAGCGGGTGGCGTGCTTCTGGCCGGTGCCGCTGGAGCTGAGTGCCATGCCGGCGGCCAACGGTGCGCCGACCCAGCTGCGCCTGATGGGCGAGGACGTGCCGGCCCCGAAGCGCAACAACGCCGGCCTGCCGGCGCCCCGGCTCAGGCGCGCCCGCTAGCGCCAGCGGCGCATTGCGCGCTAGCCTGCCCGCCGCAACCCCGGCGGGAGGCCCCCCCATGGTCGATATCCTGCAGCACCGCATCACCGACGCCAGCGCCTGGCACGGCCCCGCCCTGGCCGGGCGCGACGACTGGATCATGCGCCCCACGCCGGCGATGCTGGCCGAGCTGCGCGACGCCACGCTGCGCGTTGCCGGCCGCGGCCTCGGCTTCACCCGTGAAGACTTCCCGCTGCCGCAGACCGCGCCGTGGCTGGCGGAAGCGCTGGAGCAGGTCACCGAAGGCCGCGGTTTCGTGCTGCTGCGCGGCCTGCCGACCCCGGGCATGAGCGACGCCGAGGTCCGCGCGCTGTACTGGGGCCTGGGCCTGCACTGGGGTCGCGCGGTGCAGCAGAACCTCAGGGGCGAGATGCTGGCCGAGATCACCGACCGGGGCCTCGACGTCAACGCGCTGAACGTGAAGCCGAGCCAGACCAATGCCGAGCAGCGCCCGCATACCGACCCGGGCGACGTGGTGGCCCTGCTCTGCATCAACCCCGCGCTGGAAGGCGGGCTGAGCCGCATCGCCAGCCTGGTCGCGATCCACAACGCCATGCTGGAACGCTACCCGGAAGACCTGCCGGTGCTGTATCGCGGCTTCCACCACGACCTGCGCGGCGATGCGTCGGCGGCCGCGCCGTTCGGCTGCTCGCCGGTGCCGGTGCCGGTGTATCGCTGGCACCAGGGCAAGCTGAGCTGCGTGTTCAACGCCAGCACCATCAAGGACGCGCAGCGGCGCATGGGCGTAGCGGTACCGCCCGAGGAAATGCGCGCGATCGACCGCATGGTGGAGCTGGCCCGCAGCGAGGAATTCCGCCTGGACATGGACTTCCAGCCCGGCGACCTGCAACTGCTGAACAACTGGACCGTGATGCACTGGCGCACCGGCTTCACCGACAACCCCGCGCTGAAGCGCCTGCTGCTGCGGCTCTGGCTGCTGGTCGACGACATCCGCCCGATTCACCCCAGCATGCGCGACGGCTACATCACCGGCGCCCAGACAGGACGCCCTGCATGAACCGCCGCACGCTGCTGGCTTCGCTGACCGCCCTGCCCTGCGCGGCGCGGGCCGCCGACTACCCCGACCATGCCGTGAAGATCATCGTCGCCTTCGCGCCCGGTGGCGGCACCGACATCATCACCCGCATCCTGGCGCCCGAACTGACCGCCGCGCTGGGGCAGAGCGTCATCATCGAGAACCGCGCCGGCGCCGCGAGCACGGTCGGCACCGATGCCGTGGCGAAGTCGCCGCCCGATGGCTATACGCTGCTGGCCAGCGACAGCACCTTCCTGATCAATCCCGGCCTGTTCGGCAGCCGTCTGCCCTACGACACGCTGCGCGATTTTACCGGCGTGACGATGATGGCCAGCGCGCCGGTGGTGCTGCTGGCGCATCCCAGCGTGCCGTTCAACGACATGCCGGGCCTCATCGCCTATGCAAAGGCGCACCCCGGCCGCCTGAACTACGGCAGCGGCGGCAACGGCGCCGGCACCCACCTGGCCGGGGAATTGCTGAAGCAGGTGGCCGGCATCGACCTGACGCACGTGCCCTACCGCGGCACCGCCCCGGCGCTGAACGACCTGCTGGCCGGCAACGTGCAGCTGCTGTTCGGCGGCATCAGCAGTGGCCGCGTGCACGTGGAAAGCGGTGCGCTGAAGGCGCTGGCGCTGACCGGTGCGCGCCGCAATGGCGCCATGCCAACGGTGCCCACCTTCGACGAACTCGGCCTGGTGGGCGTGAACGCGGAAAGCTGGTGGGGCCTGTATGCACCGGCCGGCAGCCCCCCGGCAGCGCTGGCGCGGTTCAGCGCGGAAGTGGCCAAGGCCATGCGCAAGCCCGCCGTCGCGCAGCGCCTGGCAGACCTGGGCTACGACCCCGTCGGCAACACGCCGACCGAGCATACGGCGCAGCTGCGGGCCATGGTGGCAACCTGGGTGGAGGTCATCGCCAAGGCCGGCGTCAAGCCGGACTGACCTTGCGCGGGCGAACGGCGTCGCCCGCGTGCCGTACCGTCGCAACTTTCGCCCTGGCCCGCAGGCGCATCACGCCACCCGCCGCCGCAACAAGGCCAGCGGTTGCTCGGCCGATTGCGCATGCTGGTAGGCGATGCTGACCACGCGCCTTGCCGCTCGCCACACTGCGGGGTCGCTGCCCTCCGGCACCACCACGGTACTGGCGCCGCAGCGCAGCAGCATGGCGTAGTGGTCCGGGATCACATGGCCGGCGACACGGATCTCGCCGCGAAAGCCGTGGTATTCCCGCAGCGCGCGGATTTGCGAGAAGGCGCGGCCGTCCTTCGACTTCGGCAGCGTGACCTGCACCAGCGCCAGGCGCGGCAGCCAGGGCGCCAGCGTGTCCACCTGCACGTCGTTGCCGATGCTGACGCCGAGCGGCGCGTTGCGCGGCGCGGCCTCCGCCAGGCGCGCCGGCGGCACGATCACCGCGCCCTCCGGCAGCGGGCCATCCGCCACGCTCGCCCAGTGGTCCGCGACCAACCGGCCATCCTCAAGCAACGGCATAGAGGGCCTCCTTGAACGGCGCCTGGCCGATCCGCCGATAGGTGTCGAGGAACCGCTCGCCCGGCTGGCGATGCGCGATGTGCGTGCGCAGGATCGTCTCCACCGCGCCGGCCACGGCGTCGTAGCCGAAGCTCGGCCCGATCAGTTCGCCGATGGCCGCGTCGTTGCCCGGCGCCCCGCCCAGGGTGATCTGGTAGGCCTCGGCGCCGTGCTTATCGACGCCGAGGATGCCGATATGGCCCACGTGGTGATGCCCGCAGGCGTTGATGCAGCCGCTGATCTTTATCTGCAGCTCCCCCAGCGCATGCGCGCGGTCGAGCGCATCTACCCGCTCGCTGATCTGCTGGCTGATCGGGATGCTCCGCGCATTCGCCAGCGCGCAGTAGTCCAGCCCGGGGCAGGCGATGATGTCGGTGCCCTGGCCGAAATTCGCCGTGGCCAACCCGGCCGCACGCAGCCCCTGCCACAGCGCATGCAGTTCGTCCCGGCGCACATGCGGCAGCACCAGGTTCTGCGTGTGGCTGACGCGCAGCTCGCCGAAGCCGTGGCGGTCCGCCAGCTCGGCCAGCGCCTCCATCTGCTCGGCGGTGGCGTCGCCGGGAATGCCGCCGACCGGCTTCAGCGAGATGACGGCGGAGGCGTAGCCGGGCTGCCGATGCGGGCGCGTGTTGTGCCGCACCCAGGCGGCAAAGGCGGGGTCGGCCGGCAGGGCCACGGCCTCGGCCGCCGCGAAGGGGGGCGGCGCGAAATGCGCGCGGATGGCCTGCACGACCTCGGGCGCCAGCCGATACGGCTCCACCGGCATCCGCGCCAACTCGTCCTGCACCAGCGCCAGGAACCCGTCGCGGCCGAGGTCGCGCACCAATATCTTGATGCGCGCGCGATAGATGTTCTCGCGCTGCCCCAGCGCGTTGTAAACGCGGAGGATCGCCTCCATCACCCGCAGGAACTCGGCCTCGGGCACGAAATCGAACAGCGGCACGCCCAGGATCGGCGTGCGCCCCATGCCGCCGCCGACATGGATGGTGAAGCCGACCGCACCCGCCGGATCGCGCTTCAGCTGCACCGCCACGTCATGCGTGCGCGAAGCGATGCGGTCGTCCTCTGCCCCGCGCACCGCGATCTTGAACTTGCGCGGCAGCCAGGTGAATTCCGGATGCAGGCTGGACCATTGCCGCAGGATCTCGGCGTAGACGCGCGGGTCCGCCACCTCGTCCGGGCTGGCGCCGGCGAACTCGTCGGTCGTGGTGTTGCGGATGCAGTTGCCACTGGTCTGGATGGCGTGCATGTCCACCGCCGCCAGGGCCTCCAGCATTTCCGGCACATCCACCAGGCGGGTCCAGTTGAACTGGATGTTCTGCCGCGTGGTGAAGTGGCCCCAGCCGCGGTCCCAGCGCCGCGCGATGTACGCCAGCTGCCGCAGTTGCGCGCTGTTCAGCACGCCGTACGGAATCGCCACGCGCAGCATGTAGGCATGCAGCTGCAGGTACAGCCCGTTCATCAGCCGCAGCGGCTTGAACTCGTCCTCGGTCAGCTCGCCGGCGAGCCGGCGCCGCACCTGGCCACGGAACTCGGCGATCCGCTGCGCCAGGAATTCGCGGTCCACCGCGTCGTAGCGATAGGTCCGGGCGTGCTCGGGCACGCGCAGGAAGGGGGCTTCCGGCATGGCTCAGGCCGCCCAGGCCAGCGGCGCCACGGTGCTTGGCCCGCCGGCGCGGATGCGTTCCTTCTGCGAGACCGGGCGCACGCCGTGCGGCGTCAGGGTCACCTCCGCCGCATAGACGCCGACCACCAGGCGGGCCCGTTCGGCGGCCTGGCCCTGCGCCATCGCCTCGGCCACGGCGTCTCCGGCCACGACGCGGGCCTGCAGCAGGCTCTCCACCCAGGCGTCGCCGGCACCCAGCCAGACCACCTGGCCGTCAAGCAGGCGATTGGCGGTGACGACGACGGTGGCGGTGGCCGCGCGGCCCTTGGCCTTGGTGCTCATGCTGGGCTTCCCTCTCGTCTGCGGTTAATTGGACGACGATTGACTGTGTTGTTTGGCATTTACGCTCGGAATGCCGTATTGACAAGGCACCACGGCGGGACGATCTGACGTTTAACGTAGGAATGCCGTGTTTATGCGAAGCGACTTTGCACACAGGGCCGTGGAAATCCGCATGCCCCACACCCGCTCTGCCCTGGCCATCGGCGACGGCCCCGCCCCCGGCGAGGTCTGGTTGGTCGGCGCCGGCCCCGGTGACCCCGGCCTGCTGACGTTGCGCGCGGCCGAGGCGCTGAGGCGTGCCGACCTGGTGCTGCACGACGCCCTGCCCGGCCGCGCCGCGTTGCGCCTGGTGCGCCCCGGCGCCACCATCCTGGCTGTGGGTAAGCGCAAGGGCGCGGCGCCGCTGAACCAGAGCGCCATCAATAAGCGACTGATCGAGGGCGCCCGCGCCGGGCTGCGCGTGGTGCGGCTGAAGGGCGGCGACCCCTTCATCTTCGGCCGCGGCGGCGAGGAAGCGCTGGCGCTCGGCGCCGCCGGCATTCCCTGGCAGGTGGTACCCGGCGTCTCCGCCGGTGCGGCGGCGCCGGCGGCGGCCGGCATTCCGCTGACGCATCGGGGCCTGGCCAGCGCCGTCACCTTCGTCACCGGCCATGACGAGAGCGGCAGCCTGCCGGACAGCGTGGATTGGGCGGCGCTGGCGCGCACCGGCGGCACCATCGCCGGGTTCATGGCGCTGTCGCGGCTGGACGAGATCGCGCTGCGCCTGCTGGCCGGCGGCCTTGCGCCGGAAACCCCGGTGGCCGTGGTGGCGCAGGCGACGCTGCCGGGCCAGGCCGTGCTGCATTCCACGCTGGGCGCCTGCACGCTGGACGCGAAGCGCGCGGCGCTGCCGACGCCGGCGCTGGTGGTCATCGGGCAGGTGGTGGGGCTGGCGGCGCAGTTGCTGCCGGCGGTGGCGGCGCCGGGCCGCCGCGCCGCGGGTAGCGTCTGATAGGCGCCGGTGGAATCAGCGGCGGCCTGGATCAGCCGCTCGAAGGTCAGATCGCGAAGTTAAGCGGCTCGGTCGTCGGCCGGCGCAGCCCGGCGCTGGCAGCGGCCCGCAGCAGGTCGTCCAGGCTGATCGCCGCCAGCCGGTCGCGCAGCAGCGTGTCCAGCTCGCTCCACAGCGGCGTGGTCACCGCCCGTTGCAGGTCGCCGGAAAGCGCGTCGGGCGAGGCCGGCTCGGCGCTGTCCTCCAGCGCCAGCACCAGGTCCAGCAGACGGATGTCGCGCGCCCGCCGTGCCAGCCGATAGCCGCCCTTCGGCCCGCGCACGCTGTCCAGCAGCCCGGCACGGGACAGTGCCTGCAACACCGGCTCCAGCCCGCGCCGCGCCGCGCCGAGCCGTTCCGCCACCTCGGCCGCGCCGACCAGCGCGCCGCCGCGCCCGGCGTGAAAGGCCACGTCCAGCGCAACGGCAATGGCGGTCTGGGCGCGGTCCTGGCGCAGCAGCATGGGCGGGCCTCCGATGGGAAGGGACTAAACTACGATGCCGAATGGTGGTAATCCAGTGGCATGAGCAATCCCATCCCCGCCGCGCCGCGCGGCCGCCTCTACGGCAGCGTGCTGGAGATCATCGGCAACACGCCCCTGGTGCGCCTGCCCAAGCTGGAAGCGGCGGAAAGCCTGGGTGCCCGGCTGGCGCTGAAGCTGGAATTCCAGAACCCGCTCGGCTCGGTCAAGGACCGCATCGGCCTGGCCATGGTGGATGCGGCCGAGCGCGAGGGCCTGATCCGCCCCGGCGAGTCCACCCTGGTGGAGCCGACCAGCGGCAATACCGGCATCGCGCTGGCCTTCGTCGCCGCCGCCCGCGGCTACAAGCTGGTGGTGGTGATGCCCGATGGCGCCAGCACCGAGCGCCGCAAGATGATGCGGCTGTTGGGCGCCACGCTGGAACTGACGCCGGCCAAGCGCGGCATGGCCGGCGCCATCGAGCGCGCCGAGCAGATCGTCGCCGCCACCCCCGGCGCCTGGATGCCGCGACAGTTCGACAACCCCGCCAACCCCGCGATCCACGCCGCGACGACGGCCGAGGAGATCTGGGTGGACAGCGCCGGGAAGGTTGATGCGGTGGTCGGCGGCGTCGGCACCGGCGGCACGCTGACCGGCATCGCCCGCGCGCTGAAGCCGCGCAAGCCCGGGCTGCGCATCATCGGTATCGAGCCGGCCGAAAGCGCGGTGCTGAGCGGCGACGAACCCGGGCCGCACGACATCCAGGGCATCGGCGCCGGTTTTCACCCCGCGGTGCTGGACCGCGACGCGCTGGACCAGGTGATCCGCGTGGCCGAGCGCGACGCCTTCGCCGCCGCGCGCCGCTGCGCAAGGGTTGAGGGCCTGCCGGTGGGCATCTCCTCCGGCGCCGTGCTGCATGCCATGCTGGGCCTGGCGCAACTGCCGGAGATGGAGGGGCGGCTGATCATCGGCATCGCCGCCAGCTTCGCCGAACGCTACCTCTCGACCGAGTTGTTCGCGGGGTTGTAGCCGGCGAGCAGCCCGGCCTGCACCAGCACCTCGGCGCATTCGGCCAGCTCGCGTGGGTCGGGCGGCGCCAGCGCCGGGCGGAACGGGCCGGTCTTCATCCCCAGCAGCCCCGCCAGGCTCTTGAACAGCGCGACATGGTGGAAGCCCGCGGCGAAGTAGCGGCTCTGCAGCTTCTCCGCGATGCCGCCGATGACCCGCACCTGCCGCGCCGCCTCGGTAACGTCGCCCGCCTCCACCGCCGCGCGGAACCGCCCGCAATGCGGCAGCGCGGCGGATTGGCAGAAGATCGGCCGCGAGGAGCCGATGAGGAATTCCGGCGCCCGTTCCGGGAAGCTCAACCGGCCGAACAGGTGATACTCCTCCAGCGAGGTGGCGACGGCGATCTCGGCGCCGACGCGCTCCAGCATCGCCGCATGGCTGGCGACGCTCAGCGTGGTGGATTGCAGCGCGCAGACCTCCCGCAGCGGCAGCAGCGCCGCAGCCTGGTCGGGCGTGAGGTAGAAGCCCAGTTCCGCCAGCGTGGTGCTGTAGATGACCATGCCGATGCCCAGGCGTGGCGCCAGCCATTCATAGAAGTGCCGGACCCCCGTGGCGCTGCGTGGGCCGTAGTAGGGCGGCCAGACCATCACCAGGTCGGCACCGTGCGCGCGGGCGTGGTGCGCGTACATCAGCACGTTGTCCGGCGCCGGGTCGGAACAGCCAACCACCACCGGCACCCGGCCGCGCACCTGGTGCAGCACCACCTCCACCAGGCGCAGCCGCTCGGCCTGCGTCAGCGCCCAGAACTCCTGGTGCAGGGTGTTGACGCTGAGGCCGCCGACACCGGGCAGCGCCAGCGTGGCCTCCACGTTGTGGCGCAGGCCTGGCTCGTCCAGCTGGTTGTCCGGCGTGAACGGCGTGTACAGCGCGGTGAAGTAGCCGCGCAGCGTCGCCCGCACCCAGTCGCGCGCTTCCGGCAAGGCGTAGTGCATTCCGCAACTCCCGTTCCCGCCGGCAGCCTATCGCACTCTCCACAGCGGCGGTATCGCCGCGCGGGGATAGTGTCCTTCGGCGCCAGACCGCGCTGCCGGCTAGACCTTGAACAGCGCCCGGGCGATGCCGCATTCCATCGCCGAGACTTCCGCCGCGGTGAAGCCGGCCGCCGCCACGACCTTGCGCGGCGCCATGTCGCCGATGGGGAAGGGATAGTCGCTGCCCATCATCAGCCGGTCGGCACCGACCACATCCGCCAGGAAGCGCAGCGCGCGCGCATCCTGCAGGATGGTGTCGTACCACATCGCCTTCAGGCTGGCCTCGGGGTCGCCCAGCTTGGCATCCAGCGCATGATTGGTGCGCAGGCGGCCGAGGATGAACGGCAGGCCGGAGCCGCCGATGCCGCAGATGACCTTGGCGTTGCGATACTTCAGCACGTGCCCGCTGTAGATCAGGCGGGAGACGGCGATCATGGTATCCGTCACGCGGCCGACCGCATTGGCCATGCCGTAGTCATGCACGCGGTTGTCGCCGCTCTCGAACACCGGGTGGATGAACACCGCGGCGCCGGTGCGGTCCGCCATCTGCCAGAACGGGTCGAGCGACGGGTCGTCCAGCACGCCCCCGACGCCCTTCGGCTGCGTGCCGATCATGACGCCGGGAAAGCCCATCGCCATCGCTTCGCTCAGCACCTCGGCCGCGGCGGCGCCATCCTGCAACGGCACGCAGGCCAGCGGCACGAAGCGCGGCTGCGCTGCCTGCGCGGCCTTCAAGTGCTGGTTCATCAACCGCGACCAGGCGACACCTTCGCCGGCCGGGATTTCGTAGCCGAACATGTCCAGCCAGCCGCCCACCACCTGGTGGGTGATGCCGTTGCCGTCCATCCAGTCCAGCCGCTGCTGTGCGTTCTGCAGGAACGGCGCCACCGGGCGCGTTGCCTTGCCGCCGGCGAAGCTGAAGCCACCGGCCTCGGTGATGTGGACGCTGGGAAATTCGGCGGCGCGGCCCTTGATTTCCGCCAGCAGCGGCGACGGCACCATATGGCCATGGCAGTCGATGATCATGCGTTGGTTCCTTCGAGCAAATCCGAGAGCAGCGCCGGCCGCATCGGCAGTTGGTCCACGCGCACGCCATGCGGCGCCAGCGCGTCGTTGATGGCGCCCGCGATCGCCGCGGGACTGCCGAGGTAGCCACTCTCGCCACTGCCCTTCTGGCCGAACACCGTGAGCGGCGAAGGCGTGACCTGGTGCACGATCTCCACCAGCGGCACCTCATGCGAGGACGGCAGCAGGTAGTCCATGAAGCTGGCCGCGGTGGGCTGGCCGGTCTGCGCGTCGATGCTGAACTCCTCCAGCAAGGCGGCGCCGATGCCGTGGGCGATGCCACCCAGCGTCATGCCCTTCACCACATCCGGGCTGATCACCTGGCCGCAGTCGTGCCCGATGATGTAGCGGCGGATCTGCGGCCGGCACAGCACCTTGTCCATGGCCACGAGGATGTAGTGGAACTCGAAGGAGTGGCAGGGATACATCTGCACCTTGTCGTCCTTCGGCAACGCGCCGCCGGTCGGCACCATGTAGATGCTGCTGGCGGAAAGCCCCGGCTCCATGCCCGGCGGCAGGCGGAAGTATTCGCGGTGCGCGATGACCACCAATTCCTGCCATGCCAGCTTGCGCCCATCCGGCGCCTGCACGTCGCCCTCGCTGTAGCGCAGCAGGTGCTGCGGCACGTCCATGTCGTGCGCCGCTATCGCCAGCAGCTGCGCCCGCAGCTTCTGCGCCGCCCGCACCGCCGCGCCGCCGAGCATGATGGCCATGCGGCTGCCGACCGGGCTGTTGCTGGGCAGCGAAGCCAGGCTGTCCGGCCGGATGACGCGGATGCGCTCGGGTGGAATCTCCAGCACTTCGGCGACGGCCACGCTGACCAGCGTCTCATGCGCCTGGCCCGACGTGGTGGTGTGCATTGCCGCCGTGATGCCGCCCAGCGCATCCACATGGATGCGGCAGCTTTCCATCCAGGTCGTCGTGCGGTTGGCCGGGTTCAGCAACGGCTCGAACGACGAGTTGCCGCCGGAGGGTTCCAGGCACGACGCAATGCCAACACCGGCCAGCAGCCCCTGCGCGCGCAGCGCATCGCGCTCGGCGAACAGGTCGGCCACCGCGACCGTCTTCTCCAGCAGGCCGACGTAGTTGCCGCTGTCGTAGGTGGTGCCGGACGGGATCAGATACGGGAACTGGTCCGCCCGGATGAAGTTGCGCTGCCGCACCTCCAGTCGATCCAGCCCCAACGCCGCCGCCACCTTGTCGATGCCGGTCTCCAACGCATAGTTGGTTGGCGCCTGGCCGAAGCCACGCACCGCCTCCTGCGGCGTCTTGTTCGAGGCGACGGCGAGCGCGTGGTACTCCACCGCCTCGATGGCGTAGGGGCCAACGATGGCCCCGATGGGCTTGCCGAGCTGGAACGGCGAGCGGCCCGCGTAGGCGCCGACATTGTCCAGCGCGCGCATCTTCATCGCGTGCACGCGGCCATCACCGCCGAAGGCCAGTTCCACATCGAAGACGCGCTCGGGCCCCTGCATGTCGCCGCCGGTCATGTTCTCCAGCCGGTCCTCCACCAGGCGCACCGGCCGCCCCAGCACGCGCGCGAGGTGCCCCACCAGCACCGCATGCTTGATGCCGCGCTTGACGCCATAGCTGCCGCCGACATCCACATCGTAATGCACGCGCACCGCATTGCCGGGCAGGCGCAGGCTGCGCGCGATCTGGTCCGGGAATTTCGGCATCTGGATGCTGGCCCACACATCCAGCACGTCCTGCGACGCATCCCACTGCGCCGTCACCGCGAAGGTCTCCAGCGGCACGGTGGAAGACCGCGCCCACCGCACCCGATACGCCAGCTTGTGCGGCGCCGCGGCAAAGCGCTCCGCCACCGGGCCCCAGACGAAGTGCCGGTCCAGCAGCACGTTGCTGCCATGCGGCGGATGCACCAGCGGCGCGTCCTCCGCCATCGCCGCCTCGCCATCGGTCACGAAGGGCAGTTGCTCGTACTCAACCCGCACCAGCTCGCGCGCATCCTCGGCCAGCGCGCGGCTCTCCGCGACCACCATCGCCACCCATTCGCCGGCGTAGCGCACCTGACCGACGGCCAGCGGGTAGCGCACCACCAACGGCGTATGCGCGCCGTTCATCAGCGGCTCGCTGGCGGCGGCCAGTTGCGCGCCGGTCAGCACCGCCCGAACGCCGGGCAGCGCCAGCGCCGCACTGGCATCAATGCTGACGATGATAGCCGCGGGATGCTCGCTCTGCACCGGCGCGCAATGCAGCATGCCTGCCAGCACCAGGTCCGCCGCGAAGTGCCCGCCGCCGGCGACGAAGCGGCGGTCTTCCCGCACGCGCCGCTTGTGGCCGACATAGCGGAACGGCGGCTGCAACTGCACGGTCATGGCGTGTTGCTCCGCTGCAGGCGTTCCGCCGCCAGCGCAATCGCCTCGACGATCTGGCCGTATCCGGTACAGCGGCAGAGGTTGCCGCTGATCGCCTCGACAATCTCGTCGCGCGTCGGCTTGGGGTTGTCGCGCAGCAGCGCCCCCGCGGTCAGCACCATGCCGGGCGTGCAGTAGCCGCACTGCATGCCGTGCGTCTCGACGAACGAATCCTGCACGATGGAAAGCTCGCCCGGCCCCGGCGTCACGCCCTCGATCGTCGTCACCGCATGGCCCTCGGCCTGCGCCGCCAGCAGCAGGCAGCTCCGCACGGCGTCGCCATCCAGCAGCACGGTGCAGGTGCCGCAGACGCCGTGCTCGCAGCCGGCATGGGTGCCCTTCAGGCCGACGCCATCGCGCAGCGCATCCAGCAGGCTGGTGCGGTCCTCCAGTTCGAGCGCGCGCGCGGCGCCATTCACGTTCAGCACCAGCTTCACGCCATCACCTCGCGCTGTGCGTCATCCAGCACCTGCATCGCCAAGGCCAGCGCCGCGCGCCGCCGGTAGCCCGCGCCGGCATTGGGGTCGTGCATCATCTCCAAGGGCGCCAGCGCGGCGGCCACAGCATCCCGCGTCGGCGCCGCCAGGTCCAGCAGCACCGGCACCGGCGTGGCGCCACCGATGCCCAACCGCAGCGACATCACCTCGCCCGCCGCGCCCAGCACCAGCTCGCAGGCGGCGGCCGCCATGGCGTAGTCGCCCTGCCGCATCGCCACCTCGGCAAAGCCGGTGCCGCGCCGTGCCGCCACCACGCGCGGAAAGCGCAGCCCCGTCACCATCGCGCCGGCCGGCAACGCTGTCGTCATCGGCGCCAGGAAGAAGTCGCACGCCGCGAAGGCATCCGCCGTCGTCAGCACCTC
>CAIMOR010000075.1 GCA_903843125.1 uncultured Rhodospirillales bacterium
CGGCTGGCGCGCAGCTACACCGCCGCCAGCGGCCGCGAATGCCGCGAGGTGATGCTCGGCCGCGGTGCCGAGGAACGCGCCGCGCTGTACTGCCGCGGGCCGCAGGGCTGGGTCCCGGCCCGGCCGTTGCTGCGCAGCGGCACGCTGCGGCCGTGAGCGCCTCGGTCGCCGGGCCGGTGGACTGGGGGCGCGCGCTGCGCATCCAGTTCCGCGTGCTCGGCGCCCTGATACTGCGGGAGATGTCGACCCGCTTCGGCCGCGAGAACCTCGGCTACCTCTGGCTGTTCGCCGAACCGCTGATGCTGGGCAGCGCCATCGGCGCGCTGCACCTGGTGACCGGCCATGGCCTGCCCGGCGGGCTGCACGTGCTGATGTTCTGGGTCACCGGCTACGTGCCGTTCTACATGTTCCGCTCGGTCATCAACCGCTCGCCGACCAGCGTGCTGGCCAACCAGTCCCTGCTGTACCACCGCCGGATCACGCTGCTGGACATCATGGTGGCGCGCAACCTGCTGGAAGGCGGCGCGGTGATGGGCACGCTGGCGATTTTCCTGGCCGCCTTCGGCATGGCGCTGGACCTGTGGCCGAAGCAGCCGGCGCTGGTGGTCTTCGGCATGATGGCGCTGCTGGCGATGAGCCATGGCGCCGGGCTGATGCTGGCGGCCGGGGCGATCTACACCGACCTGATCGACCGGGTAATCCACCTGATCACCTACATCACCATGCCGTTCACCGGCGCCTTCTTCATGGTGTTCTGGCTGCCGACGGACCTGCAGCACCAGGCGCTGCTGATCCCCACGGTCCACTGCTTCGAGCTGATCCGCCATGGGCTGTTCGGCACCGCGGTGCCGACCACCTACGACATCGGCTACATGGTTGCCTGGATCATCGGGCTGAACCTGGCCGGGCTGCTGACGCTGCGGATCGCCCGCCGCAGGCTGGTGGTCTGATGTCGATCCGCCTGGAGAACGTCCACAAGAGCTACAAGCTGCACGGCGGCAGCAGCAAGGCGGTGCTGCGCGGGGTCAACGCCGTCTTCGCCAAGGGCGAGGCGGTTGGCATCCTCGGCCGCAACGGCGCCGGCAAGTCCACCCTGCTGCGGCTGATCTCCGGCGTGGAATACCCCGAGGCCGGGCGCATCCACCGGGAGATGTCGATCTCCTGGCCGCTCGGCCATGCCGCGGCGATGCACTACTCCATCTCGGGCGCCGACAACGCCCGCTTCATTGCCCGCATCTACGAAAAGCCCATCGCCGAAACGGTGGAATTCGTGGAAGGCTTCGCCGAATTGGGCCAATACTACCGGCAACCGGTACGCACCTATTCCTCCGGCATGATGACACGGCTTGGTTTGGCCCTGTCGCTGGCGGTGGATTTCGACTGCTACCTGCTGGACGAGGTTGTCGCCGCCGGCGACAGCCGCTTCGCCGAACGCTGCCGGGCCGCGCTGCTCGACCGGCGGGCGCGGAGCACGATGCTGATGGTTTCCCACCAGGCGGAAACGGTGCGTGCGTTCTGCACCTCCGGGGCCGTGCTGAAGGATGGCAGGCTGACGCGATATGAAGATCTGGACCAGGCAATCGCCGCTTACCACGCCGGCTGACGGCACCGCCCGGGCGCCGATCGGCACCACGGGCTATGCCGGCTGGTCGGGCCCGGCCTCGGCGCCACCGCCCGGGCGGCTGGCCCAGGCCTGGCGGCTGGCCAAGCGCCACAGCTTCGTCAGCACGGTGTGCCTGCCGACGCTGGTGGCCGCGCTGTACCTGTTCCTGGTCGCGGCGCCGCAATACACCTCCGAGGCGCGCTTCCTGGTGCGCGGCCGGCAGCAGTCCATGGCGCCCGGCGGCATCGGCGAGATGATGAGCCAGGCCGGCTTCAAGTCGGGCTCGGAGGATGCCATGGGCATCCGCGACTACCTGCGCAGCCACGACGCGGTGGCCGCGCTGCGCCAACGGCTGGACTTGGTGGCGATGTACCGGCGGCCGGAAGCCGACTGGTTCGCCCGCATCTGGTGGGCGCAGCCGGCGGCGGAACGCCTGCTGGACTACTACAACAGCATGGTGACGCCGGAATACGACACCTCCTCGGGCATCACCACGCTGCGGGTCCGCGCCTTCCGCGCCACCGACGCGCGCGACATCACCAGCGAGCTGCTGGCGCTGTCCGAGGGGCTGGTCAACAAGCTGAACCAGCGCCTGCAGGAGGACAGCCTGCGCGTGGCACGCGAGGAGGTCGAGCGCGCCGAGGCCCGGGTGAACAGCACCCAGGCCCGTGTCACCGCCTTCCGCGAACGCGAGCGCCAGCTGGACCCGGGGCGGTCCTCGGCGATGACGGTGGAGACCATCGGCCGGCTGGAGGGCCAGCTGATCCAGGCGCGGGCCGAGATGACGGAAGCGCAGACCTTCGCCCGCGGCGACAACCAGCGCCTGCTGCAGCTGCGCAACAAGGTGCAGGCGCTGACCGTCCAGGTGGCGGATGAGCGGCTGCGGCTGGCCTCGGCCAATACCGGCGTGACGCAACAGGTGGGCGAGTTCGAGCTGCTGTCCACCGAACGCGACCTGGCGCGCATCCAGCTGGGTGCGGCCAATGCGGCGATGGAACGCGCGCTGGCCGATGCCCAGCGCCAACAGATCTTCATCCTGCGGCTGGTCGAGCCAAACCTGGCCGAACGCCCGCTCTACCCCAAGGCTGCCCAAAGCGTGCTGTACCTGTTCATCTGCCTGTCGGTTGCCTATGGCATCTCCTTCCTGCTGCTGGCCGGGATGCGTGAACATGCGGCGTAACGCCCTCGGCGCGGCGCTCGTCACGGCACTGTTCGCGCTGCCGGCCCTGGGGCAGGTGGCGCCGCAGTTCAACCAGGCGCAGCTGCAGCAGTTCACCCAGCAGGCGCAGCAGACCCAGTCCGCAACCCAGGGGTTCTCCGCGCCGCTTTCCAATGTGCCGATGCCCGGCGGTGGGCGGAGCCTGCAGCCGCTGCCTTCGCTGGTCGGGCCGGACCGGGTGATCTCCCGCTTCGGGCAGGAGACGCAGAGCGAGGGCGGCCCGGTGGCCGTGGGGCCGCTGGGGGATAGCCAGCGCGCGGCCGGCGCCACCGCCGTGTTCGGCGCCAGCCTGTTCACGCGGGAAGCGACCGCGGTTTCCGACGCACCGAACCCCAACTACATCGTGGTGCCCGGCGACCGGGTCTCGGTCCGGGTCTGGGGCGCGGTGGAGGCCGAGGCGCTCGGCATCGTCGACCCCGCGGGCAACCTGTTCCTGCCGAGCATCGGGCCGATCCGCGTGGCCGGCACCCGCGCCGGGGATCTGCAGCGCGTGGTGGAGACCGAGGTGCGCCGCGTGTTCACCGCGCAGGTGCAGGTCTATGCCGTGCTGCTGAGCACGCAGCGCATCGGCGTCTTCGTCACCGGCTTCGTCCGCACGCCCGGGCGGTTCGGTGGCTCGGCGGCGGACAGCGTGCTGGACTTCCTGGTCCGCGCCGGCGGCGTGGATGCCGGGCGCGGCAGCTACCGCGACATCACCGTGCAGCGCGGTGGGCGCGCGGTGGCGAATGTGGACCTCTACAGCTTCCTGCTGAACGGCCAGCTGCCGGCGGTGCGCCTGCAGGAGGGCGACACCCTGCTGGTGGGCCGCCAGCGCGCCGTGGTGGGCGCCGATGGCGCGGTGCGGAACAACTACCTGTTCGAGGTGCCCGGCCGGGTGATGACCGGGCGCGAACTGGTGGACTACGCCCGGCCGCTGCCAAGCGCGACCAACGCCATCATCAAGGGCAGCCGCAACGGCCAGCCGTTCAGCCGCTACGCCACGCTGCGCGAGATGGCCGACATCCAGCTTTCCGACCAGGACAGCGTCAGCTTCATCACCGACACGCCGGCCCGCACGGTGCGGGTGACGGTGGAGGGCAGCCGGATCGGGCCTTCGGTGCTGGTGGCGGACCGCGACATCCAGCTGTGCCAGCTGCTGGACCACGTGGCGGTGGACCCGGTGCTGGCGGATACCCGCAGCGTGTTCCTGCTGCGCCCCTCGGTGGCGGCGCAGCAGCGCCGCGCGATCGACGAGGCGCTGGACCGGCTGGAGCGGCAGTTGTTCATGGCGGTCAGCCCCTCGACCGGCGTCGCCACGATCCGCGCTTCGGAGGCGCAGCTGATCAGCAGCTACATCCAGCGCGCCAGGCGCACCGCGCCGGAAGGCCGGCTGGTGGTCAGCGACCGCCAGGGCGGCTGCGCCCCGGTGCGGCTGGAGGATGGCGACACCATCGTGGTGCCGGAGCGGAGCGAGACCGTGCTGGTGGCCGGCGAGGTCAACGCCCCGCGCGCCGTGGTATGGCAGCCGAACCTGCGGATTGCGGACTACGTGCGTACCGCCGGCGGCTATTCGCCGCGCGGCGCCGCCAGCGCCATGATGATCCGCCGCGCCAGCGGCGAGCTGGTGCTGGAGCCGGACGAGGCGCCGCGGCCGGGCGACGAGCTGATCGCGCTGCCGAACCTCGACAGCAAGTCCTTCCAGATCGGCAGCGACCTGCTGGGGCTGATCTTCCAGCTGGCGGTGGCGACGCGGGCCTTCAGCCTGCTGTAGCCCCCCGATCGTCGCCGGTGGCAGCACCGGCGGCGTGGATCGGCGGCTCCTACGCCGAACGGCTTCGCGCCGGGCAGGCAGGCCCTGGCCGGGTCGGCGCCGGGCCAGCCTCAAGCGATTGAGATACCAGACCGGCCGGGGGCAGCCCCGGCCGGTTTTTCGTTGCCCGGCGCGGCTGGCGTGGCCGCCGGGCCACACGCGGGCCGCGCGTCACACGGCACACAATACAACTGTTGATTGTATTCCATCACGCATGCGAGAGGAGGACATCACAAGACGCGGAGCGTGGCATGAGCGGCAGCATCTTTCTCGCCAACCAGGAAGTCCAGGTAGCCGAAGCCGACACCACCGTCATGGCCACCATCCACCGCGCCGGCTCGCTCGCCGGGGCGGTCACCATCACCTACGGCATCACTGCCGATACCGCGGTCGAGGGGGTGAACTACCTTGGCACCGGCGGCACGGTGGTGATGGCCGATGGCGCGGCCGATGTCTCGGTGCCCATCACCATCCTGGATGACGGCGTCGCCAACCCGACGCAGAGCTTCGTGTTCTCGGTCATCGACGTGACCGGCGCGACGCTGGTGGCGCCGCGTACCGAGCGTTTCGAGATCATCGACAGCA
>CAIMOR010000076.1 GCA_903843125.1 uncultured Rhodospirillales bacterium
CTAGGCCCTGTGGACTCTAAGGATTCCCGGCTTGGCTGATGTGTGATTCAAGGCTGCCTTTGGGGAGGCGGCCTTGGGTGCATTGGATCGTCTGGTGTTGAGCGACGCGGCGTGGGAGCGGATGGCGCCGCTGATCATTGGCCGGCCCGACCAGAAGGGCTCGACCGGCCGCGACAACCGGATGTTCGTTGAAGGCGTGCTTTGGATCGTGCGCACGGGCTCGCCGTGGCGCGACCTGCCGGAGGTCTTCGGCGACTGGAACAGCGTGTTCCGCCGCTTCAGCCGCTGGAGTCGGAAGGGGGTCTGGCACCGCATCTTCGAAGCGATGTCGGACGATCAGGACTTCGAATACCTGATCGTCGACAGCACCATCATCCGCGCCCACCAGCACGCCGCCGGCGCCAAAAAGGGGGGTCTGAAGATCAGGCCATCGGCCGCTCGCGCGGCGGCTTGAGCACCAAGATCCACCTGGCCGTGCGCGGCCTGGGCTGCCCGGTGCGCTTCACGCTGACCGCCGGCCAGCGCGGCGATTGCCCGCAAGCCTACGCGCTGATTGAAGGCTTGCCCGCCGAGGTCGTCATGGCCGATGCCGCCTACGACGCCGATCCGCTGCGCCAGGCCATCGCCAACAAGGGCGCCATCGCCGTCATCCCGAGCAATCCATCGCGGGCCCGCAAGCACACGCTCGACCGGCACCTCTACGCCCAGCGCCACCTGATCGAGTGCTGCTTCTCCAAGCTGAAGCAGTTCCGCCGCGTCGCCACACGGTTCGAGAAGACCGCACGGAACTACCTCGCCGTCGTCACCCTCGCCGCCATCGTGCTATGGCTGCGGTAAGTGTCCACAAGACCTAGCGGCCGCCCGTCGCCGGTGGCATCACCGGCGGCGCTAATGAGCTGCTCAAACAGCGGCCTGGAGTCTGTCAGGCCTGACCGCTTGGCGGTGCCGCTAAACGCCGGGCACGCCGAACAGCCACAGCAGCCAGATTGCCGCGGCCAGCCAGGTGCCGAAGGCGATGGGCTCCTCGGCGCCATGGCCGCCACCGGCCATGCGGCGCAGCAGCACCTCAGCAATGCCCAGCGCGGCGGCGCCGACCATGATGGCAGGCAGCGCCGGCCAGCCCAGCCAGGCGCCACCGGCGGCGAGCAGCTTGGCGTCGCCGCCGCCGAGCCCTTCCCGCCCGCGCAGTGCCCGGTAGCCCAGCGCCAGCAGGGTAAAGCCGAGCCAGCCAAGTGCGGCACCGGCCAGGTGCACCGGCAGTGCCTCCGGTGCCAGGTCCGCGGTTGCCAGCAACCCCAGCGCCAGCAATGGCAGCGTCAGCACGTCCGGCAGCAGGAAGGCGCGGCGGTCGATCAGCGCCAGCGCCAGCAACGCCCAGCCCAGCAGGCAGGACCAGGGCACCGCGGCAGCCGGCACCAGCGGCACGACGGCGGCGGCGATCCCCAGCGCCGCCAACTCCATGCCGGGGTAGAAGCCGCCCAGGGCCGCCGCGCAATGCCGGCAGCGGCCGCGCAGCAGCAGCCAGCTCAGCAGCGGCATCAGGTCTCGCGCCGCCAGGGCATGGTGGCAGTGCGGGCAGGCGGAGCGGGCGGCGACCACCGGCTCCCCCGCCGGCAGGCGCAGCACCAGCGTGCCCAGGAAGCTGCCGATCGCCGGCGCGGCCAGCAACGCCAGCAGGGAAGGAAGCTCCAGCATCGCCGGCTCATAGCGTGCTTCGGCGGCGGCCCGCTACCGGGCTGCTGAGTTGCGTGACATCGGCATGAATTCGACCGAACGGCGCCGTCCCGAGGTGGAAGCGTCGCGCAAAACAACGTGAAGAACGCCCGGGCTATTTTTTGACGGGCCGTTAATGACTCTCGAGCTGCAATTCCGGGCACCCCGCCATCGCACGCTGCTGGTTGCCTCCGTCAGCGGGCTTGCCCTGCTGACCGCCATGGCAGGGCCGGCCACGGCGCAGTCCTCCGTGTTTGCCCGGCGCGGCGCCGACCCGGGCGTGGCCGCCGCGCGCGCTGCCCAGGCCGCCGGGGTGGACGCTGCCCGCGCCGCCACCAACGCGGCCAATTCCGTTACCAGCTTCGCGCGCGCCGCCCAGGCCACGGCCGCGGCCAGCGCGCTGCAGGCGGCTGCCCGCGCCGCGGCCAACGCCAGCGCCGGTACGGTGCCGAACGGCCTGGCGCCTGGCGGCCTGGTGCCGGTTACCGGCGATGCCTCGCTATGGATAGGCGCCGGTGTGCCGGTGCAGGCCACCGCGGCGGATGCCTCGCGCGTGACCGTGACGGTGCAGCAGACCCAGCAACGCGCCGTGCTGACCTGGTCCAGCTTCAATGTCGGGCAGCAGACGACGCTGGCCTTCGACCAGAGCGCCGGCGGCACCAACGCGCGCAACTGGTCGGTGCTGAACCGGGTGGAGGACCCCAGCCTGGCGCCGAGCCGGGTGCTCGGCAGCATCCAGGCGCAGGGCGCGGTCTATGTCATCAATCGCAACGGCATCGTGTTCGAGGGCAGTTCGCAGGTCAATGTCGGCACGCTGATCGCCTCGGCGCTGGATGTCGGCAGCTGGGGCGACGCGCGGGACGTGCGCAATGCCAAGTACCTGGCCGGCATCCTGAACCGCGATTCCACCGTCACCAACATGGTGCCGACCTTCTCGCTGGACGATTTCTCGGTGCTCGGCACCGCCGCGGCGCCGCGCCGGGTGGCCGTGGACGTGCTGGCCGGCGCGCAGCTGACGGCGAGCGACAGCGGCCAGGTCATCTTGGCAGCGCCGCAGGTGCTCAACCGCGGCAGCATCAGCACGCCGGCCGGGCAGACCATCCTGGCCGCCGGCCTGGGCCTGCGGCTGGACCCCGCGCAGGCCAATACGCCGACCAGCCCGAATATCGGCCTGATGGTGGAATCGCTGCGCCGCGGGCCGAACGACGACGTACGCTTCGACAGCTTCATCAGCGAGGCGCGCAACGAGGGCATCGTCAGCGCCAGCCGCGGCAACATCACGCTGGCCGGCTACAACGTCACGAATATCGGCGTGCTGACCGCCACCACCGGCAATGACCGCAACGGCTCGATCATCCTCACCGCGCGCGATGTCGGCGGCTCGGTCAACCTGGGTTCCGCCGATGCCGGGCTGTACCGGCTCGGCACCGTCACGCTCGGCCCGGGCAGCCTGGCGACGGTGGGCGGCGAGACCGGCAGCGATCAGCCGGTCTACGACAACTCCACCACCTTCCAGCAGAGCAGCCTGGCCTTGACCGGCGCCGCGGTGCTGCTGGGGCAGAATGCGCTGGTCTATGCGCCAGCCGGCTCGCTCCGCATCTCCGGCGATATCACCGACCGCGGCCTGTTCCCGGACAGCGTGGTGCGCGCCGGCCGGCTGCAGGTGGTCTCGCTGGACAGCGGCGCGACCATCGACCTGGCCGGGCTGAAGGATGTCCAGGTTCCGATTGCCCGCAACTTCATCGACGTGGAGGCACGCAGCGCCGAGCTGCAGGACTCGCCGCTGCAGCGGGCCGGGCTGCTGTACCAGATGGCCCAGCGCGCCGAGAGCGTGACCATCGACATCCGCACCGGCACGCCCTTGCTTTCCTGGCAGGCCGCGGCGGCGCTGATCGCGCGCAGCGTGGCGGAGCGCCAGGCGGTGGGCGGCACGCTGGATGTGGTCGCCGAGCGGGTGTTCACCGCGCAGGGCTCGCTGATCGACGTCTCCGGCGGCTACCTGACCTATGTCGGCGGGCTGCGGCCGCAGACCACGCGGCTGCAGGGCGCCGACGGCAAGGTGTACGACATCGGCAGCGCGCCGGCCGACCTGACCTACACGGCGTTGGCCGCGCAGTTCACCACCACCCAGTCGCGCTGGGGCATCAACCGGCTGTACACCTCCGGGCTGCGCGGCACCGGCATGGTGTACGAGGCCGGCTACGTCGAGGGGCTGGATGCCGGCACGGTCAACATCGCCGGCCGCTGGTACGGCGACGGCGTGGTGCAGGGCGGCGTCATCGTCGGCTCTCGCCAGGCGCTGGCCAGCGTGGCGAATGACGGCAACCCGCTGACCTCGACGGACCTGCCGTTCGGCGGTTCGGTCAACTTCCTCGGCAACCAGCTGGACCGCTCGGGCGCCCTGCTGGCGCGCACCACCACCACCGGCATCGGCGCCCTGGTGAACCCGACCCTGGTGGATACCGTGACGGTGCCGCTGCCGGCCGACCTGGCCGCGCAGCTGGTGCTGGACCCGGCAACGCCAGCCAGCGCGGATGCGCGCTACGTGCTCAGCGGAGGCGCCCTGCCTGCCGGCCGCTTCGACAGCCAGATCTCCACCCGCAACCTGACCAACCGGGGCTTCGCCAGCATCAGCATAGCCGGCGACGGCAAGTTGACGGTGCCGGCGGGGGTGACCGTGCAGCTGGCCGCCGGTGGCAGCTTCAGCGCCAATGTCGGCAGCGCCGAGGTTGCCGGCAGCATCGTGGTGCCTGGCGGCAGCATTTCCATCGTCACGAATGCCGGTGACCGCATTGCCCCGGTGTCCGAGAACCTGCACGCGGCGCCGACCACCTGGGCGGTGGTGGATGCCTCGCCGACCACGCCGGGCGACGGACGCATCACCATCGCGCCGGGTGCGGTGCTGTCCACCGCCGGGCGCTGGTCGAACGACTGGCTGGCGCCGCAGCTGGGCGAGGCGTTCGGCGGCAGCGGCCAGATCAACGGCGGCAGCATCAGCCTGGCGACGCGCTGGATGCCGGTAGCCGACAGCAGCGCCATCCCCGCCGGCGCCACCGTGGACGCGGCGACGACGCCGGTACTGGGCCACGACATCGTGCTGGGCCAGGGCGCGCTGCTGGACGTCTCCGGCGGCGGCTACCTGGCCACCGGCACCGGCGCGATGACCACCGGCAATGCCGGCCAGCTCAGCCTGGCGACCTATGCCGGCCGCAGCAGCAGCCCGACCGGCGGGCAGGCCGACCCGACCGGCCTGGGGCTGCCGGTGGTGACCATCGGCGCGGCCGGGGTGCGCATCGCCAGCGGCGCCGCGGGCATCTTGGACCAGGGCGCGCTGCTGCGCGGCTTCGGCACCGCCGGCATCGGCCGCGGCGCGGCCAACGGACTGGGCGGCGTCATCGCCCTGACCGTGCCCAGCATCGTCATCGGGCGAGAGGCGACCTCGGCGGAAGCGGCGTTCGGCGCGCTGCAGGTGGACCCGGCGCTGCTGGCCCAGGCCGGCTTCGGCGATATCCGCTTGACCGCGACCACCGCCGGCGGGCTGCCTTTCCTCGGCCTGCCAGCCGGCAGCATCGGCATCGCGCCGGGCACCAGCATTGCCCCGGTGGCGGCGCAGTGGCTGGTGGCGGCGCAGGCGCCGCTGCAGCTCAGCGGCGCCCCGGCCGCAAGCTTCGGCACGGCGGCGGTGCTGGCGGCGCCGGACCGGGCGGCGACGCGGTTGACGCTGGTGGCGCAGAACGCCATGGACCTGGGCGGCCCGACCACGGTGCTGCAGGCCGATGCCGGTGGCGCCCGCAACGATACCGCGGCCTTGGTCAGCCTGACCGCGGCCCGCGGCATGCTGGTGGAGGGGACCATCAGCGCCCCGGCGGGGCAGATCCGCATCACCGGCAATGGCAGCGGCTCGGCCTATACCACGCCGACCGACCAGTCGCCGGTGCGCGAGTTCGACGGCACCGCCTATACCGCCGGCGAAGGCACCTGGATTGCCGCGACCGCAAGGCTGCTGGCGCCCGGCGTGGCGCAGCAGGTGCGCTCCGCCGCCGGGCTGACCGCGGGCGGCGTCCGGGCCGGCGGCAGCGTCACGCTCAGCGAGAGCCGCGGCACGCTGGTGGTGGAGGCCGGTGCCCTGATCGACGTCTCCGGCGTGGCGGGGCGGACCGATACGCTGCTGGTGGGCGGCAACACGCCGGCAGCGGGGCGGCGCGGCAGCCTGGACCTGGCGAGCGATGCCGGCAGCATCAGCCTGAGCGGCGCGCGCGGCCTGTTCCTGGACGGCACGCTGCTGGCGCTGCCCGGTGGCCCCGGGGCCAAGGGCGGCAGCCTGACCATCACCGGGCCCAGCCCACAGGCATTCCAGGACGGCATCAGCCAGGTCACCTCGGTGCCGAACGGGCTGGTCGGCAGTTTCGGCATCATGGTGGTGGCCGATGCGGTGACGCTGCCCAGCGGCGGCAGCCGCGCCACCGGCGCCGACCCCACGCTGGTGCAGCAGCCGGACGGTTCCTGGCGCGGCGACTACACCGACCGCGCCTGGCTTTCCGCCACCCGGATCGACGGCAGCGGGATCGACCGGCTGACGCTGTTCGGCGCCGGCCAGCCGGTGACGCTGGTTGGCCAGGTGGCGCTCACCGTGCCGCGCATGGTGCAGATCGACAGCTCGATCATCGCCGCTGCACCGGGGCGGGACGGCAGTGCGCCGAATGCGCGCATCAGCACCGCCTACCTGGCGCTGAGCGGACAGACCAGCGGCATCGCGGCAGGGTTGGGCGGCGGCCCGCTCGCCGGCAGCATGACGCTGTCCGGTACGGCGGTGGACGTGTTCGGCGGTGTCACCCTGGATGGCGCGGCGCAGACCACGCTGGCGAGCAGCGGCGACCTGCGCCTGGTCGGCACGCAGTACATCGCCAACTCCTATGGCCAGGTGCAGGGCGCGCTGCGCAGCGCCGGCAGCCTGACCCTGCAGGCCGGGCAGGTCTATACCAGCACGGCGAGCAACTTCAGCGTCACCGCCGACAACACCCTGACGATCCTGGGGCTGGGCGGCGCCGCGCCGCAGGCGCCGCTGTCGGCGGCCTCGACGTTGACGCTGGCGGCCAGCAGCATCGTGCAGGCCGGCGTGCTGCGGGCGCCGCAGGGGCAGATCCTGCTGCAGCCGGGCGCCGACATCCTGTTCGCGGCCGGCAGCCTGACCTCGGTTTCGGCCGAGGGGCGCACCGTGCCGCTGGGGCAGATCGACGGCTTCAACTACCAGGTCTCGCTGCTGACGACGAACCCGAGCCAGCCGAACGGCTTGACCGCGGCGCCGGAGAAGCTGATCGACGTCTCCGGCCCACGGGTGACGGTGGCGCCGGGCGCGCAGCTGGACGCCTCGGGCGGCGGCAACCTGCTGGCCTATACCTTCACGGCCGGCCCCGGCGGCTCCCGCGACGTGCTGGCCCGCGCCACCTACAGCCTGAGCGACGGCACGGTGACCGCCAGCAGCTACCTGTACAACAACCGGAGCGACGTCTTCGCCATTCTGCCCGGCGCGCAGCCGGCGGCGGCGCCGCTCTCGCCCTACATCCTCGACAGCGGCTCCTCGCTGGGCCGTGGCGATGTGACGGCGCTGGCGCCGACCACCGGGGTGAACCGCTACGGCCAGCAGGTCGGTGGCGCGCTGCCCTGGGTGGGAGACCAGATCACCATCGCCCAGTCCAGCCCGGCGCTGGCCGCCGGCACCTACACGCTGCTGCCGGGCCGCTACGCCATGCTGCCCGGCGCGGTGCGGGTGACGATGACCCCGGCGACCAGCGGGCCGGCCGTGGTCAGCCTGGCCAGCGGCGCCACCGAGACGCGCGACGGCAGCTGGCTGGTGCAGGGCACCCGCAGCATTGCCGCCACCGGCGTGCAGGAAGCCGCGCCGCGGACCGTGACGTTGCAGACCGCGGCGGTGTGGAGCCAATACTCCAGCCTTACCTACACCACGGCGAACGACTACTTCCCGGCCCGGGCGGCGCGGCTGGGCCTGCCGCTGGACCGGCTGCCGATCGATGCCGGCCGGCTCTCGCTGAGCGCCAGCCAGTCCCTGGCCATGGACGGCACCACGCTGTTCAACCACCCGGATGGCGGTCGTGGCGGCCAGGTGGACATCTCCTCCAGCGCCATCGCCATCACCCCGGGCGGCGCTGCCTTCGCCACGCCGGGTACGCTGGTGCTGAGCGATGCCACGCTCTCGGCCCTCGGCGCCGAGACGCTGACCATCGGCGGCACCCGCACCCGCACCGACAGTGGCGACCAGCTGGTGGTGCAGGCGCGCAGCGTAGTGCTGGCCAGCGGCGCCAGCGTGACGGCGCCGGAAGTGGTGCTGCTGGCCAAGGCGCCGGGTTCGTCCTCCACGGATGGCGTGCAGGTGCAGGCCGGCGCCAGCCTGGTGGCCAGCGGCGTGCTGCTGGGCAACGCCCCGGCCAGCCTGCTG
The DNA here is from genome assembly GCA_903843125.1 of uncultured Rhodospirillales bacterium. Taxonomy (GTDB): domain Bacteria; phylum Pseudomonadota; class Alphaproteobacteria; order Acetobacterales; family Acetobacteraceae; genus CAIMOR01. Next base: position 8,168 of record CAIMOR010000076.1, read on the forward strand.
ATCGGCAGCGCCGCGGTCACCAACTCCAAAGGCGTGGTGATCGCGCCGGCGGTGGATGGCGATGGCGCCCTGCTGCGCGTCTCGGTCGGCGGCCTGGTGCCGATCACCCGCGTCAACCTGGGGAGCGCGACAAGCACGACGCCGCTGGGCATCGGCGCCGGCGCCGCGCTGGGCGGGCAGACCGTGACCCTGGACGCCACCGGCACCATGCAGGTGGCCAGCACCGCCGGCTTCGGCGCCACCAACCTGGATTTCGGCGCCGCGGCAATCCTGCTCGGCCAGCCCGGGGCGGGCCTGGGCAGCCAGGCGCTGGTGCTGCGCAGCGATTGGTGGTCGCAGCTCAGCCCGATCGCCAACCTGTCGCTGCGCAGCGCGTCGAGCATCGACGTCTATGGCGGTGTGGCGCTGGCGGCGACCGGCAGCCTGACCCTGGATGCCGCATCGCTGCGCGGTTTCGACGTGGCGCTGGCCGGCGGCGGTACCGCGGCGGGCAGCCTGACGGCAAGTGCCGGCGGCCTGGCCACGCTGCGCAACAGCAACGCCACGGCACCTGGCGGCAGCGGCAGCGGCAGCGGCAGCCTGGCAATCAACGCCGGCAGCGTTGTGCTGGGCGGTGGCACCACGGCGGTGCAGGGCTTCGCCGCGGCCAGCCTGACCACCAACGGCGAGCTGACAACCACCGGCACCGGCGAGTTGGACCTGAGCGGGCCGCTGGCGCTGACGGCGGCGCGCGTCGGCAGCGGCGCCGGGGCGGATTTCAGCATCGTCGCCGCCGGTTCCCTGAGCCTGCTGGCCCCGGCGACACCGAGCAGCCTGGCGACGCCGGCGATGGGCGGCCGGCTGGGCCTGACCGGCAGCGACCTGACCCTGGCGACCGCGGTGGTCAACCACTCCGGCGACCTGAACCTGGCCGCGACCAGCGGCAACCTGACCCTGGGCGCCGGCGCCAGCATCGACCTTTCCGGCTACAGCCGGGTATTCTTCGACCAGGCCGCCTATGCCTCGGGCGGGCGGGCGACGCTGGTGGCCTCGGCCGGCAATGTCGTCATCGCGCCCGGGGTTGCCCTGGACGTATCGGCACCCGCCGGCATCAGCGGCGTCACCGCCGGCAGCGTGCAGCTGACCGCCGAACGCGGCAGCGCCGATTTCAGCGGCCTGGCGCTGCGCGGCAGTGCGGCCGATGCCGGCACCGGCGGCAGCTTCACGCTGGATACGCTGGCGGCGGCCAACCTGGGGGCGGTCAACGCCCGGCTGGACGCGGCCGGCTTCGACGGCGCGCGTACCATCTGGACGCGCACCGGCGACCTGACATTGACGGCCGGGCAGACCATGCGCGCCAGCCAGGTGGGGCTGACCGCCGATGGCGGCAGCGTGACGGTGGCCGGCAGCATCGACACCCACGGCGCCAAGGGTGGCGACATCAGGCTGTACGCCAATGCCGGCGTGACGCTGGCAAGCGGCGCCAGCCTCAACGCCACCGGCACGGCGGCCGGCGAGCCTGGCGGCACGGTGGAGCTGGGCACCAATGCCGGACCATTGCTGCTGGCCGGCAGCAGCATCAACGTGACCGGCAACGACCCGACGCGCGGCAGCCTGGTGCATCTGCGCCTGCCGGTGGCGCAGATGGCCGCCAGCGTCTTCACCACCAGCGTGGCCGGAGCCAACTACGTGGAGGTGGAGCCCTATGCGGTGCTCAA
>CAIMOR010000077.1 GCA_903843125.1 uncultured Rhodospirillales bacterium
CGTCAAGGCGCCGATGGAATGCTGGCCCATCGCGGTGGAGCGCGTGCGCTACGTCGGCGAACCCGTCGCCATCGTCGTGGCGACGGACCGCTACGTGGCCGAGGACGCGCTCGACCTCATCGACATCCGCTACGCACCCCTACCCGCCGTCACCGACCCCGTCGCGGCGCTGGCGCCCGAAGCGCCGGTGCTGCACGCCGGCCTGGGCGGCAACCTGGCCAGCGAACGTCGCTTCCGCTACGGCGACCCCGAGGCTGCCTTCGCCGCCGCCGCGCACTGCGTCGCCATCGATGTCGCCTACCCCCGCAGCGCCTGCACGCCCATCGAATGCTACGGCGTCACCGCCGAGCATGACCCGGGCGAGGACAGCTACGACGTCTTCGCCAACTTCCAGGGCCCCTTCAGCATCCACGCCGTCATCGCCCGCGCGCTGCGCGTGCCCGGCAATCGCCTGCGCCTGCGCACGCCACCGGACAGCGGCGGCAGCTTCGGCGTCAAGCAGGGCGTCTTCCCCTACATCGTCCTCGTCGCCGCGGCGGCGAAGGCCTGTGGCCGCCCGGTGAAATGGGTGGAGGACCGGCTCGAACACCTCGCCGCCTCCTCGGTCGCCACTAACCGCGTCACGCACCTCGAAGCCGCCGTCACCGCTGACGGCGTCATCACCGCGCTGGACTGGGACCAGTTGGAAGACTGCGGCGCCCAGCTCCGCGCGCCGGAACCGGCCACGCTGTACCGCATGCACGGCAACATGACCGGCGCCTATGCCATCCGCAACGTCGCCATCCGCAACCGCGTGGTGCTGACCAACAAGGCGCCCACCGGCCTGAACCGCGGCTTCGGTGGCCCGCAGGTCTACTTCGCGCTTGAACGCCTGGTGCAGCGCATCGCGCTGACGCTGGGCCTGCACCCGCTGGACGTCATCCGCCGCAACCTGGTGCCCGCGGCGGCCATGCCCTACCGCACCGCATCCGGCGCCCTGCTGGACAGCGGCGACTACGCCACCGCCATGGAGACGGCGCTGCGCGACGGCCGCCACGCCGCCCTCCTCGCGCGCCGCGACGCCGCCCGCGCCGAGGGCCGTCACTACGGCATCGGCTACACCGCCGTGGTGGAACCCAGCGTCTCCAACATGGGCTACATCACCGCCGTCCTCACGCCCGCCGAACGCAAGCGCGCCGGCCCGAAGAACGGCGCCCAGGCCACCGCCACCATCCAGTGCGACGCGGTCGGCAGCGTCTCCGTCCATGTCGCCAGCGTGCCGCAGGGCCAGGGCCACCGCACCGTTCTGGCACAGGTCGTCGCCGACGAACTCGGCCTGCGCCCGCAGGACATCCGCGTGGTCACCGAGATCGACACCGCCAAGGACGCCTGGAGCATCGCCAGCGGCAACTACGCCAGCCGCTTCGCCCCCGCCGTCGCCGGCGTCGCCCGCATCGCCGCCCAACAGCTCCGCATCCGCCTCACGCGCCTCGCCGCGCCGCTGCTGAACGTGCCGCCGGACGACGTCGTGCTGGCCGGCGGCAAGCTGCATGCGCGCGCCAACCCGGACAACGCGCTGCCCTTCGCCCGCATCGCCTCCAGCCCGCACTGGGCGCCCGGCACCCTGCCCGCCGAGGACTGCACGCCGCTGCGCGAAACCGCCTGGTGGACGCCGCCCGAGCTCACCGCACCGACCGAAGCCGACGAGGTCAACTCGTCGCTCTGCCACGGCTTCATCTTCGATTTCTGCGGCGTCGAGGTCGACCGCATCACCGGCGAGGTCCGCCTCGACCACTACGTCACCATGCACGACTGCGGCACCATCCTGCACCCCGGCATGGTCGCCGGCCAGGTCACCGGCGGCTTCGCCCACGCCCTCGGCGCCGCGCTGTACGAAGCGCACAGCTACGCCCCCGATGGCAGCTTCGAGACCGGCACCTTCGCCGACTACCTGGTGCCGACCGCGATGGAAGTGCCGGCGCCGATCATCCTGCACCACGAATCCCCATCGCCCTTCACGCCGCTCGGCGCCAAGGGTGTCGGCGAGGGCAACTGCATGTCCACGCCGGTCTGCATCGCCAATGCGGTCGCCGATGCGCTCGGCCTGCACGACATCACGCTGCCGCTGCTGCCCGCCACCCTCGCCGCCCACCTGCACGGCGCCGAACCCAACGCGCCCGCCGCCGCGCCCAAGGGCGAACGCCTGCTCCGCGGCGAAGGCCAGGCCCGCGTCGCCGCCCCGCGCGAACAGCTCTGGGCCACGCTGCTGGACCCGGACGCGTTGATGTCCATCGTCCCCGGCGCGCACGGCATCCAACGCACCAGCCCCACCGACTACACCGCGGACGTCACGCTCGGCATCGGCCCGGTCAAGGGCCGCTACCGCGTCGCGCTGTCGCTCAGCGACCTCGATGAACCCAGCGCCCTCACGCTCAGCGGCAGCGCGCAGGGCGCGCTCGGCTTCGGCCAGGGCCGCGGCCACGTCACCCTCACCCCGGCCGATGGCGCCACCATCATCGCCTACCGCTATGAAGCGGCCGTCGGCGGCAAGGTCGCCAGCATCGCCGGCCGCCTGCTGGACGGCGCGACGCGCGTCGTCATCGGCCAGTTCTTCGCCGCCCTCGCCCGCCAGGCTGCGCCGCAACCGCCGTGGTGGCAGCGCCTGCTGCACCGCCTGGGCCTGCGCGCATGAAGCCCGCGAAGTTCGACTACGTGCAGGCCGCAACCTTGGACGAAGCCCTGGCGACGCTGCGTGCCGAAGGCGAGGGCGCCCGCATCATCGCCGGCGGCCAGTCGCTGCTGCCCATGCTGAACATGCGCCTGGCCCGCCCCGCCGTGCTGGTGGACATCATGCGCATCACCGCACTGGCGGAAGCCACCGCCACCACGGAAACGCTGCGCATCGGCGCCGCCGTCCGCCAGGCCGCGCTGCAAGCGCGCCAGGGCCTGCACCCGCTACTGGCCGCGGCACTCC
>CAIMOR010000078.1 GCA_903843125.1 uncultured Rhodospirillales bacterium
ATCACCGGCCCGCCCTCGCCGGCCTCGCCCATCACGGCGGTCGGAATGCCCGCCAGGTTCTTCGTCACCCGGAAGCCCTCGGCCTCCAGCATGGCGGTATGTTCGGCGCAGCTGCGATGCTCGGCATAGCACAGCTCCGGCATGCCCCAGACGCGGTCGGCCAGGCCCTCGTATTCGGCGCGGCGCTGGTCCACCAGCTGCCAGATCTGTTCGCTGTTCTGCATCGTCGGCTCCTGCATGCTGGCCGCAGCAAAGCCCGGCCGGGGCGGCTGGCGCAAGGGCTGGGGCACGGCTAGGCTTCCACATCGAAGACGAGGGAGCGGAACGGTGCAGCTTGGCATGGTCGGCCTGGGCCGGATGGGCGGCAACATCGTGCGGCGGCTGCTGCGCGCGGGGCACGACTGCGTGGTGTGGGATCGCAACCCCGGCCCCGGCGCCGTTCTGGCTGCCGAAGGCGCCCGCGCCGTGCCCGGCCTTGCCGCCATGGTCGCCGGCCTGGACGCGCCGCGTACCATATGGGTCATGCTGCCCAGCGGCGCGGCCACCGAGGACGCGCTGCGCGACATCGCCGGCCTGCTCTCTCCCGGCGACGTGCTGATCGATGGCGGCAATTCCATGTGGAAGGACAGTCTCCGCCGTGGTGCCGAGATCCGCGCCAAGGGGCTGCACTTCCTCGATATCGGCACGTCGGGCGGCGTCTGGGGCCTGGCGCGCGGCTACAGCCTGATGATCGGCGGCGAGGCAGAGGTGGTACGCCGGCTGGACCCGATCTTCCGCGCCCTGGTGCCCGGCCGTGCGGCAGCGGAACCCACTCCCGGGGCGGAAGCCCGCGATCCGCGCCCGGCCGAGGGCTATGTGCATTGCGGTGCCAACGGCGCCGGCCACTTCACCAAGATGATCCACAACGGCATCGAGTACGGCATGATGCAGGCGATGGCCGAGGGTCTCGACATCCTGCACCACCAAGGCGTCGTCACCGCCTCCCTGGCCGATGTGACCGAGGGCTGGCGCCGCGGGTCCGTGGTGGCCAGCTGGCTGCTCGACCTCACCGCCCAGGCGCTGGCCGCCGAGGAAGACCTGGGCAGCTATTCCGGCACCGTCAGCGACAGCGGCGAGGGCCGTTGGACGGTGGATGCCGCGGTGGAACAAGGCATCGCCGCGCCGGTGCTGGCCGCCGCGCTCTTCGCCCGCTTCACCAGCCGGGACGAGCAGCGCTTCTCGATGAAGGCGCTCTCCGCCATGCGCAAGGGCTTCGGCGGCCATCTGGAGCCGCCGAAAACACCATCCGATGGCCGGAAGGCGTAGCCTGGAGGGCTGAAGCGGATGGCCAAACAGTGACAGTGCTTGTGCTGGTCATGGGCGTCTCCGGGGTCGGCAAGTCCACCATCGGCCGGGGCCTCGCCACGGCGCTGGGGGTGCCTTTCGCCGATGCCGACGACTTCCACCCGCCCGCCAACGTGGCGAAGATGCGCGCCGGCACGCCGCTGGTGGATGCAGACCGCTGGCCTTGGCTGGACGCCATCGGCGCCTGGCTGGACCAGCGCGGCGGCGCCGGTGGCGTTGTCACCTGCAGCGCACTGAAGCGCAGCTACCGCCAGCGCTTGCTGGCCACGCGCCCCGGCGTGCGCCTGCTGTACCTGCATGGCGACCCCGCCCTGGTGATGGCGCGCCAGGCCGCCCGCGAAAACCACTTCATGCCCGCCAGCCTGATGGCCAGCCAATACGCCACGCTGGAGCCGCCAGGTCCCGACGAAGCCGCCATTGCGATGGAGGTCGATGACGACCCTGCCGCAATCATCGCCGCTGCGCTAAAGCACCTGACCCGTTGAAGGATTCGAAGATGGACCCGCTGATCAAAGCGAAGCTGGAAAAGATCACCACCGCCACCATCACGACCGTGCTGCTGAAGAAGGGGCTTCGCAATATCTGGATGCGCGGTCCGCAGGCCTTCACGCCCACCGCCAAGGGCCGCCGCATGGTGGGGCCCGCCTTCACCCTGCGCTTCGTGCCGGCGCGCGAGGACCTGGCCACGCCGGAAAGCTGGTCCTCCCCCATCTCCACCCGCGCGGCCATCGAGGCGATGCCGGAAGGCTGTATCGCCGTCGCCGATGCGCGCGGCGTCACCGATGCCGGCATCTTTGGCGACATCCTCTGCGCCCGCCTGGTCAAGCGCGGCGTCACCGCGCTGGTGACGGATGGCGTGGTGCGCGACGTCGCCGGCGTTGTCGGCACCGGCATGCCGGTGTGGTGCGCCGGCGGCGCGGCGCCGCCCTCGGTCGCCGGCCTGACCTTCGTCAGCTGGCAGGAGCCGATCGGCTGCGGCGGCGTCGCGGTATTCCCGGACGACGTGGTGGTGGTGGACGACGACGGCGCCGTGCTGATCCCGAAGGCCTTCGTCGACGAAGTGGCGAACACCGGCGAGGAGCAGGAGCGCCTGGAAGCCTGGATCGTCAGCAAGGTGGAAGCCGGCGAGAAGCTGCCCGGCCTCTATCCGCCGAATGCCGAGAACAAGGCGCGCTACGAAGCCGAGAAGGGCAAGTAGTGCCGATGGCCGCCGAGGAGATCGCCGCGGTCTGCGAGACGGTGCGGCGCTTCGTGCGCACGCGGCTGAACCCGCTGGAAGCCGCGATCGACGAGGCGGACGAGGTTGACGAGCAGCTGCTGGCCGGGCTGCGGCAGGAGATTGCCGCGCTCGGCCTCTACGGCTTCAACCTGCCGGAAAGCCTTGGTGGCCCCGGGCTTTCGGTGCAGGAGCGGGTGCAGGTACTGGAGGAGATCGGCCGAACCTCCATGCCGCTGACCGAGTGCTTCGGCCATCTGCCGCTCTCGCTGACGCTGATGAACACTGACCAGCAGGCGCGGATTCTCCCGGCGCTGGTTGATGGCAGCGAGACCATCACCTATGCGCTGACCGAACCCGACGCCGGCAGCGACCTGAACGCGTTGACGCTGCGCGGCGAGAAGGTGGCAGGAGGTTGGCGGCTCAACGGCACCAAGCAGTTCATCAGCAACGTCGAGACCAGCGAATGGATCATCGTGCTGGCCACGACGGATGCCAACGCGAACCTGAAGGGCCGGCTGACGACCTTCCTGATGCGACGCTCCAATCCGGGACTGAAGAACCTGGTGCGGTACCGCAAGATGGGCTGGCGCGGCTACCACCTGAACGGTTTTTCGCTCGATGACGCCTTCGTGCCCGACAGCGACGTGCTCGGCGCACCCGGTGCCGGCTTCCTGACCATGATGGCCGGCATCAACCACGACCGCGTCTTTGTCAGTTGCCGCTGCCTTGGCATTGCGCTGCGGGCGCAGGAGATGGCGCTCGACTACGCGAAGCAACGCAAGGCCTTCGGCGCGCCGATCAGCGACTACCAGGGCATCCAGTTCCCGCTGGCCGACAACGACGTGGAGATCGCCGCGGCGCGCGGCCTGATCCGCGCCGCCGCCGAGGCCGCCGACGCCGGCAGCGACGAGTTCCGCATCGCGGCCTCGCGCAGCAAGCTCTATTGCTCCGAGATGGTCAACCGCGTGGCCGACCGCGCGCTGCAGGTCTTCGGCGGCATCGGCTACATGCGCGACCTGCCGCTGGAACGCTTCTATCGCGACGCCCGGGCCTTCCGCATCGGCGAGGGCACCAGCGAGATGCAGCGCATCCAGATCGCCCGCGCGGCGCTGGGCGGCCGCTGATGCGCGCGCTGCTGGCGGGCGAGGGCACCGCCTTCGTCGGCCCTGGCCTGCGCGTCTCCCGCGCCGACCTGCGCGCCGCCGCCACGGCGCTGGCGGCACGGCTGCACGCGCTGGGCTTCCGCCGTGGCGACCGCCTGGCGGTCTGGCTGCCGGATGGCGCGGGCTGGCTGCAATGCCTCTTCGCCTGCGCGCGGCTCGGCGTGCTGGTGGTGCCGATCTCCACCCGCTTCACCGTGGCGGAAGCGCGCCGCGTGCTGGAGGTGGCGCAGCCACGCGGCCTGGTCATCACCCCGCAATTCCTGAAGATGGACTACGCTGCCGCCGCAGCCGAGCTGGCACCGGAGGTGCTGATCGAAGCCCCACCGCACGCCCTGCTGGAAGGCGCCTCCGGCGAAGCGCCGGAGACCGGAGAGCCCGCCGACCTGCTCTGCACCTTCTCCACCAGCGGCACCACCGGCGTACCCAAGCTGGCGCCGCACGACCAGGCCGGCGTCCTGCGCCACGCACGGAACGTGGCCGCGTATTTCGACATGCAGGGCGGCGTGGCGCTGGGTGCGCTGCCGCTCTACGGCGTGCTCGGCTTCATGCAGGCCATGGCGGTGCTGGCCGCCGGCGGCACGCTGGTCTCGGTGCCGGTGTATGAAGCCGCCGCCTGCGCCCGCGCGATCGACGACGAGGGCGTGACCCATTTCTTCGGCAGCGACCAGATGTTCGACGCGGTACTCGGCGTGCCCGGCGCCTCGCTGGTGACATGGCGGGTTGGCGGCTATGCCGAGTTCGTCGGCTGGGGCGCCCGCGTGGCCACCGCCGCCGATAGCCGCGGCATTCGCCTGGTGGGGCTGTATGGCTCTTCGGAAGGATTTTCCCTGCTGGCGGGGCGGGACTGGCGGGCCCCGCTGGCGCAGCGCATCCCAGCCGGCGGCACGCCGGTGTCGCCAGACATCCGCTTCCGCATCTGCCACCCGGAAACCGGCGCCATGCAGCCCCGGGGAGAGCCCGGCGAACTGCAATTGCAGGGCTATAACCTGCTATTGCAGTACCTGAACAACCCCGCCGCCACGGCCGCCGCCTTCACCGAGGACGGCTGGTTCCGCAGCGGCGACCTGGCAGTCGACGAGGGCGGCAGCTTCCTCTACCTGGCGCGGCTGAAGGACAGCCTGCGGCTGCGCGGCTACCTGGTGGACCCTGGCGAGATAGAAGCCCACCTCGGCGCCCACCCGGCCGTGGCGCAGGCCCAGGTGGTCGGCGTCTCGCAGGCCGGCCAAGGTGATGTCGCGGTGGCTTTCGTCATCCTCGCCGCGCCGGTTGGGGAGGCTGCGCTGCTGGCGCACTGCCGGTCCGGGCTGGCTGCCTACAAGCAGCCGCGGCGCGTGTTGGCGGTAGCGGAATTTCCCGCCAACAATGGCCCCAACGGGGTGAAGATCCAGAAGAACAGATTGCGCGAGATGGCCGAGGCCGCGCTGAAGGACCCCGCCGGATGAATGTCCGCAAGCCGCTGCCGCACCCGGAAGAATTCGCCTTCTGGAGCGATGAGACGGTCCGCGTCAGCGACACCGACCTGAACGGTCATGTCAACAACGGTGCCATCGGCGCCTATTGCGAAACAGGCCGCGCCGACCTGATGAACGCCGTGGCCGGTGCCCCGCATGCGCGCGCCTTCGCCATGGCCGTCGCCCGTGTGGCCATCGACTATCGGCGAGAGGTCCACTACCCCAGCCGGGTGCGCATCGGCGGCGCCATCCTCAGCATCGGCAGCAGCAGTTTCGTGCTCGAGCAGGCGCTGTTCGTCGATGGCCAATGCGTCGCCACCGCCGAGAACGTCATGGTGGTGCTGGACCGCGCCAGCCGCAAGCCGATGCCGATTCCGCCGGAGGCCAGGGCGAAGTTCCTCGCCCTGGCACCGATGCGGACGGCCAATTAGGCCACTCGCGCCTTCGGCAGCAGGCGGGCCAGTGGCCGCGCCAGCAACAGGCCGCCGCCATGCAGCGCAGCGGTGGCGGCGAGCGCGCCCAGCGCGTAGCTCAGTTCAACCGCGCCGGCCTCGGCACCATGGGCGTGGCCATGCAGCAGCCCGGCCAGCCCCACCAGCGGCGCCGCGACGCCGAGTGGCACCCGTACCGCCAGCGCCGCCAGCACACCCAGCAGCAGCACGGAGGCAAGCACGCCTGCCTCCACGCCGGGCAGCGCCACGCCCGCCATGCCAAGGCCCATGCCCAGCGCCATGGCGCCGAGGAAGGCGCCCGGCAGCGCCAGTCGTGCCGCGCCACCCTGCAACCCCGCCCACAGGCCGACGGCGACCATGGCCACCAGATGGTCGGCGCCCAGCAACGGGTGCAGGAAGCCGCTGGCAAGGCCGTGTTCCAGTGGCCCGCCGGGGTGGGCCAGCGCCGGGAATGGCGCGAGCGCGAGAACGACGAGTAGCTTCTTCATGCTGCCTTCCTCGGCGAGATGCCGCCTTGCTGGAGGATGAAGGCGGCAATTTCCGCCACCCCCTGGTCCACCTTGAGATTGGTGAAGATGAACGGGCGCTGCCCACGCATCTTTCGCGCATCGCGGTCCATCACGCCGAGATCGGCGCCGACCAGCGGGGCCAGGTCGATCTTGTTGATGACGAGCATGTCGCTGCGGGTAATGCCGGGGCCGCCCTTGCGCGGGATCTTGTCGCCGGCGCTGACGTCGATGACGTAGATCGTCAGGTCGGCCAGTTCCGGGCTGAAGGTCGCCGCCAGGTTGTCGCCGCCGCTCTCGATGAACAGCACCTCCAACTGCGGGAAGCGCGCCACCATGTCCGCCACCGCGGCCAGGTTGATGCTGGCATCCTCGCGGATCGCGGTGTGCGGGCAGCCGCCGGTTTCCACGCCCATGATGCGCTCCGGCGGCAGGCAGCCGGCGCGGGTCAGGAACTCCGCGTCCTCCTTGGTGTAGATGTCGTTGGTGATGGCGGCGATGTCGTGCGTGTCGCGCAGCGCGCGGCACAGCCGCTCGGTCAGCGCGGTCTTGCCGCTGCCGACCGGGCCGCCGATGCCGACGCGGAAGGGGCCGTTGCTCATGAGCGGAAAAGCCTCGTGTATTGCGTCTCGTGGCGCATGGAGAGCAGGTCCAACATCGGGCTGGCGGTGCCCAGGTCGTCAAGGTCGGCCGCCAGCGCCGCCTGCGCGGCGGCTTCGACGATAGGCTGCAACGCGGCCGTGGCCAACTGCCCGTCGGTCTGTCCCAGCGGAACGATGCGCACGCCGGCCGAAACCAGGTTGGCGGCAAAAGCCGCCAGCCAGGCGATGACGCTGGCAAGCAATGGCACGCGCTGAAAGCCCGCCGCCGCGCCGAACGCCACCGGGTGTGCCAGCCGCCTGCCATGCCGTGCAGCGAAGCCGGCGAACCCCGCATCTGGCCAGGCGGTGGCGGTGATGCTGGTGAAGCTGGTGCCTTGCTGCATGGTCTCGAGCGCGGTTTCCGCGGTGCCACGCCAGGCGGCGGCCAGCTGCGCCACCTGGTCCAGCACGGCCGGCTCGTCTGCCTGCGCAGCCCGCCACGCCGCCACCAGCAAGGCGGCGTCGATATGTCCGGCGCCGTGGTCCAGCACCGTCTGGACGTAGCTCACCACACCCTCGCGCCCGCGCACCAGGCCGGCTTCCACCGCTGTTTCCAGGCCGTGGCTATAACTGAAGGCACCGACCGGATAGGCCGGCGAAAGCCAGGTCAGCAGCCGGTAGAGCGCGGCACTGTCAGTGCTCGTGGTCATGGTCGTGCGCATGCGCGCCATGGTCGCCGTGATCATGCGCCTGGCCGTGTGAATGGGCGTGGTCATGGTGGCGGTTGTGCTCGCCGTAGGCGCCGCCTTCCGGGTTGAACGGCGCGTTCACCTGGCGCACCTGCGCACCCAGGCCACGCAGCATGGCCACGATGACATGGTCGTCGCGAATCAGCAGCGCCTCCGCGCGGATTTCCGTGGGCAGATGCCGATTGCCGAGGTGCCACGCGAGGCGCGCCAAACGTTCCGGTGTTTCGGCGCTGATCTCCACCAGCGGTTCAGGCGCCGCTTTGACCAGCACAACCCCGCCGGCTTCGAGCAGCAGCCCGTCGCCATCGCGCAGCGCCACCGCCTCCTCCAGGTCCAGCAGGAAGGCCAGGCCCTTGGCGCCGACATACCGCCGGCGCCGACGGAAGCGGTCGTCGAAGTCCAACGTCACGACATCCCGGGCGGTGCGCTCCACCCAACCACCGGCGGGCAGCACCTTGATCGCGCGGGGCAGGTCCTGATCGGTCATGGTCAGAACAGGAAGTAGCGCTGCGTCATCGGCAGCGATGTCGCGGGCTCGCACACCAGCAGTTCGCCATCGGCGCGAACCTCGTAGGTCTCGGCATTCACCTCTATCTTTGGCAGTGCGTCGTTCAGCACCATGCTGCGCTTGCTGATGCCGCCGCGCGTGTTGTGGACCGCGGCGACAATGCGGTGCAGCCCCAACCGTTCGCCAACGCCATCGGCCAGCGCGGCTTCGCTGACGAAGGTGATCGCCGAAGCCGCCATGGTCTTGCCGAACCCGGCGAACATCGGCCGATAATGCACCGGCTGCGGCGTCGGGATGCTGGCGTTGGGGTCGCCCATCGGCGCCATGGCGATGCTGCCGCATTTCAGGATCATCTCGGGCTTCACGCCGAAGAAGGCTGGGTTCCACATCACCAGGTCCGCATACTTGCCCACCTCCACGCTGCCGACATGCTGGGCGATGCCCTGCGAGATGGCCGGGTTGATGGTGTACTTGGCGATGTAGCGGCGGACCCGGAGGTTGTCGTTGTCGCCGGTCTCGCCGGCCAGCCGGCCGCGCTGCTGCTTCATCTTGTGCGCGGTCTGCCAGGTACGGATGATGACCTCGCCGCAGCGGCCCATGGCCTGGCTGTCGCTGCTCATCATGCTGATGGCGCCGAGGTCGTGCAGGATGTCCTCGGCGGCGATCGTCTCCTTGCGGATGCGCGATTCGGCGAAGGCGACGTCCTCCGGAATCCGCGGGTCGAGGTGATGGCAGACCATCAGCATGTCGAGATGCTCGTCCACGGTGTTGACCGTGTAGGGCATGGTCGGATTTGTCGAGGACGGCAGGAAGTTCGGCTCGCCGACAACCCGCAGGATGTCTGGCGCATGGCCGCCACCGGCGCCCTCGGTGTGGAAGGCCTGCAGGGTGCGGCCGGCAATCGCCTTGATGGTGCTCTCGACGAAGCCGCTCTCGTTCAGCGTATCCGTATGGATCGCCACCTGCACATCCATCTCGTCCGCCACGCGCAGGCAGGTGTCGATGGCTTTCGGCGTCGTGCCCCAATCCTCGTGCAGCTTGAGCCCGCAGGCGCCGGACAGTACCTGTTCGCGCAGTGCCGCCGGCAACGCCGCGTTGCCCTTGCCAAGAAAGCCGAGATTCACCGGCAGCCCCTCGGCCGCCTGCAGCATGCGCGCCATGTGCCAAGGCCCCGACGTGCTGGTGGTGGCCAGCGTGCCATGCGCCGGCCCGGTACCACCGCCGAACATGGTGGTGATGCCGCTGGCCAGCGACTCCTCGACCTGCTGCGGGCAGATGAAGTGGACATGCACGTCAAGGCCACCCGCGGTCAGGATGCGCCCTTCGCAGGCGATGATCTCGGTGCCTGGGCCAATCACGATATCGACGCCCGGCTGGGTATCCGGGTTGCCGGCCTTGCCGATGGCGGCGATGCGGCCGTCCTTCAGCCCGACATCGGCCTTGTAGATGCCGGTATGGTCCAGGATCACCGCATTGGTGATGACGGTGTCCATCGCCCCTTCGGCCCGGGTGCGCTGGCTCTGGCCCATGCCGTCGCGAATCACCTTGCCGCCGCCGAACTTAACCTCCTCGCCATAGGTGGTGTGGTCGCGCTCCACCTCGATGATCAGGTCGGTATCGGCCAGGCGGATGCGGTCGCCGGTGGTCGGGCCGTACATGCCGGCATAGGCGGCGCGGGAAAGACGAGCGGCCATCTCAGAGTTTCCCCTCGGTTTCGCCGCGGAAGCCATGCACCACGCGGTCGCCCGCCAGCGGCACCAGTCGCACGCGGCGGCGCTGCCCCGGCTCGAACCGCACGGCGGTGCCGGCGGCGATGTCCAACCGATGGCCCCGCGCCGCGGCACGGTCGAAGGCCAGCTCCGGGTTGGTCTCGGCGAAGTGATAATGGCTGCCAACCTGCACCGGCCGGTCCCCCGTGTTGGCCACCTCCAGTTCCACCACCGGCGCACCGGCGTTGAGTTCGATGTCGCCGGCGGCCGGCAGGATTTCGCCCGGGATCATCAGCGCGCTACCTTCTGCTGGGCTGCCGGCGGTGCGGCGTCGCGGATCGGCTCGTGCACCGTCACCAGCTTGGTACCATCCGGAAAGGTGGCCTCTACCTGGATCTCGTGGATCATCTCGGCAATGCCGTCCATCACCTGGTCCCGGGTCAGCACATGCGCGCCCTGCTGCATCAGGTCGGCCACGCTGCGGCCGTCGCGGGCGCCCTCGACCACGAAGTCGGTGATCAGCGCGATCGCCTCCGGGTAGTTCAGCTTCACGCCGCGGTCCAGCCGGCGACGCGCCACCACCGCCGCCATGGCGATCAGCAGCTTGTCCTTCTCTCGCGGGGTCAGGTGCATGCGGAGCTCATCCCAGAATCGACGTGATCATGGCCCGAGGCCGTTACGTCGTCCACAGCCGCGGCAATCTGGCGGGTTGCCCCAGGGCGACATGGCGCAGGGCAACGATCCCGGCGGCCAGCGCACCCCGCACCGCCAGCGCATCCCCAAGGCAGCGCGCCAGCAACAGGCCTGGCCGTGGTGACGTCGCCGCCCCCGGCGGCGGCCTGTCCTCGCCCCCCGGCGCGTCTTCCAGCGCGGCCCGCAGCAGCGGCAGGTGCGCCTCCGCCCCCGGCGCCGCCAGCAGCAGTGTCGCCATGGCCTGCGCGCCGCCGAAGCCGAGCGGCGCCGCAAGCCGGGCGCCGAGGTCGTCGCCCAGCGCCAGGCCATCGGCCCAAAGCAGCCCGGCCGGCCCGTGCAGCCGCCAACTGTCCCGCAGCAGGCCGGAACGCATGGTCTCGCCCCGCGCGCTGCGGCCGAACACCAGCATCTCCGCCGCCAGCAGTTGCGCCCCCGTGGCCAGGTGGACCTCCATCCGCCGCGCCAGCCGGGCCTGGTCGAACAGGATGGTTTCCTGCGGCAACCACTCCAGGGTTGCGCCGGCCTGCAGGTGCAGCCTGGTGCTCACCTGGCTCGGCGGCCCCAGACTCCGATAGACCTTCTCGGCCGCCGGCGTGGTCAGGATGGCGGTGCAGCCAGTCCCCAGCAGCGCCTCGGTCGCCAGCGAATCGCCGCCAGCCAGGCCGCCGGCGCAGTTCACCAGCGCTGCGGTCGGCGGCTCGCCTGGCTCCGGCGTGGGGAACAACACCCGCAATGGCGCCTGCTGGTACAGCCGGGCCAGCGCAGTGCCGCGTGGCCCCAGCGCGAACTCCAGCCGGGTTGCGCCCGCGGCGCGCTGGTGCCGGCCGCCAGAGGCAAGCGTGTCGGCAGGGCTGGGGGCGGGGCCGGAGGGAGAATGCATCGCTCCCGCGTATGGCATGGCCCGGGCGCTGCCACCATGGCGGGTGCAGGCTGCACGCCGCGCGCGCTTGCGCCCACCAAGCCGCTGCCCCACCCTGGTTCAGTTTGACATTCCCGGCCAACCCGTTCAGCCGGGAACGACCGCACGTCAGCGACAGGCCGGATATGCCCCGACACGAGCTTTTCGTTACCCTCGGTACCCGCCGCTACCGCGTCGAGCGCCCCTTCGGCGATCTGCCGGCGGGCCCCGGCCGCGTGACAGACGTGGCCTGCACCGCCGATGGCACCGTGCTGGTGCAGTTGCGCAGCGATCCGCTGGTGGATGCGGAGGGTCCGGCCATCGTGGCGCTCTCTCCGGGGGGAGAGCGCCTGGCCGCCTGGGGCGGCGCCGAGATTGCCGATGGCCACATGTTCACGCCGCACCCGGATGGCCGCGTCTTCGTCGTCGACCGCGACGCGCATGAGGTCGTCATCTTCAATGCCGCCGGGCATCGCGTCGGTGGGTTGGGGCTGCGCGGCCAGCCCGGCCAGCCGTTCAATGCGCCGTCCGATGTCGCCTTCGGCCCGGACGGCAGCATCTATGTCGCCGACGGCTACGGCAACGCCCAGGTCCACCGGTTCGCGGCCGAGGGCGCGTTGCTGGGCAGTTGGGGGGTGCCGGGACGCCGCGCCGGCGAATTCTCCACCCCGCACGGCATCTGGGTGCTGGCCGATGGCCGTGTGCTGGTCTGCGACCGCGAGAACAACCGCGTGCAGGTCTTCTCGGCGCAAGGCGAGCACCGGCAGGACATTGCCGACCTGCACAAGCCCATGGCTGTGCACGGCAGCGCCGATGGCGGCTTCTACGTGACCGACCAGGTGCCGCGGCTGTCGCAGTACAACGCCGAGGGTCGCCTGGTCGGCCGCTGCCGGCCGGTGCTGAACGGCGCGCATGGCATGTGGTTGGGCGCCGATGGCGTCATCTACCTGGCGGAGATGAACCCCAGCCGGGTGACACGGCTGGTGCCCTGCCCCTAGCCCACGGCCTCCTGCCGCCCGGCCATTGAGGCGCGGCGGTGCCGGCGCTAGGCTCGGTGCAGGAAATGTCCAGGCCGGAGGCGCCAATGCCCGCCATCACGCTGACCGTCAACGGCCACCACCATCAGGTTGCGGCCGAGGCGGATACGCCCCTGCTCTACGTGCTGCGCAACGACCTGGCGTTGAACGGGCCGCGCTTCGGCTGCGGCCTGGGCCAATGCGGCGCCTGCACCGTGCTGGTGGACGGCCAGGCCACACGTTCGTGCATCACCGAAATCGGCAGCCTGGAAGGGCGCAGCGTCACCACGTTGGAAGGCCTGGCCATGCCGGGCAGGCTGCATGCGCTGCAACGCGCCTTCATTGCCGAGCAGGCGGCGCAATGCGGCTACTGCGCCAATGGCATGATCATGGCGGCCAAGGCGCTGCTGGACAGCACGCCCGAGCCGAGCGAGCCGGATATCCGCGATGCGCTGGCGCCCTACCTGTGCCGCTGCGGCACCCATAACCGCATCATCGCCGCCGTGCAGCGCGCCGTGCGGGAGGGCTGAGCCATGAACGCCATCTCCCGCCGCGGCTTCGCCACCGGCCTGCTGCTGAGCTTCAGCTTCGGCCCCGCGCTGGCGCAGCAAGGCACGCCGCCGCAACCACGCCGGCTGCCGGGCAGCCTGCAGACCAATCGCCGGCTGGATGCCTGGCTGCACATCGGCGCCGACGGCAAGGTGACCGTCTGCACCGGCAAGGTGGAGATCGGCCAGGGTGCCGTAACCGCCCTCATGCAGATTGCCGCCGAAGAGCTGGACGTGCTGCCTGGCCGCATCACCATGGTCAGCGGCGATACCGCGCTGACCCCGAACGAGGGCGTGACCAGCGGCAGCCAAAGCATGGAGCAGGGCGGCACCGCGCTGCGCTTTGCCGCTGCCGAGGCGCGGGCGATCCTGCTGGCAAAGGCCGCGACCCGCCTGAATGCGCCCGCCGCGCGCTTGACCGTGCAGGACGGCATGGTCACCGCTCCCAGCGGCAACGGCATAAGCTACTGGGCGCTGGCCGAGGATGGCCTGCTGCGGCGCGAGGCCACCGCCTCCGCCCGGCCGAAGCCAGCCAGCGAGCACCGCATCGTCGGCCAGCCGGTGCAGCGGCTGGACATCCCTGCCAAGGTCACCGGCGGCCAGATCTACGTGCAGGACATGCGGCTGCCGGGCATGCTGTTCGGCCGCGTGGTGCGCCCGCCCAGCTACGCCGCGCGCCTGCTCAGCGTGGACCTGGACGCGGTGCGCAGGCTGCCCGGCGTGGTCGCGGTGGTGCGGGACGGCCGCTTCCTCGGCGTGGTGGCGCAGCGCGAGGAGCAGGCGGTGAAGGCCCGCCTGGCCCTGGCCGCCGCCGCGCGTTGGGACGTGCCGGCCAGCCTGCCGGAACCGGCCGTGCTGCACGACGCGCTGAAGACGCTGAGACACGACACCACCACCAGCAGCGAGAAGGCCGGGGACGCCGCACCGGTGGCACAGCGCTTCTCCGCCACCTTTACCAAGCACTACCTCTCTCACGCCTCGATCGGGCCGTCCTGCGCGGTGGCACAATACGCGGCTGACCAGGCCAGCCTGCAGGTGTGGTCACACACCCAGGGGGTCTTCCCATTGCGCGCCGACCTCGCCAAGGTATTGGCGTTGCCGCCGGAAAAGTTGCGCGTGACGCATGTGCAGGGCAGCGGCTGCTACGGCCACAACGGCGCCGACGACGTGGCGCTGGACGCCGCGCTACTGGCCCGCGCCGTGCCGGGCAAACCCGTGAAACTGCAATGGATGCGCGACGACGAGTTCGCCTGGGAACCGTATAACCCGGCCATGGTGATCGAGGTTTCCGCCGGGCTTTCCGCCGAAGGCAAGGTTGTGGACTGGACGCACGACGTGTTCAGCCAGGGCCACAACAACCGGCCGGGCAGCCCGCAGAACGGCATCAACCTGATGCCGGCCTGGCTGCTGGAGACGCCGCATGCGCCGCCCTATCCGCGCGCCACGCCGCAGCCGGCCGGTGCCGGCGACCGCAATGCCGTGCCGCTGTACGACTTTCCCAACCAGAAGGTCCTGCATCACCTGATCCCTGTCGGGCCGCTGCGTACGTCCGCGCTGCGCACGCTGGGCGCCTATGGCAACGTCTTCGCGCTGGAATCCTTCATGGACGAGCTGGCCGAGGCGGCGGGGCAGGACCCCATCGCCTTCCGCCTTGCCCACCTGAAGGACCCGCGCGGCCGCGCCGTCATCGAGGCCGCGGCGCGCCTGGCGAATTGGCAGCCCGGCACGCGTGGCGATGGCACGCATGGCCGCGGCTTCGGCTTCGCCAAGTACAAGGGGCTGAGCTGCTACGTCGCCTGCGTGGTGGAGTTGGAAATCGACCGCGCGACCGGCACCATCCGCATCCCCCGCGTCTTCGCCGCCGCCGATGCCGGGCAGATCATCAACCCCGATGGCCTGCGCAACCAGATCGAGGGCGGCATCGTCCAGGCGACCAGCTGGACGTTGAAGGAGATGGTGCGGTTCACGCCCGAGGGTGTCACCAGCCGCGACTGGGACAGCTACCCGATCCTCACCTTCCCCGAAGTGCCCAAGGTGCAGTCCGTGCTGCTGAACCAGCCGGACCAGCCGCCGCTCGGCTCCGGCGAGGCCAGCCAGGGCCCCACCGGCGCCGCCATCGCCAATGCGCTGAAGCACGCGACCGGCCTCCGGCTGCGCGCCTTGCCCTTTACGCCGGAGCGGGTCAAAGCCGCGCTGGAGAGGAACTGATCCAGCATGAGCACCACCGTCCGCGTCGGCGACATCAGCATCACCTCCATCATCGAGGACCAGCAGCCGCTGTTCGACCCGCTGGATTTCTTCCCCGGGCTGACCGCGGAGCGGCTGGAGGAAAACCGCGGCTGGATGGAAGCCGAGGGCGCGCTGGTGGATGGCAAGCTGGTGCTGGCCATGCAGTCCTGGCTGATCCGCACGCCCGCGCACAACATTCTGGTGGATACCTGCGTCGGCAACCACAAGTCCCGCCCAGCGCGGCCGATGTGGAACTTGCTGGAAAGCCCGCGCTACATGGCCGGCTTCAAGGCCGCCGGCGTAACCCCGGACGAGATCGACTACGTCATGTGCACCCACCTGCACGTCGACCATGTCGGCTGGAACACCAGGCTGGAGAATGGCCGCTGGGTACCGACCTTCAGCAAGGCCAGCTACGTCTTCAGCCAGAAGGAGCACGACCACTGGGCGGCGGAGCATGCCAAGGAGCCGATCCCGCATTTCGGCGACAGCGTGCTGCCGATCGTCGAGGCCAGGCGGGCGCAGATGGTGAGCAGCGACTTCGTCCTCGACGACCAGATCAGCCTGCTGCCCACGCCCGGCCACACGCCGGACCATTTCGCGGTGCGCGTCGGCAAGCCGGGCCAGGATGCCATCGTCACCGGCGACTTCATCCATTCGCCCCTCCAGGCCCGCTACCCGGAACAGGGCATGCGCGTGGACTACGACGTGGCGCAGGGCGGCCGCACCCGCCGCGCCGTCTTCGAGGCCTGCTGCGACACCGCCACCCGCTTCTGCTTCGCGCACCTGCCCACGCCATCCACCGGCCGCATCAAGCGCTGGGGCGATGGCTTCAAGGTGGAGGCCGTTTGAGATGAACCGTCGTGGATTGCTTGCCGGCGCCACGCTTGGCGCTGCCCTTAATGGCAGTGTGGAGGCGGCCGCGCCGCCGCAGATCTGGTCGGCCGAATACTGGGCCAACAAGGGCGATGTCCGCCTCTACCTGTTCCGCAAGCGGCTGGGCGCGCCACGCCGTGGGGAAGCGCCGCGGCCGGTGCTGTTCCTCGTCCACGGCTCCTCCAACAGCAGCCGCCCGAGCATGGACCTGACGGTGCCGGGCCGCGGCGAATACTCGCTGATGAACGTCTTCGCCCGCTGGGGCTACGACGTCTGGACCATGGACCACGAGGGCTATGGCCGGTCCTCACGCACCGCCTCCAGCTCCGATATCTCCAGCGGCTCGGACGACCTGGCCGCCGCCGCGCCGGTGGTGCAGGCGGCAACCGGCCAGGGCGCGTTCCACTACCTCGGCGAAAGCTCCGGCGCGCTGCGGGCCGCGCTGTTCGCGTCGCGTCATCCGGAACGCGTCAATCGCCTGATCCTGACCGCCTTCGTCTATACCGGCCGCAACAGCCCCACCCTGGCGGAGCGCGCCAAGCGGCTGGACTACTACCGCACCCACAACCGCCGCCCGCGTGGCCGCGACATGATCCGCAGCATTTTTACCAGAGACATGCCGGGCACCTCCGACATGGCGGTAGCGGAGGCGCTGGCCGATGCGGAGCTGCCCTTCGGTGAGGATATCCCGACCGGCACCTACCTGGACATGACCGCCAACCTGCCGGTGGTCCAGCCGGAGGCGGTCAAGGCGCCGACCATGATTATCCGCGGCGAGCATGACGGCATCGCCAGCATGGAAGACCTCTGGGATTTCTTCAATCGACTGCCCAACGGCGACCGGCAATTCGTGGTGCTGAACCACGCCGCCCATTCGCTGGCCATGGGGCTGAACCGCGCGCAGTTCTGGCACGCCAGCCACGCCTTCCTCTCGATGCCCTCGCCCGTGCATGGTAGTTGAACCCGAGGACGAAAGGGATGGACATGGCAGGCAGGCTGGCGGGTAAACGCTGCTTCGTGACGGCGGCGGGGCAGGGCATCGGCCGCGCCAGCGCCATGGCCTTCGCGCGGGAAGGCGGCAGCGTGGTCGCCACCGACCTGGATGCCGCCAAGCTGGCCGACCTGGCCGCGATGGGCGTTGAGACCCACGCGCTGGACGCGACCGACGACGCCGCAGTGCAGGCCGCGCTGGCGGCGGCCGGCCCGCTGGACGTGCTGTTCAACTGCGCCGGCTATGTCCACCAGAACAGCATCGAGAGCTGCACCGATGCCGAATGGGACTTCGCCTTCGCGCTCAACGTGCGCAGCATGTGGCAGACCATCCGTGCGGCGTTGCCGGGCATGGTGGCCAAGGGCGGCGGCTCCATCGTCAACATGTCCAGCGCGTGCTCAAGCGTGAAGGGCGCGCCGAACCGCTTCCTCTACGGCACCACCAAGGCCGCCGTGGTCGGGCTGACCAAGTCGGTCGCCACCGACTACGTGGGCAGGAACATCCGCTGCAACTGCGTCTGCCCCGGCACGGTGGACACGCCCTCGCTGGAAGAACGCATCGCCGCCAATGCCGCGGCCGCCGGTGGGCTGGAGGCAGCGCGTGCCGCCTTCGTCGCCCGCCAGGCCATGGGCCGGCTGGCGGGGCCGGAGGAGATCGCCAGCCTGGTGCTGTATCTGGCGGCGCCGGAAAGCCAGTTCGTCACCGGCCAGGCCATCGTCATCGATGGCGGCTGGACGCTTTAGCTCCGACAAAAGGGACATGACATGAAGCTGTTGCGCTACGGCCCCGCGGGCCAGGAAAAGCCGGGCATCCTTGATGCCGCCGGCGCCATCCGAGACCTCTCCGGCATCGTCGCCGACATCGCCGGTGATGTGCTGGGCCCGAACGGGCTGAAGAAGCTCGCCTCGGTCGATGTGACCACGCTGCCGAAGGTCGATGGCAACCCGCGCCTCGGGCCGCCGGTCGCCGGCATGAAGAACCTGTTCTGCATCGGCCTCAACTACGCCGACCACGCCGCCGAGACGGGCAACCCGATCCCGAAGGAACCCATCGTGTTCCTGAAGTCGCTCGGCGCGCTCTGCGGCCCGAACGATGATGTGATCATCCCGAAGAACAGCGTGAAGTGCGACTGGGAAGTCGAGCTCTGCATCATCATCGGCACCAAGGCCACCTGCGTGAGCGAGGGCGAGGCGCTGAGCCACGTGGCCGGCTATGCCGTGGGCAACGACGTGTCCGAGCGCGAATGGCAGATTGAGCGCGGCGGCAGCTGGGACAAGGGCAAGGGCGCCGACACCTTCGGCCCCGTCGGCCCCTGGCTGGTGACGAAGGACGAGGTGGCGGACCCGCACAACCTTTCCATGTTCACCGACGTGGACGGCGTGCGCATGCAGGACGGCAATACCCGCACGCTGATCTTCGGCGTGCCGAAGCTGGTGAGCTATGTCAGCCATATGATCACGCTGCATCCCGGCGACGTGATCTTCACCGGCACCCCGCCGGGCGTGGGCCTGGGCAAGAAGCCGCACCCGATCTTCCTGAAGCCGGGCCAGACCATGAAGCTGGGCATCCAGGGGCTGGGCGAGCAGACGCAGAAGACGGTCGCTTACGGCGGCTGAGCCCTGGGCCGAATCGATTCAGCGCAAGCCTGCCACGCGACGCTTTCGCTTAACTTTATTGCGGCGGCCCTGGGGAAACCCGGGGTTTCCGGCGCGCTTTCCGTGCGGCGGCGCATCACGCGCCGTTCAGCAGGAGGAGCGCGCATGCCGCAATTCGCAGCCACCATCAAGCATCTCGGCGAAGGCGTTAAGGGCTTCACCATCAGCGCCGCGGTGAAGAACATTGAGGGTTGGGAAGAGACCCTGGGGAAGCTGGAGGTCACCGGCACCAAGACCATCATCCACGACCTGGACCGGTTGAAGAAGCTGATCCAGGCCGAGGACATCGACGGCGACGCGGTGAAGACGCTGATGGCGAAGCTTGGCAAGGAAACCGTAACCCTTGCCAGCAAGGCCGACACCAAGAACGCCGAGAAGGTCAAGGAGCTGGGCGAGGCGCTGTCCACCGCCGAGTAGACTGGTGCTTGGGCGACCGGGGCCTATGCCCACCTGGTCGCCCCTTCGGCGCGGCTACATCGTGGCGCCGAGCACCCAAGGCGCAAACTCCGCCGCGCCGAAGTCGAAGGCCTCGCTCTTCGTCGCCTCGCCGCCGGCCACGCGCAGCATCAGCTGGAAGATGCGCTCGCCCGCCTGCTGCACGGTTTCCTCGCCGGTCAGGACCGTGCCGCAGTTGACGTCCATGTCGTCGCTCATGCGCTCATACATCGGCGTATTCGTCGCCAGCTTGATCGAAGGTGCCGGCTTCATGCCAAACACGCTGCCGCGCCCGGTGGTGAAGCACATCAGGTTGGCGCCGCCCGCCACCTGGCCGGTGGCGCCCACGGGGTCGTAACCCGGCGTGTCCATGAAGACGAAGCCCTTAGCCGTCACTTCCTGCGCGTAGTGCACCACATCCACCAGGTTGGTGGTGCCGGCCTTGGCCATGGCGCCCAGCGACTTCTCCAGAATGGTCGTCAGGCCGCCAGCCTTGTTGCCGGGGCTTGGGTTGGCGTTCATCTCGGCGCCCTCGCGCTCGCAGTACTTCTCCCACCAGCGCATCAGCGCCACCAGCTTCTCGCCCACCTCGCGGGAAACCGCGCGGCGCGTCAGCAGGTGCTCGGCGCCATAGGTCTCCGGCGTCTCGCTGAGGATCACCGTGCCGCCATGGCGCACCACCAGGTCGCTGGCCGCGCCCAGCGCCGGGTTGGCGGTGATGCCGCTGTAGCCATCCGAGCCGCCGCATTGCAGCGCCACCTTCAACTCGCTGGCCGGCACTGCCACACGCGTCACGTTGTTCGCCTCCGCCACCACGTCGCGGACGAAGTCGATGCCAGCCGCCACCGTCTTCCGCGTGCCGCCCATTTCCTGAATGGCCATGTTGCGCAGCCGTCCGGCCAGGTGCTGTTCCTCCAGCAACCCGCCAAGCTGGTTCACCTCGCACCCCAGGCCGATGGCGATGACGTGCGAGAAATTGGCGTGCCGGGCAAAGCCGGCCAGCGTCCGACGCAGCACGCGCAGCGGCTCGCCCTCGGTCATGCCGCAGCCCGTCTTGTGGGTCAGCGCCACCACGCCATCCACCTTTGGCCAGTCGCCCAACGGGTCGTCGCCGCTGATCGGGTTGCGCCGGAACGCCTGGGCGATCAGGTCCGCCACATGCGCCGAGCAGTTAACGCTGGTGATGATGCCGATGTAGTTGCGCGTGGCCACGC
>CAIMOR010000079.1 GCA_903843125.1 uncultured Rhodospirillales bacterium
ACCGAGCTTGCTTCGTCTACTTCTCCCCGAGGATTTTCCAAACACCGTCGGAGGACATCACGAGGCGATCACCGACGCGCAACTCGCCGGAGACGAAGACCACCGACTTGGTCACCCGCTCCACCTTCGGCATCATGGTCACGAAGTCGCCGGGGCGGGCCGGGGAGATGAAGCGGTTGTTCAGCTGGATGGTGGAGACCGGCCGCTGCTTGACCGCGAACCACACGCTGGCGCCCAGCAGGTCGTCCATGAAGGTCATCAGCATGCCGCCATGGACCACGCCGCCGACATTGGCGTGGCGCGGCTCGGCGACGAAGCCGAACCGGTAGCCATCCTCGAACTTCTTCGACAGGAAGCTGCCGACGATGACGGTGAAGCCCCGCTCCGGCAGCGGCTTCCAGCCATCGGCCAGGGGGTCGTAGGGGGTGACGCCCCCGGCCGCGCCCGGCATCAGGCCGCCTTGACCGTGGTGGTCAGGCTGCCGATGCCGTCAACCTCGCAGCGGATCACGTCGCCGGCGACCAGGGTCTTCGGCGGCACCATGGCGTAGCCGACGCCCTCGGGCGTGCCGGTCATGATGATGTCGCCGGGCACCAGGGTGAAGCCGATGCTCAGCTGCTCGATGATCTGCTTGATGTTGAAGATCATCTTGCTGGTGTGGCTGTCCTGGCGCTTCTCGCCGTTCACGAAGCAGCGGACGCCGGTGGCCAGGCCGTCCAGCTCATCGGCCGGCACGATCCAGGGGCCGAGCGGGCAGGAACGGTCCAGCGACTTGCCCTTGAACCACTGGCCGTAGCGGCGCTGCAGGTCGCGGCCGGTCACGTCGTTGGCGATGGTGTAGCCCCAGACATGCTTCATGGCGTCGTCGAGGGCGATGTTGCTGCCGGCGGTGCCGATGATCAGCGTCAGCTCGACCTCGTAGTCCAGCCACTTGGTGACGGCGGCGTGGTCATGCGTCCACTCGTCCGGGCCGATGACGGTCTCCGGCGCCTTGGTGAAGAACTGCGGGAACTTCGGCAGCTCGGAGTTGGTGATGCCGCGGGTGCGGTCGCCCTCGGCCACGTGGTCCATGTAGTTGCGGCCGACGCAGAACACGTTGCGGGCCGGGCGCGGGATGGGCGCCAGCAGCTTGACCGAGGCGGCCGGCAGGCCGGCGGTGGCGGCGGCGATCTTGGCGCGGGCGGCCGTGAGCGCGGCGGGGCCACCGGCGATCAGGGAGAGCATGTCGGCCGGGCCGCTGGTGGCGGCCAGGTCCAGCACATCGCCATTGTCCAGCACGGCGCCGAGGCGGGCGCCCTTGCTGTCGGAAAAGGTCACGAGCTTGGTCATTGGTTCGGTTTCCCCGCCATCTAAGGTGCCGCAAAGCAGCCCAGCCGGGGCGCGATGGCAAGCCCTCCTCTGCGGCCGGCCGGACAAAACCCGACAAAGGCCGGCTTGGTCCTGGCGCCGGGGTGGGCAATATCGACGCCGCAGGAGCGGGGTTGTCGATAATGCAGGAAGGACAACTGGAAGTTGCGCCCAGGGCAGCCGGCGGGTATGCTGGGCCAACGGGTGCTGCGGCTGCGGCGCCGGCCGCATTCCCCCACAGCGCCTGCCCCGAAATCACCTGCAACGCACGCCCCCTGGTCGGAAGCCCGCTCATGCTCCATCCCTTGCCTCGCCGCCTTGCCCTGGGCCTGATCGGTGGCCTTGCCCTGCCCAGCCTGGCGCTGCCCAGGCCTGGCCGGGCGCAGGCGCTGCCGGCCAGCGCCGAGGGTGGCACCATGGCCGCCGGCGGCGGCATGGACGAGCTGCGGGCGGAATGGGATGCGTTCCGCGGCCGCTACCTGGCGCGCGAGGGCCGCGTGGTGGATACCGGCAACAAGAACATCTCCCACAGCGAAGGCCAGGGCTACGGCCTGCTGACCGCGGTGCGGGCGGATGACCGGGCCAGCTTCGACCTGATGCTGGGCTGGACGCGGCGCACGCTGAAGCGCCGCGGCGACAACCTGCACGCCTGGCGCTACCAGCCGGATGCCGCCAACCCGGTGGCGGACCCGAACAACGCCGCCGATGGCGACCTGTGCATCGCCTGGGCGCTGCTGGAGGCCGGGCGGCGCTGGGGCAGCACCGACCACCTGGCGCTGGGCACCGCCATTGCGCGCGACGTGCTGAAGCACCTGGTGCGGCGCAGCGGCGGCTATACCGTGCTGCTGCCGGGCGCCCGCGGCTTCGACCGGCGCGACCGCACGGTGCTGAACCCGTCCTACTACGTATTCCCCGCCATCCGGGCGCTGGCGCAGGCGGTGCCGGACCCGGCCTGGGTGCGGATGGCGGCGGATGGGCTGGCGCTGCTGCGCGCCGCCCGATTCGGCCGCTGGCGGCTGCCGGCGGACTGGGTGGCGGTGGCCAAGGGCGATGGCGGTGTCACCCTGGCCGAGAACTTCCCGCCCAGGTTCTCCTATGACGCGGTCCGGGTGCCGCTCTACCTTGCCTGGGCGCGACTGGGGGCGGAGCCGGCCGTTGCCGATTCGGCAGGATTCTGGGGAGATTCAAGCCATTCCTACCTTCCCGCATGGGTGGATTTGACGAGCAACGCCATTGCGCCCTATGCCGCGTCCTTGGGGATTGCTGCGGTTGCGAGGTTGGCGTCCTCGCAGCGGGCCGTCTCCTCTGGCGAGCCGCGGGGATTGCCGAGGATCGCCACGGCTACGGACTACTACTCAGCTGTCTTAGTAATGCTTGTGCGTCTAGCTTGGAGAGACATTGTCGCCCCAGCAGCGTGAGAAGCGGAATCTGAGCCGAGAAAGCAGTTCCGTTGAACGTGGTGCCGGGGCATTGTCGCTCGCATATTGGGGGACGGATTTTAGATGGCTCAGGATTCTGACGTTGCCAGGGTGGCAGCGGCGCTGAAGGCGCCTGGGTTGCGGTATCGCAGCTTCGGGAACGAGCCGGTGCGGGCGCCGCGCGTGGACGTCAGCAATGTGACCGAAGCCTATCCATTGCTGGGGGCCGCGATGGAAGCGGCGGCCGACGACCTGGCCTCGCCCGAGCCGGAACCCATGCCGGCGCCCGAGCCGATGCCGGCGCCCGAGCCCGCGCCGGTGGTGCTGGCCGCGCCGCCGCCGGCGCCCGA
>CAIMOR010000080.1 GCA_903843125.1 uncultured Rhodospirillales bacterium
CCCGGTCTGCCGCGAAGTCGCCTGCGCCGCCGACGGCCACGGCGAATGCCGCTTCGAACTGCGCTGCGAGGAAGCGTAGGGTCAGCGATTCAGCCCCTTCGGCACCCACCTCGGACCATCGCTGGCTACTCAACCTCCGCCGGTGGCACCACGCCGGCTCGGGGGTCGATCGGCAGGCGCTTGTCCAACCCGGCGGTCCGCTCATACAGCGCCGCCGCCTGCAGCGCCCGCTCATCGCGCCGCGGCGGTGCCGCCACCTGCAGGCCCACTGGCCGGCCGTATTGGTCGAAGCCGCAGGGCACCGCCACCGAGGCGCCGCCCGCCATCGTCATCGCCGCGTTGTGCATGCTGCCGCCCATGTAGTTGGCCAGCTTGCGCCCAGCGATGCTCTCGGGCGCGCGCAGCATCACGTCGAAGGCCGGCGTCGGCGCGCTCGGCGTCACGAACACATCGAACCGCTCATACAGCGCCACCATGCGGCGGAAGAAGCTGGCGCGCTCGCGGTCCGCCCAGGCCAGCTGGCTCGGCGTGGCGCCCAGGCCACGCTCGGTGTTCCAGATGATGTCGGGCTTCAGCTGGTCGCGCAGGTCGCGCAACTGCATCTCGCGGTCCACCACGAAGATCTGGCTGCGGATGGTCAGGAAGGCTTCCGCCAGTTCGCCCAGGTCGGGGTGGAACTCCTCCACCACGCAGCCCGCCTCCTCGAACCGTCGCACCGCCTGGTCGCATATCGCGCGCGTCTCGCGGTCGATCGGCAGGGCGCCGCCGTAATCCGCGGTATAGGCAATCCGCAGCGGCTTCTCGGCCTCGCAGGCGGCGACGGCATCGGCATAGCTGCGCCCCGGCGCGTCGTAGGTCATCGGGTCCTGTGGGCACCAGCCGGCCAGCACGTCCAGGAACAGCGCCAGGTCGGCGATGTTGCGCGCCATCGGGCCCTGCACCGAACTGGGTGAGAACAGGTTGTTGACCGTGCCGCGCGTCACGCGCCCGGGGCTCGGCCGCAGCCCGACCACGCTGCAATAGGTGCCCGGCCGCCGCAGGCTGCCGCCATGGTCGGTGCCCTGGGCCAGCCAGGCCTCGCCGGTGGCCACGGAAACCGCGCCGCCGCCGGTGGAGCCACCGCAGGTCAGCGCGGTGTTCCACGGGTTCCGCGTCCGCCCGAACACCTCGTTGAAGGTGGACCCGCCGGCGCCGAATTCCGGCGTGTTGGACTTGCCCAGCACGATCCCGCCCAGCCGCTCGATCCGCTCCACCACCGGGTGACTACGCGCCGGCACATGGTCGCGAAAGATCGGCGAGCCATAGGTGGTCCGCACCCCCGCAACATCGGTCAGGTCCTTGATGGTCAGCGGCAGCCCGCCAAGCCAGCCCCGCTCGCCCGCCGCCTCGCGCCGCTCGCCGCGCATCAGCGCCTTGGCATGGTCGCGGGCGCGGTCCAGGCACAGGGTCGGAATGGCGTTGACCGCCGGCTCCACCTCGGCGATCCGCGCGGCGGCGGCCTCCACCAGGTCCAGCGGGGAAATCTCGCGCGAAGCCAGGCGACGCACGGCTTCGGTGGCGGTCAGGCGGATCAGGTCGTGCATCGGCGTTCCCTCGGGCTCGCCGCATCCTGCCCCGCCTTGTCGCCGCTGTCAGTCCTGGTCCTCGTACGGGTTCACGCTGCCGCGGAAGTTCACCCGCACCGGCACGCCGGGCATGTCGAACTGCTCGCGGAAGCTGTTCACCAGGTAGCGCCGCCAATCCTCCGGCATCATCTCGGCACGCGTGCCGAACACCGCGATGGTCGGCGGCCGCGCCTTCGGCATGGTGGCGTAGCGCAGCTTGATGCGTTTGCCCTCGACCAGCGGCGGCGGATGCTTGTCGCGCGCGTGCTCGAACCAGCGGTTCAACTCGCCGGTCGGCACCCGGCGGTTCCACAGGCCATAGACATGCCGCACCATCGGCATCAGCTTTTCCACGCCACGCCCGGTCGCCGCCGACATCGGCACCACGGAAATCCCGCGCATCTGCGCCAGCGAGGCCATCAGCGTATCGCCGACGGCGCGCCCAACCGCGGCGCGGTCATCCACCGCGTCCCACTTGTTCAGCGCAATCACCACGGCGCGCCCCTCGCGTTCCGCCAGCCGGGCGATGCGCAGGTCCTGCTCATCCATGCCCAGCAGCGCGTCGACGACGAGGATGCAGACCTCGGCCTCCTTCAGCGCGGCGATGCTGGCGCCGACGCTCATCACTTCCAGCTTCTGCTCCACGCGCGCCTTCTTGCGCATGCCGGCCGTATCCACCAGCCGCACCAGCCCGCCGGTATGGTCGCGCCACTCCACCGCCACCGCGTCGCGCGTCAGGCCCGGCTCCGGCCCGGTGATCATCCGGTCTTCCCCCAGCAGCGCGTTCAGCAGGGTGGACTTGCCGGCGTTCGGCCGGCCGACGATGGCGATGCGCAAGGGCCGGTTCGGGTCCCAGGTGCCGCCTTCCTCGTTCAGCTCGTCCGGGTCGCGCTCGGGCGGCGGCTCCGGCGCATCGGCCAGCGCCTGGGCCACCTCGGCATGCAGGATCGAGATCCCCTCGCCATGCTCGGCGGAAAGCGGGATCGGGTCGCCCAGGCCAAGCTCGTAGAGCTCCAGGCTCAAATTGCCGCCGCCGCGGCCCTCGGCCTTGTTGCCCACCAGCAGCACCGGGGTCTTCTGCCGGCGCAGCCACTTGGCGAAGGCGCGGTCGGAGGCGGTCAGCCCCGCGCGCACATCCACCACGAAGATGGCCAGGCTGGCCTGGCGCAGCGCTTCCTCCGAGGAGGCGCGCATCCGCCCGGGGATGGTGTCGGGGTCGGCCTCCTCCAGCCCGGCGGTATCCACCAGGCGCACGGAACGGCCGCCGATGTTCGCCTCGGCCTCCTTGCGGTCGCGGGTCACGCCGGGCGTGTCGTCCACGATGGCGATCTTGCGGCCGACGAGGCGGTTGAACAGCGTGGATTTGCCGACATTGGGCCGGCCGAGGATGGCGACGAGGGGAAGCATGCGGGGCTTGTAGCAGATATCCACAAGGATGCGCGCCCCCGCCCGCATGGCGGCAATGCGCCAGGCCGGAACCGCGAAGCGGGCCGACGCACCAAGGTTCGCGGCGGGAACGCGAAGGCTGCCCTCAGCCGTCCCAGGCAGCCCGCAAGGCTGAACGGCCGACCAGGGCCTGAGCCCGCGCCAGCCAAGGCCAGGCACCCGGCCGCCGGCGCACGCGGCAGAGGGCGCCGCGCCGTCAGGCGCCGCGTATCGCCACCAGCTGGGCTTCCTCGGTCAGCAGGTACAGCGTGCCGCCGAAGATCATCGGCGGCAGCAGCGTCGGCGCTGGCAGCTTCAGCCGGCTGATCGGCTCGCCATCGGCGGCGGCCAGCTCCAGCATCTCGCCATTGTTGCCGGTCACCAGCAAGCGGCCACCGGCCACCACCGGGCCGCCCCAGGTGATGGCGTCGCGGCGCTTCGCCTCGTCCTTCCAGCGCGGCAGGGCGCGCAGCCAGCGCACCCGGCCGTCGTTCCGGCCCAGGCAGACCAGCTCCATGCTGGCGGTCAGCAGGAACATCCAGTCCCCCGCCGGCCACGGCGTTTCCGCACTGGCCACGTCGCGTTCCCACAGCCGCCGGCCGGAACGCAGGTCGATCGCGACGGTGGTGCCGCCCTGCGCGGTGACGTAGACCCGGCCATTCTCGATCACCGGCAGCCCGGAGACGCCGGCGATATCCGCCAGGCTGTTGCCGCGGGCGCCGCCGCCAAGCGATTCGGTCCATACCGGCCGACCATCCGTGGCCCGCAGCGCGGCGAGCTCGCCCGAGGCCAGGCCGCAGACGACGATATCGCCCTCCACCGCCGGTGCCGGCAGGCCCAGCGCCATGGCCACCACCGGAGAGCCGGCATAGGTCCACAGCTTCTCGCCGTCCTCGGTCTTCAGCGCCACGACCTGGTTCTGGATGGTCGGCACGAAGACGCGGCCGCCGGCGATGCTCGGGGCGCCGCGCGCCGGCGCCGGCAGCTTGACGCGCCACTTCACCGTGCCATCGGCCGGGTTCAGCGCCATCGCCTCGGCCAGGCCGGTGACCACGTACAGCGCGCCGTCCGCCAGGCCCACGCCGCCGCCCAACTGGCCGTCACGGTCTTCCTTCGGCGTGGTATCGAAGCGCCAGAGGCGCCGACCGCTGGCCGCCTCGGTCGCGGCAACCTGGCCTTCGGCGTCCATGGTGAAGATGGTGGTGCCATCCGAGACCGGCTGGCTGACCAGGCGGCGCCGATAGGTGGCGCCGGCGCCGACCGAGGCGCGCCAGACTTCCGCCAGCGGGCTGCCCAGGGCCGGGTTGCCCGGCGCATGGGCCAGCCCGCCGCCCGCCTGCGGCCAATCCGTCCGGGCCACCGGCGGCGGCAGGGTCACGGCCACGCGCGGGCCCTCATCCACTTCCAGCGGCCGGTCGGTGGAGAGCACCGGGTGGCGTTCGCCCGGCAGTGGCGGCTTGCTGTCGCCGAAGATGGAGTTGGCGAGGTCGTCGATCCTGGTGCAGGCCGAGAGCAGGCCGGCGGCGCCCAGCAGGGCGGCGCGGCGGGTCAGGTTGTGCATGCCGATATCCGTCCTTGTCCGTTCGTCAACCACCGAGGCCGGCGAGCAGCCTGCCGGCACGCTCGCGCACGCCCTGGGGTGCCGTCACGTCATTGGCCAGGGCTTCCAGGCCCTGGCGAGCCGCCGTGGCGTCGCCCCGCTGCAGGGCTGCCAACGCCCGCACTTCCTCAACCGAGGCATGCCAGGGGTTGGTGGCCACCGCAAGCGGCGCCAGCCGCGATTCGATCTGCGCCGGTTCCGTCACGCCCAGGCCATGCAGCCCCCACAGCAGCGTGGCCAGGTCGCGGTACAGCGGCTCCACCGCGGTGTCCCGGCTGAGCGCGTCGTACTGCGCCAGCGCGGCGGGGGTATCGGCGCCCACCAGCAGCGCCGCGGCGCGCAGCCGGGCCAGCGTGCTGTAGCCCTCCGGCGCGCCGGCGGCCGCGCCGACGAATTGCGCCGCCACGGCCTTGGCATCGGCGTTCGGCACCGCGGCGGCGGCGCTGGCGGCCAGGAAGGCCTCCGCCGCCTTCACCGACTGGCGGTCCTGCCACCAGCGCCAGCCCTGCAGGCCAGCGACGCCGGCCACCACCAGCAGCATGGCGACGGCGATCCAGGTGCCGTAGCGCTTCAGGAAGCGCTGGGCCCGGTCGGCACGCAGGTCCTCTTCGACCTCATCGAAAATATCGGACACGGCATTCCCCAACAGGTGCCCCCGCCCGGGTGGGCGGCAGCTTCGGTGACGGGCGAGCCATAGCGTTCGGCCGCGGCCGACCTATAGCCTCGTGTTGGGGGGGCGTTAAGCCCGAAGGGCAATTGATATGCCCATGCACCCCCTGCCCCCCGCCCTTACCCTTCTCCTGCTGCCGCTGGCGCTGCTGGGCTGCGCCGCGGCGAAGCCGGACAGCCTGGTTTCCGCCGCCATACGGCAGGACTGCTCGGTGCTGAACCTGGACCGCGGCCTGCCCTATTGCCGCAACGTGCCGGCCGCGCCGGAGCCGCCGCCCTTCTGCACCCGCAGCCGCGGCAGCGTGGATTGCTGGCGCCAGCCGCCGCTGGCCAGCCCGGCCTATCGCAGCCTGGGCGAGGCCCCGGCCATGCTGCCGGTACAGCAGCAGGCCCGCCCCTGGCCGCGCTTCAGCGAGGAAGCCGCGCCGCCGCCGCCGGCCGAACCGGCAAGGACCGCACCGCCTGCCGAGCCGCGGCCCGCCCCGCCGGCGGAACCATTCCGGGCAGCGCCGCCCGACAGGTCGATGCCGGCAGACCCGCCCTCGCGTCCCGCGCCGCCACAGCCTGGGCCGCCCACTGCTCCCTCCGGGCCGGACCGCCCGACCTAGCGCCGGCCTCATCTCGCCGGATCACGGTTCAACCTTCGTACCGCTCCGGCGAGTCCGGCTCAGCGGCTCAAGCTTCAGCGGTCCGGCACAAGGGCCGCCGGACTCAGCCGCGGAAGGTGACCGCCGCGCCGGCCGGCGTGCCGAGCACCTCGTCCTCGCGCATCACCACCTGGCCGCGCACCACCGTCACTTTCGGCCAGCCGGTGCAGTGGTAGCCGTCGAACGGCGTCCAGCCGCAGGGGGAAACGATCCACTTCTCCTCGATGGTGCGGCTCTGCTTCATGTCCACCAGGGTGAAGTCGGCGTCGTAGCCCATGGCCAGGCGGCCCTTGTTCAGCGCGCCATACACGCGGGCCGGGCCGGCGCACATCAGGTCCACCAGGCGGGTCAGCGGCAGGCGGCCGGCATTCACGTGGTCCAGCATGATCGGCACGATGGTCTGCACGCCGGTCAGCCCGGCCGCGCCATCCGGCCAGGGGCGTTCCTTGGCCGCGCGGCTGTGCGGGGCATGGTCGCTGCCGATGACGTCCACGGTGCCGTCCAGCACGGCGGCCCAGGCGGCGTCCTTGTGGCGCTGGTCGCGGATCGGCGGGTTCATCACCGCGTAGCCGCCCAGGCGATCATACGCCTCGTCGGTCTGGGTCAGGTGGTTCAGCAGCACCTCCACCGTGCAGATGTCCCGGAAATCGGCCAGATAGGCCAGTTCCTCAGCGGTGGAGACGTGCAGGATGTGGGCGGGGCGGCCGGTCCTGCGGGCAATGGCCATCAGGCGCCGGGTGCCGAGGAAGGCGCACTCCACGTCGCGCCAGACCATGTGGTTGCGGTGGGCCATGCCGGAGGTGAACTCCGGCTTGCGCGCCTGCAGCCGGTACTCGTCCTCCGAGTGGTAGCAGATGCGGCGGCGGCCGGAGCGCATGACCGCCTCCAGGCTCTCGTCATCGGCCACCAGCAGGTCCCCGGTGGAGGAACCGGCGAAGACCTTCACGGCGCAGACATTGGGCTCCAGCTCCAGCGCGGCCAGCTCCGGGATGTTCTTCATGCTGGCGCCGACATACATGCCCACGTCGCACCAGGCGGTGCCGGCGATGTAGTCGCGCTTCCAGTCCAGCCGCGGCTTGTCGGTGATGGCGGGCGCGGTGTTCGGCATATCGAACACCGTGGTCAGGCCGCCCAGGACGGCGCCGCGGGTGCCGTCCGCCAGGTTCTCCACCGCGGGGTCGCCGGGGTCGCGCAGATGCACATGGGCGTCGATCAGGCCGGGCAGCACGTGCAGGCCGGCGCAGTCGATCACCTCGGGCGCGGTCGCCAGGCGCAGGTCGCCCAGGGCGGCGATGCGGCCGGCGCGGACGCCGACATCGGTGGTCTCGATGCCCCAGGGCAGCACGCAGGCGCCGCCGCGCAGGATCAGGTCATATGCCGCCATCTTGGGCCTCCTTCGCCGGAAGCGCGCATGCTTGCCACCGGGCGGGCCGCGCGTGAAGGGCCGGGCGCGCGGGGGAAGGTTGCGCCGCGGACGGAGCCGCGCATGATGCCGGCATGGCGGAGGTCAGCGGCACCGAAGGCTATGCGGCGGCGGCCGAAGCACTTGCCGCGCAGTACGAATCGATCGGCTTCGACGACGTGCATGGCGGCTGGCGCCACCTGCTGCCGGCGCCACCGGCGCGGGTGGTGGATATCGGCGCCGGCACCGGGCGGGATGCCGCGGCCTTGGCCGCGCTCGGCCATGCCGTCCTGGCGGTGGAGCCCACCGCCGCATTCCGCCGCATCGGCACCAAGCTGCACCCCGGCCTGACCTGGCTGGACGACAGCCTGCCGGCGCTGGCCCGGCTGGCGGGCCGCTTCGACCTGGTGCTGCTCAGTGCCGTCTGGATGCACCTGGACCGCGCCGAGCGCCGGCTTGCCATGCC
>CAIMOR010000081.1 GCA_903843125.1 uncultured Rhodospirillales bacterium
CGCCCGAGGCGGTGAGGATGATGCGCTCGATGGAGCCGCGGTTGCCGTCGGCCATCGCCTGGAAGATGGCGTTGTGCTCGCTGTCGACCGGCAGCAGCGTGGCGGCTGCGGCGCTGACGGCGCGGAGCATGACATCGCCGGCGCAGACCAGCGCCTCCTTGTTGGCAAGTGCTATGGCGCCGCCGCGCCGCACGGCAGCCAAGGTCGCATGCAGGCCCACGGCGCCCATGATGGCGCACATCGTCCAGTCGGCAGGCCGGGCGGCGGCCTCGACGATGGCGGGCTGGCCGCAGG
This sequence comes from uncultured Rhodospirillales bacterium, assembly GCA_903843125.1. Lineage (GTDB taxonomy): Bacteria > Pseudomonadota > Alphaproteobacteria > Acetobacterales > Acetobacteraceae > CAIMOR01. Next base: position 295 of record CAIMOR010000081.1, read on the forward strand.
CGGCCTCGACACCGGAGCCGGCCAGCGCCTCCTTCAGCGCGGGATAGGCGGCTTCGTCGGCCAGCACGGCGATCTCGGCGCGCAGGCAGAGCGCCTGCTCGGCAAGCAAGGCGGCGTTGCGCCCGGCCACCAGAGCCCGGACGCGGTAGAGATCGGGATTGGCGGCCAGCAGCTCCACGGTCTGCCGGCCCACGCTGCCGGTCGAGCCCAGCACGGTCACGCTCTTCACTGCCACAACAGCTTCCCCTGGCCCAGTATCAGCACCAACAACCCGGCCGCGGGGGCCGCCGTCAACAGACCGTCCACCCGATCGAGCACACCGCCGTGGCCAGGGATGAGATGGCCGGAATCCTTCACGCCGAAACTCCGCTTGGCGGCACTTTCCAGCAGGTCGCCCGCCTGGGAGATCACCCCCAGCAAGGCGGCCACGAGCATGCCCTGCAGCGGCGCCACTTGCCAGAGCAAGGCTGCCACCCACCCGATCAGAACCGCCACGGCCAACCCGCCGACCGCCCCCGAGCGGGTCTTGCCCGGCGAGATGCGCGGCGCCAGCTTGGGGCCGCCGAACAGACGGCCGATCAGATAGGCGCCGATATCCGTGCCCCAGACGATCAGCACCAGGAACAGCACGTTCGCGCGCCCCACCTGCGGATCGGCCCGCATCCATTGCAGCACCAACGGGGCCGGCAGGATGTAGAGCGCCCCCACAGCCAGTTTCGCCAACGGATGCTGCTGTCCGTGGCGTGCGCGCCACATGGCGAACCATTCGCCCCCGGCCAGGCCCGCCAGCGTCGTGGTCAGCACCACCCACGGCAGTCCGCCCCACCACAGCGCCGCCAGCCCCAGCGGGCCGAGAATGAGCGCGGACGCGGCCCGCACCCCAAGGTCACGCCAGGGCCGGGAGGCCGGTTCAGCCGGGCCTTGCGCCAAAGCGCCGCTCCCGCCTGGCATATTCGGCCAGCGCCTCGGCAAACTCGGCCGCGCCGAAATCCGGCCACAGCACATCGGTGAACACCAGCTCGGCATAGGCCGACTGCCACAGCAGGAAGTTGGACAGGCGCTGCTCGCCGCTCGTGCGCAGAATCAGGTCCGGATCGGGGATGCCGGCGGTGGAGAGCCGGTTGCTGAAATCCTGCTCGTCGATGCTGGCGGGGTCGAGCGTGCCGGCGGCGGCGGCCTCGGCCATGGCGCGGGCGGCTTGCATGATCTCGCCGCGGGCGCCGTAGGACAACGCGACCGTGAGGTGGAGCCGGGTGTTGCCCGACGTCGTCGCCTCCGAACGCGCCAGCTCGGCCTGGATGTCGCGGTCGAAGCGGGTGCGGTCGCCGATGATGCGGATGCGCACCCCCTCGCGGGCGAGCTCGGCCAGCTCCACCTTGATGAAATGGCGCAGCAGGCCCGTGAGGTCGCTCACCTCCTCAGCCGGACGCCGCCAGTTCTCGCTGCTGAAGGCGTAGAGGGTGAGCCAGGCCACGCCCTGGGTGATCGCCGCCGCGATGGTGCGCCGCACCGCCTGCACGCCGGCACGATGGCCGGCCAC
>CAIMOR010000082.1 GCA_903843125.1 uncultured Rhodospirillales bacterium
ATGCAGATGCTGAGAATGCAGTCGCCGCTGACCACCTGCGGCAGGATGCGTTCGCGGATGCTCTCGGGCGCGTAGTGGCTGATGACGCGGGTCTGCACCCCGGCCTCGCCCAGCACCGCCATGGCGGTGGGGTAGCAGACCTTGGCGATCTCCTCGAGGATCAGCGCCGTCTCGAACACCGGCAGGCCCATGCCGCCATATTCCTCCGGCACGGTCATGCCGAGGACGCCGAGTTCCGCCAGCTCGCGGATGTTTTCCCAGGGGAAGGTGCCGTCCATCCAGCGCAGCGCGCGTTGGCGGAACTTGCCCTGGGCCAGCTCGCGCACGGATTCCACCATGCGGCGCTGGTCTTCGGTGAGCTTGAACTCCATGCTCACGCCGCCAGCTTCGTCGCGCCACCGGCCAGCGACGCGGCGCTCCCCAGCGTGCAGAGCCGGTCGAAAAGGCGGTCGCTGTTCAGCGGGGCACCGGCGGCGCAATCGACAAACTTCTCGCGCAGCTCATCCAGGCTGAGCGGCAGTTGCGCGTTGCCCTTCGGGAAGCGCACTTCCTGGCGCAGCTCCCGCCCCGTAGTGGTGCGGATGGTCACGGTATCGGTCAGCGAGAACACCGGCTCGATCGGGCAGTGCGTATCGGTGGTGTGGACCACCACCTTGCCGTATTGCGCGCGGACTTCGGGCTGGTTGACGAAGTCGTCGGTCAGCTCCCGCAACCCGACGCGCCGGGCGACCAGCGCGCTGGCCACGGCGAATTCAAGGCTGAACTTGGCCTCCAGCCCGGTCACCGGCGCGTGGTTGCGCAGCATGCTCGCCTGCGCCGTGCCGATGGTGCATTCCACCGCGGTCACGTCCTCGGCCCGCAGGTTCTCTTGCGCGGTCAGCGCAAGCACGGCATCCGCGGTGCGGTGCGCGGAGTAGCACATCGGGTAGCGCTTGATGCTCAACCCGGCCTCACGGATGCGCAGCACTTTGCCCACTTCGGCATCGCGCAGGTCGGCGGCGCCCTTGGGCGAGAGCGCGGCGAGGAAGCCGGCGTGGTGTTCCAGCGCATCGGCCGCGGCGGTGAAGCCGCGCGCCACCATTCGCACCGCCTCGATGCCCGAGGCCGCGGCGCGACCGGCGTGGAAGGGCTTGGTCATGGTGCCGAAATTCGCCACCAGCCCCGCCGCCATGCTGCCGGCCAGCGCCAGCGCCGCGCCAGTGCGCTCGGCCGAAAGCCCATGCAGGTTGGCCACCGCCGCCGCCGCGCCAACCGCGCCATACACGGCGGTGGGGTGCCAGCCCTTCAGATGCAGCGCGTCGGCCTCCCGCGCGTTCAACTCGGCCCAGACCTCGTAGCCCACGAGGTAGGCGCGCAGCACCGCCGCGCCGCTCAGCCCCAGCCGCTCGGCCTCCGCCAGAATCGCCGGCACCAGCACGGTGGAAGGGTGGCCGCCGATGGCGACGTCGTCATAGTCCAGCGCGTGGCCGGCGGTGGCGTTGATCAGCGCGGCATCGGCGCTGTAGGTGCGCGCCGGGCCCAGCAGCACGGTGGCTTCCTGCGCGCCGCTCTGGCGTTCGGCCAGTTGCGCCTGCACCAGCTTCACCACCGGCTCGTCGCGGCCGGCGATCATGGTGCCGATGACGTCGATGATGCCGCTGCGGATGACCGGTGCGACATCGGCCGGCACGTCAAGGGCTTGGTCGGCCGCGAAGGCGGCCAGCGTTGCGGTGAGACCCATGGTCAGAAGCTCCTGGGCATGCCGAGCACGTGCTCGCCGGTGAAACTGAGGATCAGGTTGGTCGAGATCGGCGCGATCTGCAG
>CAIMOR010000083.1 GCA_903843125.1 uncultured Rhodospirillales bacterium
GGCCGGCCGGGGCGCGGGCCGCGCCGTCCCGGCCTCGCGCTGGGCCTGCGCCATCAGCGCCTGGGCCTGGTCGCGCGCCAGCACACCGTTCTGCACCAGCAACTCGATCAGCCGGACCATGGTGGCGTCCTGGCCGGCCGGGGCGGTGCCTTGGGCATGGGCCGGCAGGCTGGCGGCGGCAAGGGCGGCGGCCAGCAGCGCAGCGCCGCTGCGCCGGATGCGATGTCGCGCCATGGTGGTGGGCCTCCTCGTCGGAAATTCGGGCATCCGCATCGCGCTCAGCTGGCCCGGGCGTTGATGCGGAGAACGATGGGCTGGGGCATGTCGGCCGGTGGCGGCGCCACCTGCAGACCGGTCAGGGTTTGGCGCAGGGCCTGGTCGCGCGCCGGGTCTCCGGTGGTGCCGACCAGCTGGACGCGGGTGACCTCGCCGCCGCTGCCGACCCAGAGCCGCACCGGCACGCGCCAGGTACCGCGGCGGGTACGCTCCTCGCGCTGCAGCGCCGATTGCACGCTGGATTGCATGGCCGCGGCATAGCCACCGAAGCGGCTGCCGCCACCGCCACCGCCCGGGCCACCCGGGCCGCCGATGGTGCCATCCCCGCCGGCGCCTAGGCCGTAGGCATTGGGCGCGCCGGGGCCGGTGGGCAGGCCGAGCTGCTGCGGCGCGGGGCCGGGCGGCTTGGGCGCCTGCTGCGGTTCCACGCGTTCCATCGGCCGCTCGGGCTCGCGCATCCGCGCCGGCTCTGGCTCGGGCGGCGGGTCGGCCTTGGGTGGGGGCGGGGGCGGCGGCGGCGGAGGTGGCGGCAGGGTCAGCCGGGTGACGGTGTTGACCACCTGGCGCTGCTGCTGGTGCTTGCTGCCGGTCAGCAGCGTCCAGCCCAGGAAGCCGAGCGCGCCGATGACGGCCACGGCGAGCAGCCACGCCAGCGCGCGCCGCCACCGCGACGGCCTGACCTCGGCATCCTGGCGCCAGTCTTCCACGCTGGGCTTCCCGTCGCGCCGCTAGTTCGTCACGACGCGCTGCGCGGCCAGGCCGATCGACTGGATGCCGACGCGGGCGCAGATGTCGAGCACGGCCATGACCTTTTCGTATTGCACCGCGCGGTCGCCGCGCAGCACCACGGGCAGGTCCGCCTGGGTGGCCCGCAGGTCGCGCAGCCGCTGTTCCAGCTCGGCCAGGGAGAGCGGGACCGCGTCCAGCGAGATGATGCCGTTGGCGCTGACGCTGACCACCTTGGTCCGGGACGCCGCCAGGCTGGCGGCGGCGCTGGCGCGCGGCAGGTCCACCTTCATGCCCTGCACCGAAGCGGTGGTCATGATGATGAAGATCACCATCAGCACGTAGGCGAGGTCCAACATCGGGGTGATGTTGATGTCGTCGTACGGCTTGTCTTCGTCCTGGACCTTCGACATCTACTGGGCCGCCTGCGCCAGCGCATGGCCGTTCTGGCCAACCGGCGTGTGGCCGGTTGCGCCCTCGCCGATGCGGGTGATCAGCTCGTCGGCGAAGGTGCGGGTGTCCGCGTTCACGTCCTTCATGCGGCCGATGAGGTAGTTGTAGCCGAACAGCGCGGGGATCGCGACCGCCAGGCCGGCGACCGTGGCGGCCAGCGCGGCGGCGATGCCCGGGGCGATGGCGTTGACGTTGACATCGCCCGCGGCGGCGATGGCGGCGAAGGTGATCATGACGCCGACCACGGTGCCGAGCAGACCGATGAAGGGCCCGCCGGCGATGGCGATGGTGAGGATGACGACGCCCGAGGAGAGCCGGATGCCTTCGGCCGAGAGCTGGCTGTCGACCGCGGCACGGATGGCTTCGAGCGAGGCGCGCGAGAGGTTGCCGGCGCGTTGGATGCCACCGCGGCTGAGCAGTTCATCGACCGCGACGCGGTAGCTGCGGAACAGCGAGGAGTTGCGGAAGTGCTGCGCCGCCTGCGGCGTGCCGAGGTCGGTGACGCCGGCGAAGCCGGCCGCGCCCGCGGTGGCGAGCGACTGCCGCCAGGCGTTGCGGAAGCGCTTGTTGGCGCCCTGCAGCTTGTTCAGGAACAGCACCTTGGCGATGAACAGCAGCCAGGTGATCGGCGCGATGAAGCCCAGGATGCCGATGACCACCCAGGCGTCGACCGTGAGGTTGCGGGCGATGATGCCGATGTAGCCGGTACCGAAGGCGGAGGCCTCCTCGGCGACGTCGAAGCGCAGCAGGTCGGCGCGCGGGCCTTCGCCGCGCAGCGCCACCGAGAAGCTGACCGGCGGACGAGCGGCCTTGCTGATGCGCAGGATGTCCATCAGGCCGACGAAGCCGTCGGTGGTGGCGTCCTCGGCACCGTCGACGTAGTCGCCGACCGTCGCCGCGCCATCCATGGCCGGGAGCTGCACCGGCAGCGTGCCGCGCAGTTCCGCGTCAACGTACAACGACATGGTGCTGCCGGAGGCGACCATGGCGATGTGCCGCCAGGCTTCCGCCGGCACCGCCGCGCCGGGTTCGGTGCGCTGGGTGCCTTCGGCGGTGGTGACCTCCAGGTAGGGCACGCCGGCATCGAGGCCGAGGGTGATGGCGTTGGTGCCGTCCTTGGCCTGGTACAGCACGCCGCCCATCGCACCCTCGGCGCGGAACCACAGCGAGATGGTCAGCGGGCCGCCGGCGGGCCAGGCCAGCGCCGGCGAGGTGGGGATGCGGACCGAGGTGCTGCCGTCGAAGCGCTGGCCGAAGCCGACCAGCCCGTCGTCGCGCCGCGCGGTGCTTTCGGCGTTGACCCCGTTGGCGGTGGAATCGCGCGGGGTGACGCCCTCCTCGCCGAAGTTGTAGGCCAGCACCGTCTCGGCATCGAAGGTGGCGCGGGCGTCGGCGGCCGGGGCGGCGTTGCGGTTGCCCCAGTAGATGTAGAAGGCAGTGCCGGTGCCGCCCACGGTCAGCGTGGGCACGTCCACCCAGACCAGCGCGACCTGGTCCATCAGGCTGTCGTAGCGTTCCAGCTGGAAGCGCAGCGGCGTGCGGTCGTCATCGGCGACGAAGCGCAGGTCCGAGCCGTCCTCCTTCGCGGCGTTGAAGTTGAACACGCCCTGATGCAGCCGGACCAGCACGCGGGTGCGGCCAACCGCCTGCGCCTCCGCGGCCGGGCGGCCTTCCTCGGCGCCGCCGGCGACGACGCGCATGCGGTAGGACCAGTGGTCATCCCACCAGGCCTGCGCCGAGCCAGGCAGTGCGACGGCGAAGAGGGCGAGCAGCAGGGCGGCCCGAACGAGCCGCGACAGAGCGATGCGCATGCGTCAGAAGTCTCCCCAGAGGCGGAACAGCAGCCGCACGCTTCCGGCGCGGCTGCCCGGCCCGTCGGTCATCACGGCGGCGCCGTCCACCGCGGCGTTCAGGTGGTCGTAGAGCTTGGCGCGGGCGCCGAGGCCGGCCGAGCCGAGGGTGTAGCTGCGGGTCTGCTGCGGCAGCGACCGGTTCAGCGCGGCATAGCCGCCATCGACGAAGCCGAGCAGCCGCATCTCGTTCACCGGCTTGCCGAGTTGGCCGGCAACCGAGGGCGTGCGCAGCTCGGTCTGCACCGCGGCGCCGCCATCGGCCAGCGCCGCGACCTCGTAGTAGCCCCGCACGCTGTCGAGCCCACCGAGGGCGAACTGTTCGTTGGCGACCAGCGGGTCCCGGGTGAACTGGCCACTGGCGCGGCCCCAGAGCTGCCAGTCGTTCGGCAGTCGCTGCGTGCGCGTCATGTCGGCGCGCAGCACGATGAAGGAGGACGAGGCGTCCGCGCGCTTGCGTTCGAACACCGCATCGCTGGAGCCGAGGCCGCGCACGCCGAAGGTGCCGGTGAAGCCGAGTTCGGTATCGGCCTGCTCGCCGATCCAGCTGGCCTGGTAGGCCGCGCTAATCGGGTAGTAGGTGATCGGGATTTCGGTGCGGTCGGCGCCGAGCGTCTGGCCGGGCAGGCCCTCGCGGTATGCCTTGCGGTCGATGCCGGCGACGAAGGTGTGGCTGAAGCCGTTGCCGCCGCCGCCCAGCGGCACGATGCCGCGCAGGCCGAGCGTGGTGCCGCGGCCGATGACGCTGCCGCCGAAGGAGGCCAGGCTGCTGTCCGAATGGGTGAAGCTGGTCAGCACCGAGACGGCGCTGCCCGGCACGCGCCAAAGGTAGGAGCCGAGCAGCACCATGGCGTCGCTGGTGCGCTGCGGCGCGGTCTGGAAGCCGGCGCTGACGCTGTCGCCGCGCTGCCACAGGTTTTCGTAGCGCACGGTGGCGCTGGTGCGCAGGTCCGAGGTGTTGCGGACCTGGCGATTGTTCAGCTCCACATTGGCGTGCAGCGGAATGCGATCCTCGACGCGCAGGTTCACGTCCACCGTGCCCGGCTCGCTGCCCGGCACCAATTCAGGGATCACCCGGCGGTCGGCCTGGCGGTTGAGCGCGACGATGTCTCGCTGCACCGCCGGCATGTGCGGGACGCGGCCCTCGGCCAGCGAGGGCGCGCCATCGCGCACCGCGCGCGGCGAATACCATTCGGCGTTGACCACGCGCAGCCGGCCGACCGGGCGTTCCACGACGCGCAGCGTGATGATGCCGGCGTTGACGCGCTGCTGCGGCAGCTCCACCGAGACGGTTGGATAACCGGCGCGGCTGTAGGCTTCCTCCAGCGCCTCGCGGGCCTTCTCGACATCGGCGGCGGTGCGGCCGACGCCGAGGTGGGGCAGCACGGCTTCCTCAACTGCTATCGGCGACAGCACGGTGTTGCCGAGGACGCGAATCTCCAGCACCGGGAAGCGCGGCCCCTGCTGCGCCATGGCCGGCAGCGACAGGCCGGTGGCCAGCGCGCAGCAAGCCAGCCACGCTGCTCGGCCAGCCTTCGTGCCGCGCCGCCACCACGCCGAAGTTGAAGAGGAAGGACTGATGTTCACGCGGCCGTGAATGCCACGTTCGGCGAGGCGGCGCATCGCGTGGCGCGTTAATGTTTGGTGGCACCTGTGTTGCGGTGCGTCGGCCTCGGCGCCGGCTTAAACGCAAAGCGGCCGCCCCCGAGGGAGCGGCCGTTCCGTGGTGCCGGGACCCGTCGGGCCCCGGCACGGTTGGCTCAGCGCTTACGCGCCGGTGCTGCAGAGGCCGGCGACCGGGCCGGTGCGGACGCGCAGCGGGCTGATGCCGCCGTTCAGGAAGGTGGTCTGAATGGCCGTGCGGGTGGCGGACGGCAGGGTGGCGAAGCCGCCAGCCTTGACGATCGCGGTCACCGAGGACGGCGCGCGGTAGAACCAGTTCAGGTAGCCTTCCGTCGCGCCGGTGGCCTGCTTGGTCTGCAGGGCGGAGCGAACGCTGTCGGTGGCGTAGCAGGTGTAGACCAGCATGTTGGTGGTGCCGACGATCGGGTAACCGCCGGTGATGCTGGCCGGGATCAGGCCAGCGGTGCCGGCGACGGCGCCCGACGGGTCAGCAACCCAGTTGAACGGGCTCGCCTGGGCAGCGCTGCCGCTCGGCGGCAGCAGGGCGCCGAGCGAGAGCTGAGCCGAGGACGGGGTCGGGGCGATCCAGTTGCCGGCCTGGTTCTGCAGGTTGGCGGTCTGGACGTTGTAGATGGCGTAGGCCGGGTTGGCGACCGTGACGTAGGGCATCACGAAGTCGGGCGACAGGTAGCCGATGGCGCCGTTGGTGACGGTCTCGGCAACCTTGCGGGTCGGGTCGGAAACCAGGGCGGTGCCGTTGCCGCCGAGGCACTTGGAGACGCCTTCGCTGCCGCGGCCGCGCATCCAGCTGCCACCGAAGATGGTGTTGCTGGAGGTGGTGCAGGTGCCGGTGGTGCCGCTGCTGGCGGTGGCCATGCCCGGGAAGGCCTGGCTGAAGCCGGCCGACAGGTTGCCGGCGGTGGCGCTGGCCAGCACGGTCGTGGTGGCGAACTGGGCGCAGGCGGCGCGCAGGTGGCGGGTGAACAGCGCGGTGGTGCCGCTGTTGTCGTCACGCACGACGACGCTGATCGGCAGCGACCAGGTCGCTTCCGGGGTCGGGTCGTTCGAGGCGCGCAGGGAGACGGCCACGCCCGTGATGGGGTTGACGTTCAGCGCGGTGATCGCCGGGTCGTTCCAGTCGGTGATCTGGCCGCTGAAGATCTTGCAGTAGGTGGCCGCATCGAGGCGGAGACCGCCGCCGCTGCGCTTGTTCTGCACGTTGAAGGCGTAGCTGATCACGCTGCCGTTGTGGGCATTGCGGATCTGCTTGTAGGCCGCCGGGTAGGCGATGGTGACGGGCACGCCCATGGCGGGCAGCTCGATCATCGGGCCGTAGGAGGCGTTCGGGTTGGCGAACTGGGTCGCGCCCGAGGGGGTCACGCCCGGAGCGACGATGACCTGGCCGCTGGCGAGCGGGCTGGCACCGGCGGTGGTGTTGGTGGTGGTGTTGTAGATCGCGATCTGCGCCGCGGAGAGCGCCGCGTCGCTGGCGCCGAACGCCATCGGGCCGGCGGGCTGGTCGCTGCCGAGCTGGCCGCGCGAGTGGGTGAAGAACGCGCGCTGACCGCCGCCCGAACCGACGGAGTCGTAGTTGATGCTGACGTCGGTGCGCACGCGGGCGGTGCAGCCGGTCGGCAGCGTGGTGGTGCCATCGGTCGGCAGACCGTAGCAGTTCATCAGGCTGCGATAGGTCGGGGCCGGCAGGCTGGCGCCACCGGCGTTCAACTGAATGGCGGCGCCAGACGTGTTGGTGGTGTTGCTCTGCGCCTGGGCGGCGCCGGCAACGACCACCGCCACCGCGGCGATCAGGCCGGTACGAAGGGCGATCATGCTGTTGTCTCCTGATAGCTGTTCTTGGGGAAAAGTCCCCTGCGCCCTTACTTTCCGCGCCACTTGCGTGACGGGTCCGCTGGTGAACAGCCCGAGGGCCGCAAGACCGCGCAAACCAAAATAAAAAGCGGGCATGGCCTAGTATCCATGCCGTCGCCAATTCACAAATGAAGGAATTCTTAAGCTAATTTTACGGCCAAAACGGTATTCAATTTGTTTGGTCGTATTATTGATGAAAGACAGTACAATTAACTCGTGAAAATAACCAAATGTACCGAAGTGGGCAATGGCGTGAATTGTGATGATTTAAAATAAGTCATTTATGTTTCTGAAATAATGCATTTTTATGTCGGGTTTTCATGGCTTATCAGCGGTCTTTCCTTGCCGTGAGGCGGCGTGTACAAGCTGCCGCCATGTCGCAATCCCGCGGAAATCAGGCCATGTCTGCCCAGCTTGGCGAAATCCTGGTTGGCCGCCGCTGCCTGGCGCCGGAGGCCCTGGAACGGGCACAACGGTTACAACAGGACGGCCACGACCGGTTGGACCGCATCCTCACCCGCCTGGGCCTGGTGACCGAACGCGCGCTGGCCGAGGCGCTGGCCGACCACGCCGGCCTGCCACTGCTGCAACCCGCCGACATGCCGCGCGAATCGGTGCTGCCGGACCAGCTTTCACCACGCTTCCTGCGGCATCATCGCGTGCTGCCGCTGGGCGTCGCGGCAGGCTCGCTGCGGCTGGCCCTGGCCGACCCGCTGGACCCCTGGCCGATACAGGCGGTCGCCTTCGCCACCGGGTTGGCGCCGGAGCCAATGGTGGCCACCGGCGGCGATATCGAGGCGGCGCTCGACCGGCTGTATCGCGCCGAGCCGACCGAGGCTGCCGCGTCCGGCGGCATCGCGGAGGCCGATGCCGAGCGCCTGGCCGATGCGGCTTCGGACGCGCCGGTGGTGCGGATCGTCAATGCGCTGATCGCCCAGGCGGTCGAGCAGCGCGCCTCCGACATCCACCTGGAACCCACCGAGGACCAGCTGCGCGTGCGGGTGCGCGTGGACGGCGTGCTGCATGAGGTGGAGCCACCGCCGGCGGCGCTGCGCACCGCCATCGTGTCGCGCATCAAGATCATGTCGAAGCTCGACATCGCCGAGCGCCGGCTGGCGCAGGATGGCCGGCTGCGCTTCGCGGTACGCGGCAAGGACGTGGACTTCCGCGTGTCCACCACGCCGGTCATATACGGCGAAAGCGTGGTGCTGCGCATCCTGGACCGCGGCAGCCTGGTGCTGGAATTCGACGCGCTGGGCTTCGATGCCGAGGTGATGCCGGAGTACCTGGCGGTGCTGCACCGGCCGCACGGGATCATGCTGGTCACCGGGCCGACCGGCAGCGGCAAGACCACCACGCTCTATACTTCCCTCGTCGCGCTCAACAGCGCGGAGCGGAAGATCCTGACGGTCGAGGACCCGATCGAGTACCAGCTGCAGGGCATCAACCAGACCCAGATCAAGCCGCAGATCGGCCTGACCTTCGGTGCCGCGCTGCGCAGCTTCCTGCGCCAGGACCCCGACATCATGATGGTCGGCGAGATCCGCGACCTGGAGACCGCGCAGATCGCGGTGCAGGCGGCGCTGACCGGGCACATGATCCTCTCGACCCTGCACACGAACGACGCCGCCAGCGCGGTGACGCGGCTGCTGGACATGGGGGTGGAACCCTTCCTGCTGACCTCGACGCTGAATGCCGTGGTCGGCCAGCGCCTGGTGCGGCGGCTGTGCCCGCATTGCCGCCGGCCGCAGCGGTTGGCCGCGGAGGCCGCCGAGGCGCTGGACCTGCGGCGCATTGCCGAAGCCTGCGGGCGCGAGGCGGTGGTCTATGAGGCGGTGGGCTGCGCGCAATGCAGTGGCGGCTATCGCGGCCGCAGCGCCATATTGGAATTGCTGCCGATGAGCGAGGAGATCGCCCGGCTGGTGCTGGCGCGCGCCGAGGCGCGGGCGATCAACGCGGCCGCGGTCGCCGCCGGCATGCGCAGCATGTACGAGGACGGCATGCGCAAGGCGCTGGCGGGCGTCACCACGCCGGACGAGGTCCTGCGCGTCACCCGGGACAGCTGAGCCGATGGCCAGCTTCAGATATCGCGCGGTTGGCCCGGATGGCGCGCTGGCCAGCGGCGTGGTGGAAGGCGACGACCGCCGCCAGGCGCTGGACCGGTTGCAGGCCATGGGGCTGGTGCCGGTGGAAGCCGTACCCGGCGATGCCGCGACCAAGCCCTGGTGGCAGCGCGACCTGAAGCTGGGCGGCGGGCCGGATGGCAAGGGCCTGACGACACTGGTGGAGGAACTGGCGGTGCTGCTGGACGCCGGCATGCCGCTCGACCGCGCCCTGGCCTCGTTGATGGTGGAGGCCGAGCACAAGGCGCTGCGCCCGGTGTTGGAAAAGGTGCTGGACAAGGTCAGGGCGGGCACGCCGCTCGGCCAGGCGCTGCCGGATTTCCCCAAGGTGTTCCCGCCCATCGCGGTGGCGCTGGTGGAGGCCGGTGAGGCCGCCGGGGCGCTGCAGGCCGCGTTGGCGCGGCTGGCCGGCATGCTGCAGCGGGCCGACCAGTTGCAGGAGCAGCTGCGCGCCGCGCTGGTGTATCCGGTGCTGCTGGTGGTGGCGGCGGCGGGGTCGGTGACGATTTTGCTCGGCGTGGTGGTGCCGCAGTTCGAGGCCTTCTTCGAGGATGGCCGGGTTGCGCTGCCGCTGGCGACACGGCTGGTGCTGGCCGCCAGCCGGCTGCTGCGCGACGAGGGCGCGCTGCTGGCCCTGCTGGCGCTGGCCACGGTGCTGGGGCTGCGCCAGGTGGCCGGCACGCCGCGCGGCCGGCTGTGGCTGGACCGCCGGCTGCTGCGGGCGCCGCTGCTGGGCGGGCTGCTGGCCAAGGTGGAGACGGCCCGCTTCGCCCGCACCCTCGGCTCCCTGATGGACAGCGGCGTGCCGTTGACCGAGGGCCTGACGATCGCCACCCGCACCTTCCGCAACCAGGTGATGGCGGCGGCGGTGACCGGCGTGGCCAGCCAGCTGAAGCAGGGCCAGGGCTTGGCGCGGCCGCTGGAGGCCACCGGCCTGCTGCCGCCCATCGCGGTGACCTTCCTGCGCACCGGCGAGGAGACCGGGCGGCTCGGCGACATGCTGGGCCGGCTGGCCGATACGCTGGACCGCGACATCCAGAAATCCACCCAGCGGCTGATGGCGCTGCTGGTTCCCGTCATCACCATCGTGCTGGGCCTGGTGGTCGCCGTCATCGTCGGCGCCATCCTGACCGCGATGCTCAGCCTCAACGAACTGGCCGCCTGACCCATGCTCAGCTTGCTCCGCCTGCCCGTCTCGGGCCGCCGCTCCTCATCGCCCCTCCCGCTGGCGCGCCGGCAGGCCGGCTTCACGCTGCTGGAGCTGCTGGTGGTGCTGACCATCCTCGGGCTGCTCGGCGCCATCGCGGTGCCGCAGGTGATGCGCTACCTCGGCACCTCCCGCAGCCAGACGGCCCGGGTGCAGATCCAGGCGCTGATGTCCAGCCTGGACCTGTACCGGCTGGATGCCGGCCGCTTCCCGACCGAGCAGGAGGGCCTGCGGGCGCTGGTGGAACGCCCGGCCACGGTGACCAACTGGAACGGCCCCTACCTGAGCCGGCGCAACGGGCTGCAGGACCCCTGGGGCAATCCCTATGGCTACCGCTCGCCCGGGCGGAACGGGGCGGTGGACGTGTTCAGCCTGGGCTCGGACCGGGCGGAAGGGGGAACGGGTGAGGCGCAGGATGTCGGCAGCTGGCAGTAGCGCCAGGGCTGGCGAGGCCGGCTTCACGCTGCTGGAATTGATGGCGGTGCTCGTGGTGACCGGGCTGCTCGGCGGCCTGGCGGTGCCGGTCTTCGCCACCGCGTCGGACGCGCTGCGGCTGCACGGCAGCGCCCGCGCGCTGGCGGCGGACCTGCGCGCGGCGCGCGGGGCGGCGCTGCTGAGCGGGGTGTCGGTCTCGGTGCTGCTGGACCCCGAGGGGCGCGGCTACCGGCTGGCCGGCGGCGGCGCGCCGGTGGCGCTGCCGGACGGAATTGCGCTGCGCTTCACCGCGGGGCCGCTGGCCGCGGGGCCGCTGCGGCTGGACTTCCTGCCGGATGGCTCGGCCAGCGGTGGCGAGGTGGTGCTGACCGGCCCGCGCGAGGCCGCCCTGGTCGCGGTGGCGCCGATGACCGGCGCGATCGTGCTCGGACGGGTGCGCTAGCATGGGGGCGCGCGGCTTCACGCTGCTGGAGGTGGTGGTCGCGCTGCTGCTCGGCGCCGGCAGCATCGGCGCGCTGCTGGGCGTGTTCAGCGATGCCGATGGCCAGGCCGACCGCGCCGCGCGCAGCCGCATGGCCTGGCTGCAGGCGCAGTCGGCGATGGACGCGGCGTTGGCCGGGCCGCTCAGCCCGGGGTGGCGCCTGCAAGGGCTGGGGCCGGCGCTGGCCTGGCAGGCCGAAGTGAGCACGGCCGATGACGGCAGCCCGCCGCTGCGGCGGGTGCAGGTGGCGGTCTGGGCGCTGGGTCCTGCTGGCGCGGTGGGCGAGCCGCTCGCCCGGCTGCAGACGCTGCGGATTGCGCCGGGGGACCGCAATGCCGAGCGTTGAACCTTCGCGCGAAGCCGGCTTGGCGCTGCTGGAGCTGCTGGTGGCGCTGACGCTGACCGGGCTGTTGTTCGGCGTGCTGCACGAAGGCTTCACGCTGGGTCGGCGCGTCTGGGAAGGCGCCAGCAGCCGCGGCGGCGCTCGGCTGGAGGCGGTGGAAGCCGCGCAGGCCCTGCTGCGGCGGCAGCTGCGCATGGCGTGGCCCGCGAGCAGCAACGGGCTGGTGGCGTTCCAGGGCGCCCCGGCCGGCCTGCAGTTCATCGCCCCGCCGCCGGCCCTGCTGGGCCAGGGCATCCGCAGCCGCATCAGCTTGGGCCTGGCCCGCAACGGCGAGCTGGAAATGACCTGGCTGCCGGAAACGGTCCGGCGGCTGACCGCGGTGCCGCAACGGGCGGTACTGCTCGGCGGCGTCGCGGCCATGGACCTGGGCTATTTCGGCGTGTTGGACGGCGACGACCAGCCGCGCTGGCATCCGGCCTGGCGCAACCAGGGGCACCAGCCCCGGCTGGTGCGGGTTCGGCTGGCGTTTCCGGCGGGTGACCCGCGGGCCTGGCCGGAGCTGCTGGTGGCGCCGATCATCGATACCGATGCCGACTGCGTGCCAGCGACCAACGAACTCCGCTGCGAGGGGCGCTGATGAGTGGGATGGCTGGATCGCCGGGGCTTGGCGCCGGGCTGGACCGGGTGGCGGCGCTGTGGCGCTGGTGGGGGGCCGAGCTGGCCGGGCTGCTGCCGGCCGGGCTGCAGCGGCGCCTCGTCGCGGCGCCACCGGTGCTGCTGGCCGCGCCGACGGCCGAGGGCTTCCGCTTCGATCGCCTGGAGCACGGCCGGCTGCAGGCGCTGGCGCGGCCGACGCCGGGGCTGCCGGCCTGGCTGGTACTGCCGCACGCGGCGCTGCTGGTGAAGCGGCTGGACTGGCCGCTGCTGCCGGCCGCCGACCTGCGCCGCAGCCTGGCGCTGGACCTGGACCGGCAGACCCCCTTTGCGGCCGAGGCGGTGCGCTTCGACGTGGCGGTGGTGGCGCGCGATGCCGCCGGCGGGCGGCTGACGCTGGACCTGGCGGTGACGCCGGAGCGCTGGGTGGCGCCGCTGGTGGCGGAGCTTGAGGCGCAGCACGGCGTGCGGGTGGCCCGGGTGGTTGGCGGCGGGCCGGCCGCGGCGCCGGCGCGCTTCGGTTTCGCCGCCACCGAACCGCCGCGGCCGCGGGGCGGCCGGATCTGCGGCCGCCGCGCGTGGCATTGGCGATACTGGGCGGCAGCATGCGCCCCCCCCCGCGGATCCCGGCGCGGGGCGCTCCCGCCCGGCCGGGCCCGTGTGA
>CAIMOR010000084.1 GCA_903843125.1 uncultured Rhodospirillales bacterium
GCTTTCGGCCGGTGGAGTGGTGAACCTGTCGGTGACGGGCGGGACAGGTGCATTCGTGATCTACACGGCAACCCCGTCCAAGTTTGCGGGTGAGGTGACGGTGACGGCTGCGAGTTTGAGCGGGGCCGTTGGGGTGACGCTGACGGCGACGGGCACCTCTGGCGGCAGCCTGGCCCTGGCCGGCACGATCGCGGCCGGGACCGGCACGCTGGACCTGCATGCCGCGGGCGATATCGGCGCCAGCGGCGTCCTGAGCGGGGCCAGCATCGCCGCCAATGCCGGCGGCGCGGTCAACCTCAGCGCCGGCACCGGCGGCGGCTTCACCACCATGCTGGCCTCCTCGGCCGGCACCAACTTCAGCTTCCAGCAGGACGGGGCGCTGACGGTCGGCGGCGCCGTGACCGGCAGCAACGTCAGCGTTGTCACCCCGGCCAACCTGACCATCGGCAGCACCGGTTCCGCCGCCGCCGGGCTGGTGGTGTTGTGGAGCGGCACCACCAGCGGCGGCCTGGTGCTGAACGGCCCGGTCAGCGGCACCAGCGGGGTCCTGCTGCTGGTCGGCAGCAGCACGGTGGCCGCCAATCTCACCCAGGGCAGCGGCGGCATCGTCCACACGCCGATGCTGCTGCTGGAGGCGGGTGGCGATGCCACGCTGACGGCGCTGAACCAGGCCAGCCGGCTGAGCGGCCTCGTGTACGGCGCCCTGCAGTACCGCAGCGCGGTGGGGGTCTCGGTCAGCGCGGCGACGCCCACCACCGGCACCATCCTCGACAGCCAGTCGGCCAGCCTGGTGTCGGCCTTCGGCAGCTTCGGCGCCGCCTCGCTCACGGCGCCCTCGATAACCGTGGGCAGCGGGGCCAAGCTCGGCTCCATCGGCGGCACATTAACGCTGACCGCCAACAGCATGGACCTGGCCGGCACGGTCCTTGGCACCGTGGTCACGCTGCAGCCGCTGGCGGCCGATACCGGCGTGCAGCTGGGCGGCAGCGCCAGCGGCAACGGCGCATTGCTGCTGGACGTGGCACAGGTGGCGGCGCTGGCGACGACGGCGATCTCGTTGCAGGCCACCGGCAGCGGCGCCGTGCTGCTGGCGGCCGATGCCAACCTGCGCAGCTCCAGCGGGGCACGCACGCTGGACCTGCAGGGCAGCAGCGTGACGCAGGCCAGCGCCACCAGCCTGAGCGTGGACCGCGTGACCGGCGCGGCAACCGCCGGCAGCTTCCGCCTGGACAATGCGGGCAACGCGGTGGACGCGGCCGGCACGGTCACCGCGGCGCAGGACCTGTCGCTGCGCAGCACCGCCGCAGTGCTGACGCTGGACGGCACCTTGAGCGCCGGCAGCGGGCGCAGCATCACGCTGCGCGCCGACGATATCGCGCTGACCGGTGCGCTGCAGGTGGCCGGAGCCGGCACGGTGAACCTGCTGCCGCAGACCGCGGGCACGGCGCTCTCGCTCGGCGGTGCCAGCGGCTACCTTGGCACCGCCGAGCTTGCCCGCATCGACACCGGCGGCGGCCTGCTGCGCGTCGGCAGCGACGGCACCACCACCACGGCGGGCGCCATCACGCTGGCCGGCAATGCTGCCCTGCGCAGCGTGGCGGCAACGCTGGACCTGCGCGGCGCCAGCGTGGCTCAGAGTGGCGGCACGCTGGACGTGGCGACGCTGACCGGCAGCGCCGGCGGCGGCGTCGGCCTGGGCAGCACCACCAACCGGGTGGACACGCTGGCCGGCTTCGGCGCCGGGCAGGACCTGCTGCTGCGCGACGCCGCGGCGCTGACGGTGACCGGCGCAACCAGCGTGGGCAATGGCCGTGCGCTGACCTTGCAGGCCGATGCATTGACGCTCTCGGCCGCGCTTTCGGCGCCGGCCGGCGGCAGCGTCACCCTGCTGCCGCTGAGCAGCGGCCGCGCGATGACGCTGGGCGACAGCAGCGCGCCGGCGGGGCTCTACCTGCCCAGCGCCGCGCTGGACCAGGTCGCGACCGGCGGCGGCGTGCTGCGGCTGGGGGGCGACGGCACCACCACCACGGCCGGCGCCATCACGCTGGCCGGCGACGTGCGGCTGCGCGGCAGCGGCCATGGCGATGCCGGCACGCTGCAATTGTATGGCGCCAGCGTGACGCAGTCCGGCGGGCTGCTGGATGTCGCGGCGCTGGGCGGTGCCACCAGCGGTGATTTCCTCGCCTCGCGCGGCGGCAACCTGGTCGACAGGCTGGTCGGCATCGCCGCCGGCGGCAACCTGGCGGTGACGAGCGCGGCGGCGCTGCTGACCGTGGCCAACCAGGTCTCGGCCGGCAGCGGCCTGGGCGTGACGCTGCGCGCCGATGCGCTGGCGCTGGCCGCGCCGGTGCTGGCGCCGGGCGCAGCCGGCACCGTGGTGCTGCAACCGCTGAGCACGGATACCGGCATCACCGTGGGCGCCAGCGGCAGCGGGCTGGTGCTGAACCCCGCGCAACTGGCGGCCCAGGTGGCGACGACGACGCTGGTGCTGCAGGCCAATGGCAGCGGCGGCATTTCGCTGGCGGCGGACCTTGGCCTGCGCGGCGGCGCGGCGACGGTGCTGGCGCTGAACGGCGCCAGCGTGGCGCAGGCCGCAGGGTCCCGGCTGGACGTGGTGCGGGTGAGCGGCAGCGCCACCAACGGCGGCTTCGCGCTGGATTCGCACGCCAATACGGTCAGCGCCGTGGGCGCCGTCGGCGCAACCGGCGATATCGCGCTGACCACCGCGAGCGCGACGCTGACGCTGGGCGATGCCATCACCGTCGGCAACGGCCGCAGCGTCACGCTGCGGGCCGACGACATTGTGCTGAACGGCACCGTTTCGGCGCCGGCGGGCGGCACGGTGAACGTGCTGCCGAACACCGCCGGCACGGCGCTCTCGCTGGGCGGTGCCAGTGCCTACCTCAACACCACGGAACTCGGGCGGATCAGCACCGGCGGCGGCCTGCTGCGCGTGGGCAGCGACGGCACCACCACCACGGCGGGCGCCATCACGCTGGCCGGCAACGTGCCGCTGCGCAGCGTGGCGGCAACGCTGGACCTGCGCGGCGCCAGCGTGACGCAGAGCGCCGGCACGCTGGACGTGGCGACGCTGACCGGCGCGACCAGCGGCGACTTCCAGCTGGCCGGCAACAGCAACAGCTACGACACGCTGGGCAACCTCGGCGCCGCGAACATCCTGGTGCGGGACTACCAGACGCTCGGCGTTGCCGGCACGGTGCAGGTGGGCGCGGCCGGCAGCCTCAGCATCGCCGCGCGCTACGCGCTGACCATCGGCAGCAGCGCCAGCCTGCAGGCCGGCACCCGGGCCGGGGCCGATACCGGCAGCGTGAACCTGTGGGCCGGCAGCATCGTGCTGCAGGGCGCGGTGCAGGCCGGCAGCCTGGTGACGCTGGTGGCCAACAACTCGCGCAGCGCGGGCCCCACCGCGGCGGTGGCGGGCGCGGATATCACGCAGTCGGGCCTCGGGTTGGTGACGACGCGGCGGCTCGGCACCGCCGCGGCCGGCGATACCACGCTGACGCTGGCCAACGTGGTGGACCGTGCGGCGCTGTCCGGCTACGGCGCGGTCGGCTTCTCCAGCGCCGTGGCGCTGAGCCTGCAGGGCGGGTTGCAGGCACCGATCCCGAATGGCGGCACGCTGACCTTCGGCAATGGCGGCGCCGGCTTCAGCGCCACCAGCGCCGCCGGGCTGCGGGTGGACAGCGCGATCAGCGCGCCGAGCGGCGACGTGGCGCTGACCGGGCAGGGCAGCGTGACGCTGGCGGCCGACGTGACGGCCACGACCGGCAGCATCGCGGTCACCGCGCTCTCGCCGGCCAGCGCGCTGCAGCGCACCGCAGGCACGCTGAGCGCGACGGCGGCGGGCCAGCGGATAACGCTGACCGCCGACAGCATGGATTTCGGCAACCCCGGCACGCCGGTGCTGCTGGCCAATGCCGCCAGCGGCCTGGTGCGGCTGCAGGCCGAGAGCGCCGGGCTGGACATCAGCCTGGGCGCGGCGGTGGCCGGGCGATTCTCCATCACCAACACCACCGGCGGGCTGGTCAACGCGGCGCGGCTGTCGATCGGCGACGCCGCGGGCGGCGCGATCGCGCTGGGCGGCAGCTTCGACGCCGGGACGACGACGCTGGAGTTGCTCACCGCGCATGGCATCTCGCAGAGCGCCGGCGTGCTGGCGGCGACGGGGCTGAGCGCCACGGCCGGCGGCGATATCGTGCTGGCCGGCGCCAATCGCCTCGGCGCCATCAACGGCAGCACGGCGGATGCCACCAAGGGGCTGACCACGCCCGGCAACATCACGCTGGCCGATACGCTGGCGCTGACGTTGAACGCCGCGGTGACCGCCGGCAGCGGCCAGGGCATCACGCTGCGGGCCGACGCGCTGCACATCGCCGCCGGCGCCAGCCTGGGCATGGCCGGCGCCGGCACGGTGAACCTGCTGCCCTACACCACCGGCACGGCGATGCAGCTGGGCGGCACCGCGGCCAGCGGCTTCGTGCTGGGCGACGCCGAGGTGGCACGGATCGGCACCGGCGGCGGCCTGCTGCGCATCGGCAGCGACGGCACCGCCACCACGGCAGGGGCGATCACGCTGGCGGGGACGCTCTCGCTGCGCGGCGGCGCCGGGCAGGGCAACGCGGCAACGCTGGAGCTGCACGGCGCCAGCGTGGCGCAGACCACCGGCTCGCTCGACGTGGCGACGCTGACCGGCGCCACCAGCGGCGACTTCGTGGCCGGCCTGGCCGCCAACCGGATCGACACGCTGGGCGCCGTTCATGCCGGCGGCGTGTTCGGCTTCGGCAGTGCGCTGGCGCTTGCGGTCAACGGGCCGCTCAGCGCCGATGCCACCACCGGCCTGAACAGCATCGGCGGCAAGGCCGGGCTGACGCTGGCCGGCGACATCACCACCCACGCCGCCCTGGCGCTGAACGCCGGCGGCGACATCGACCAGACCGGCGGGGCGATCGTGGCGCCCAGCGTCGGCTTCGGCGACTTCGTCAATCCGCTGGGCGCGGTCACGCTGCTGCGGCCGGGCAACGACATCGCCGCGCTGGCCGGCGTGGCGCATGGCGCGGTGCAGGTGTTCTCCTCCGTCGCCACGGCCGGGGAGCTGACGCTGGGCGGCATCACCGCCGCCGGCGTCGCCATCACCAGTGCCGGCCGCCTGACCACCAGCGGCGACATCCTGGCCGGCAACGGCGTGACGCTGGGCGGCACCGGCAGCGTGACGCTGGGCGGCAACGTCACCGCCACCCTCGGCAATGTTGGCATCACCGCGACGGGCGCCGGCAGCCAGCTGCGCCGCACCGCCGGCCGCGTCGCCGCGCCGGATGCCGCGGGCGGCACCATCACGCTGACCGCCGACAGCATGGATTTCGGCAACCCCGGCGCGCCGGTGCTGCTGGCCGATGCCACCGTCGGCCTGGTGCGGCTGCAGGCGTTCAGCCCGGGCCTGGCGATCAGCCTGGGCGCCACCACGGCCGGGCAGTTCTCGGTCACCGGCACCACGGGCGGGCTGGTGGACGCGGCGCGGCTGCTGGTCGGCACGGCCGCGGGCGGCGCGATCACGCTGGGCGGCAGCTTCAATGCCGGGACGACGACGCTGGAGCTGCTGACCGGCGGCGCCATCACGCAGACCGCCGGCGCCCTGACCACCTCGGGCCTGAGCGCGACCGCGGGCGGCGGCATCACGCTGGACGCCAGCGGCAACGCCATCGGCGCCATCAACGGCAGCACGGCGGACGCAACCAGGGGCATCACC
>CAIMOR010000085.1 GCA_903843125.1 uncultured Rhodospirillales bacterium
GGGGCCGCCGCGTTCGGCGACGCGCAGCGCGATCATGGCCGCGGAAGCGCCGTAGAGGCCGGCATAGCCATCCGCCATGTACATCGGCGGCAGCACCGGTTCGCGGTCCTCGAAGCCGCAGGTGGCGGCGTAGCCGGCATAGCCCTCTATCAGCGTGCCGAAGCCGGGCTTGTGGCGGTACGGCCCGGTCTGGCCCCAGCCGGAGACGCGGACGATGACCAGCGCCGGGTTGATGGCGTGCAGCTCCTCGGGGCCGAGGCCCATCTGTTCCAGCACGCCGGCGCGGAAGCTCTCAACGAAGATCGCCGCCGTGGCGGCGAGTTGCTTGACCACCGCGATGGCCTCGGGGTCGCGCAGCTTCAGCGCGACCGACTTCTTGTTGCGGCTCAGCGTCTTCCACGCCGTGGAGATGCCGTTGATGCGCCAGGCGCGCAGCGTATCGCCCTCGGGCGGCTCCACCTTCACCACCTCGGCGCCGTGGTCGGCCAGCACCTTGGTGAGGATGTTGCCGGCGACCAGGCGGGAGAGGTCGACCACCCGCACGCCGTCCAGCGCGCCAATGGCCGAGGGGTCGAAGTGTTTGCGTTCCGGGGTCATTCGGCGCGGATGTTGGCAGCGGTTTTCACCTGGCGCCAGCGTTCCAGGTCGGTGTGCAGCACGCGCTGGAACTCGCCGAAGGGGGCGTTGGCCGGCTTGGCGCCCTCGGCGGCGTAGATGCGCGCCAGGTTGGCGTCGGCTACGGCTTCGTTGCAGGCCTGGTGGATGGTGCGGCGCAGCGGCTCCGGCACGCCCTTCGGCGTCAGCAGGCCCCACCAGATCGCGACCTCGTAGTCCACGCCCTGCTGCTTCACCGTGGTCACGGGCGTAACGCCGGGCGGCAGCTCGCCGCCTTCCGCCGTGGCGGCGATGCAGCGGACGCGGCCTTCGCGGATGGCGGCGTTGGCGCTGGCGACCGTCGTGATCATCAGGTTGATGTTGCCGGCCATCAGGTCCGTCACCGCCGGGGCGGTGCCGCGGTAGGGGATGTGGTTCATCCGGATGCCCGCCTGCAGGCAGAAGTATTCGGTGATGAAGTGGTTGATGCCGCCGGCGCCGGAAGAGCCGTAGTCGACGCTGCCCGGGTGTTCGCGGCTCAGCTTGACCAGCGCGGGGATGTCCCGCGGGGCGAAGGCCGGGTTCGTCATGAAGAAGAACGGCGCGCGGGCCAGCAGAGCGACCGCGTCGAAGCTGGCTTCGGCGTCCCACGGTGTCTGCTGCAGCACGGCGGTGGTGGGGAAGCTGCTGGAGGTGACCATCAGCGTGTAGCCATCGGCCGGGGCCTGGGCCACCGTGCCGGCGCCGATGCTGCCACCGGCGCCGCCGCGATTCTCGATGACGAAGGGCTGGCCGAGGCGCTGGGTCAGGCGTTCCGCCAGCGGCCGGGCGATGGTGTCGTTGCTGCCGCCGGGCGGGAAGGGCACGACGATCTTGACCGGCCGATTGGGCCAGGCGGGTTGCGCCTGGGCCAGGGCGGGCGCGGCGAGGGCGCCCAGCAGAACGCGGCGTGTTGTTGTGGCGTGTGACATGGCGGGCAGCCTACCCCTCCCCGGCCAAGCCGGGGAGGGGGCGTGGTGGACTACGCGCGCGCCTTGGCCTCGCGACGCCGCGCGGTCAGGATGAACTCGGTATAGCCGTTCGGCTGGGTGGTGCCCTGCAGCACCAGGTCGCAGGCGGCCTTGAAGGCGGGGCCGTCGAAGCCCGGGGCCATCGGCGTGTACAGCGGGTCGCCGGCGTTCTGCTTGTCCACCACCGCGGCCATGCGCTTCATCGTCTCCATCACCTGCGCCTCGGTGGTGATGCCGTGGCGCAGCCAGTTGGCGATGTGCTGGGCGGAGATGCGCAGCGTCGCGCGGTCCTCCATCAGCCCGACATTGTTGATGTCCGGCACCTTGGAGCAGCCGACGCCCTGGTCCACCCAGCGGACCACGTAGCCCAGGATGCCCTGGGCGTTGTTGTCCAACTCGGCCTGCACATCGGCCGGGGACCAGTTGGTGTTCTCCGCCAGCGGGACGGTGAGGATGGCGTCCAGGCTGGCGCGCTTGCCGCCCTTCTGCAATGCGTCCTGGCGGGCGCTGACGTTGACCTGGTGGTAGTGCAGCGCGTGCAGCGTGGCGGCGGTGGGGCTGGGCACCCAGGCGGTGTTGGCGCCGGCCATGGGGTGGCCGACCTTCTGCTCCAGCATCTTGGCCATGTCGTCGGGCGCGGCCCACATGCCCTTGCCGATCTGGGCCTTGCCGCGCAGGCCGCAGCCCAGGCCGACATCGACGTTGTTGTCCTCGTAGTTCTTGATCCAGGCGGTGCCGCGCATGTCGTTCTTGCGGATCATGGCGCCGGCTTCCATGGAGGTATGGATCTCGTCGCCGGTGCGGTCGAGGAAGCCGGTGTTGATGAAGGCAACGCGCGACTTGGCGGCGCGGATGCATTCGCCGAGGTTCACCGTGGTGCGGCGCTCCTCGTCCATGATGCCCATCTTCAGCGTGTTGCGGGCAAGGCCGAAGGCATCCTCCACCGCCGCGAACAGGTCGTTGGCCCAGGCGACTTCCTCGGGGCCGTGCATCTTCGGCTTCACGATGTAGACGCTGCCGGCGCGGCTGTTCAGCTTCTTGCCGCGGATGTCGTGCAGGGCGATGGCAACGGTGCACATCGCGTCCAGGATGGTCTCCGGCGTCTCCTGCCCGTTCAGCGTCACCACGTCCGTCATCATGTGGTGGCCGACATTGCGGATCAGCATCAGGCTGCGTCCGGCCAGCCAGCGCAGGCCGGTGCCTTCCGGCTTGGTGTAGCTGCGGTCCGGGTTCAGCTTGCGCACCAGCGTGCTGCCGCCCTTCTCGAAGCTGGCTTCCAGCGTGCCGTTCATCAGGCCCAGCCAGTTGCGGTAGACCAGCACCTTGTCTTCCGCATCCACCGCCGCGACGCTGTCCTCGGCGTCCTGGATGGTGGTCAGCGCGCTTTCCATCACCAGGTCGCTGATCCCAGCCGCATCGGTCTTGCCGATGGGGTGGGCGCGGTCCACGCGCAGTTCCATGTGCATGCCGTTGTGCACGAACAGCAGCGTGCCCGGCGCGGCAGCCTCGCCATTGTAGCCGCGGAACTGGGCGGGGTCCTTCAGGCCGACGGTGCTGCCGTTCAGCAGCGTCACGGCCAGGGCGCCGCCTACCACGGCGTAGCCCTTGGCGTCCTTGTGGCTGGCGCCGGCCAGCGGCACCGCGTCGTCCAGCACCCCTCGTGCAAAGGCGATGACCTTCTCGCCGCGCTTCGGGTTGTAGCCGCGGCCGCGCTCGGCGCCGTCGGTCTCCGGAATGGCGTCGGTGCCGTAGAGCGCGTCGTACAGGCTGCCCCAGCGGGCGTTGGCGGCGTTCAGCGCGTAGCGGGCGTTGCTGGTGGGCACCACCAGCTGCGGGCCGGCCATGGTGGCGATCTCGGGGTCGACATTGGCGGTATCGACGCTGAAGGTCGGGCCTTCCGGCACCAGGTAGCCGATCTCGCGCAGCATCGCGGTATAGGCGGCCTGGTCCACCGGGCGGGCGGGGTGGGCGCGGTGCCAGGCGTCGATCCTGGCCTGAAGGTCATCGCGCTTGGCCAGCAGCGCGGCGTTGCGCGGGCCGAGCTGGGCCAGGATGGCGGCGTAGCTGGCCCAGAAGGCGGCGGGTTCCACCCCGGTGCCGGGCAGGGCTTCCTGCGCCATGAAGTCGTGCAGCGGCCGGGCAACCTTCAGGCCAGCAATCTCCACCATGTCCTGCACTGCATCTCTCCCTGTCATCGCCCGGCCCTGCGCCTGGGTCCCGCGCCTGGGTGCGTAACTAGGCGGCAATGCGGCGGGGGGGAAGGGGGCAGGCGCCGTCGGTGCCGGGCAACGCCGCCGTGCGGCCGTTCTGGGTCGCCCGCTGGTGGCAGGGATGGCACGGAAGTGTCGCCTTGTGGTAACACCCTCTCGATCTCGCGAGCATGGGGCTTTCTAAACCAGCAGATTGAATTTAGTCTGCCGATGTTCCCCCCATCCCTTGAAGGGACCCCCCAGCGTGGCTCTACGTGAGCACCGTCAGCGACTCGCTACCGGTGGCGAGGTCGGACCGACCCTGGTCGAACCGCGACGGTTGCTGCCCGTGCAGCCCCGGACGATGGTCGAGCAGGCGGCCGAAGCGATTGTCGGCGCCGCTGCCCGCGGCGTTTTCCTGCCGGGGGACCGCCTGGTGGAAGCGGAAATCGCGCGCGACCTGGGGATTTCCCGGGTGCCGGTGCGCGAGGCGCTGCGCCTGCTGGAAAGCCAGGGCATCGTGGTCAGCACGCCGTACAAGGGCATGCGGCTGATGCAGGTTTCCAACGCCAGCGTCGCCGAGGTGATGCGCGTGCGGCTGGCGCTGGAGAGCCTGGCGGTGCAGGAGGCGCTGCGCCGCCCGGGCGGGCCGGAGCGCTTCGTCGGGCTGCGCCGCTTCGCCGATGCCTTCGCCCAGGCGCAGGAAACCGGCGACCCCGCTGCGGTGGTGGCGGCCGAGGAAGCCTTCCACGGCGAGCTGTGCCGCTGTTCCGGCAACGCCCCGCTGGCGGCGGTGTGGAACAGCCTGGCGCGGCAGCTCGCGGTGGTCTGGGGCCTGGGCCAGGGCGCCCGCAGCCTGGAGGCCTCGGCGGCCGAGCATGACGGGCTGATCGCGGCGCTGGAGCGCGGCGACCAGAAGGGCGCCACGGCGCTGCTGACGACGCATATCAACTGGCACATGAGCTTCGACTTCGAGGCCGCGCTGGACCTGCGCCGGCGCCAGCCGGGCGGCTGACGCGGCGGGCCAGGCGGGCCGGCGGCCCGATACTCCTCGCCGTGGATGCGGTGAGGGCTTGCCCCTGGCGGCGGGTGGCGGGACCATGCGGGCAACCGCAGGGACGCGCCGCCGATGACCTATACCCCCACCCGCCATGTCACCCAGAACTGGGTCATCTCCAAGCCGGCGGCGCGCGGCCGGGGCGGGATGGTCGTCTCCCAGGTGAAGGTCGCGGCCGAGGCCGGGGCCAGCATGCTGGCGGCCGGCGGCACCGCGGCCGATGCGGCGGTGGCGAGCGCCTTCTGCCTGGCGGCGATCGAGCCCTGGAATTGCGGCCTGGGCGGTATCGGCTTCGCCCAGGTGGCCGGCGGCGCCAGCCCGGGCGAGACCTTCGACTTCGGCCCGGTCGCGCCGGCCGGGCTTGACCCCAGCGCCTACCCGATGACCGGGCGGATGAAGCTGGACCTGTTCCCCTGGCCTGAGGTCGAGGGCGATCGCAACGTCCACGGCCCGATGTCGGCGCTGATCCCCTCCGCCGTCGCCGGCTACGCGCTGCTGCATGAGCGCCATGGCCGGCTGCCCTGGCGGGAGGTGCTGGCGCCGGCGGTGGCGCTGGCCCAGCGTGGCCTGCCGCAGGACTGGTACACCACGCTGAAGGTGGCAGCCTCGGCGGCGGTGCTGCGGCTGTACCCGGAGAGCGCGCGGATCTACCTGCCGAACGGCCTGCCGCCGGTGGCGCCGTACCAGGGAATCACCGGCTTCTTCACCCAGGGCGCGCTGCCGGCCACGCTGGAGCGGCTGCAGCACGCCGGTTGGCAGGATTTCTACCGCGGCGACATCGCCGCCGCCGTGGCGGCCGACATGCGGGAGATGGGTGGCTTCGTCAGTGCCGCCGACCTGGCGGCCTGCCAGGCGCGGGTGCTGCCGGCGGTGCGGGCGCCGTGGCGCGGCCGCACCCTGCTGCTGAGCAACGGCCTGACCGCGACGCCGACCTATCGCGACGTGATGCGCCGGATGGAAGGCGCCGACTTCAGCGGTACGCCCTCGGCGGCCTGGTACGCGCACCTCGCGGCCAGCATGAAGGCGGCGTATGCCGACAGGCTGGCGGGCCTCGGCGAAGCCGAGACGCCGAGCGCCGACAGCTGCACCACCCACCTGACCGTCTGCGACAAGGACGGCATGATGGTGGCGATGACCACGACGCTGCTGTCCTCGATGGGCAGCCGGGTGGTGCTGCCGAAATCCGGCGTGCTGATGAACAACGGCATCATGTGGTTCGACCCGCGGCCGGGCACGCCCAACGCGATGGCGCCGGGCAAGCGGCCGTTGACCAACATGAGCCCGATCATCGCCACCGACGCCGATGGCCGGCCGGAGCTGGCCTGCGGCGCCTCCGGCGGCCGGCGGATCATGGCGGCGGTGTTCCAGCTGCTCAGCTTCGTCGCCGATTTCGGCATGGACCCCGAGGTGGCGGCGCATCACCCGCGCCTCGACGTCAGCGGGCCGGAGCATGTCTCCGCGGACCGGGCGCTGCCGGAGGCGGTGCTGGCGGCGCTGCGCGCGCTCGGGCCGCTGGAGGAGGTGGACCACGGCGTGATCCCGATCAACTTCGCCTGCCCGAACATCATCCGGCGCAGCGCGGATGGCAGCGTCGTCGGCGTTTCCGACCTGGCCTCACCCTGGAGCGGGGCGGTGCCGGCCTGAGCCCCGGCGCGGCGACGCCGGGCGAAAAGCGTGATTTTAGCCGTGGGTTAAACTCTCGGGCGCAACGGTGGTGACCAGTATCCGTGTGGTGCGGAGAAGGTTTCGCCAAGGAAACGCCGGCAGTGACCCACAGCAATGAAATAACCAGTCGGCTCCATTTCGTCGGCTGGAACAAGGCGAGCGAAGCGGCCCTGACCGAGTTCATGCCGGCCCTGCAAAAGAACTTGCCTGACATTATAGGAAGGTTCTACCGGCATCTGTCCGACTTTCCGCAGCTGGCCGGAATGTTCAAGGGCCAGGCGGGCATCGACCGGGCCAGCCGGGCCCAGCAGGGCCACTGGATGGCGCTGTTCTCCGGCCGGTTCGACGACGCCTATGTCGCCTCGGTCCGCCGCATCGGCCTGATGCACAGCCGGATCGGGCTGGAGCCGCGCTGGTATATCGGGGGCTACAGCTTCGTGCTGGGAGAGCTGTATGCGCTGGCCGCGACGCAGCGCCGCAGCCGGCTGCACCCGGCCGCCGCCGCCGCCACCACCGCGCAGCTGATGCGCGCGCTGAACCAGGCGGTGATGCTGGACATGGACATCGCCATCTCGGTCTACATCGAGGAGAACAAGGCGGGCTTCGAGCGCCGGATCGACGAGCTGGCCGGGCGGTTCGAAACCCAGTTCGGCAGCCTCGTCGCCGGCATGGCGGCCGACGCGGGCGAGCTGAAGGGAACCGCCGCGGCACTGACCGGCACGGCCGAGCAGACCGCGTCCCAGGCCACGGTCGTGGCCGGCGCGGCCGAGCAGGCCAATGCCGGGGTGCAGACCGTGGCGACGGCGGCCGAGGAGCTGACCGCCTCGATCAACGAGATCTCCCGCCAGGTGACGCAATCCTCCCGCACCACCGACCAGGCGGTGGACAGCACCCGGCGCACCGATGCCATCATGCAGGCGCTGGCGACGGGTGCCGAGCGGATCGGCGACGTGGTCGGGCTGATCAGCCAGGTGGCGGCGCAGACCAACCTGCTGGCGCTGAACGCCACGATCGAGGCGGCGCGGGCCGGCGATGCCGGCAAGGGCTTCGCGGTGGTGGCCAGCGAGGTGAAGAACCTGGCGGCGCAGACCACCAAGGCAACCGAGACGATCGGCCAGCAGGTGCAGGAACTGCAATCGGCCACCCAGCAGGCGGTGCAGGCCATCGGCGGCATCACCCAGACGATCAGCGAGATCAACCAGGTGGCCACCGCCATCGCCGCGGCCATCGAGGAACAGGGCGCGGCGACGCAGGAGATTGCCCGCAGCATCCAGGATGTGGCGACCGGCACGCGGGAGGTCAGCGCCAACATCACCGGGGTTGGCCAGGGCGCCAAGGGCACCGGGGAGGCAGCCGTGCTGGTGCTGCGCGCCGCCGAGCAGCAGGCCCGCCAGGCCGAGGGGCTGCGCGGCACGGTGCGCGACTTCCTGGCCGAGTTCCGCGCCGCCTGACCTTTCCGCAGCCTGACCTTTTCACGGCCTGGAGCGTTGACGCCAGGCAGCGGGAGGGCGCGGCTTGGGCGAGGATCGGCAGGACGAGGACCAACCGTCGCGCCAGGCGGCCGAGAATATCGAGACGGTGCTGGCGATGGAGGAGGAGGCCCGCCCGCCGCCGCCGTGGCGGGAGCGGGTGGCCGAGCAGGTTGGCGATATCGCGGGCAGCGCCGGCTTCATCCTGTTCCACCTGGGCTGGTTCGCGCTGTGGGCGGTGGCCAACCTGGGCTGGGTGCCGGGGCTGCCGGTGTTCGACGAATACCCCTTCGCGCTGCTGGCGCTGCTGCTGGCGATGGAGGCGGTGATCCTGGCCAGCTGCGTGCTGATCCGGCAGAACCGCGCGGCGGAACTGGCCGAGGAGCGCAGCCACATCGACCTGCAGGTCAACATGCTGGCCGAGCGCGAGATCACCAAGGCGATCCAGATGCTGGACCGGATCAGCGTGGCGCTGGGCATCGACCATGTGGTGGTTGACCAGGAATCGCAGGAGCTGGGCGAGACCACGACGGTACCGAGCCTGGCGCGGAAGCTGCGCGAGCGGCGGAGCGGTGATACCGTGGAGGCGCAACGGAGCCCACCGCCATGAAGCAGCCCTTCCCCCTGGAATATGCGCCCAACGGCCTGGTGGGCCTGCTGGTGCCGCCGGCCAATACCACCGTGGAGGCCGAGGCGGCGCTGCTGCTGCCGCCGGGCCTGGGCTGGATCGCCGCCCGGCTGATCGGCGATGCCGGTCTCAGCGTGGCCGAGCGGATGGTGCAGTACATCTCGGCGCTGGATGCGACGCTGGCGCAGGTGAACAACGCGCCGGTGACGGCCTATGCGCTGGCCATCACCGGGGCTTCCTATGGCGTGGGCGCCGAGGCGGAGGACCGGCTGGTCGCGGCGCTGGAGGCGCGGCTGGAGGTGCCGTTCATCACCGCCGCGCGCTCGGTTCGGGATGCGCTGCAGCTGCTGGGCGCGCGGCGGCTGGGGCTGGTCTCGCCCTACCCGGATGACGTGACCGCCGCCAGCGTGGCGTATTGGACGAGCCGCGGCTTCGAGGTGGTGCGCGTGGCCCGGGTGCCGCTGCCGGAGGGGGCCTTCCACCCGATCTACGCGCTGGGCTCACGCGAGGCGACGCGGGCATTGGAAGGGCTGGATGCCACGGGGCTGGACGCCGTGGTGCTGCTGGGAACGGGTATGCCGACCTTGGGGGCCATTGCCGAGCACCCCAGCCATGGCGGCGTGCCGGTGATCTCCTCGATGCTCGCGGTGGCCTGGCGGGTGGCGGAAGCCTGCCTCAGGCCGGCGGCGCCGAGCGAGCGGGCGCTGCGGGCGATGATCGGCGGCGAGGGCTGGAAGGCGCGCCTGCCGGCTTGAGCCGGCGGTTCAGGAACGGTTAATCTGCCGCGGTTGCAACGCGCGGGGGACCGGCCATGGAAATCACGCAGTCGCCGATACCCGGTGGGGTGGTGCTGCACCTGGCCGGGCGGCTGGACCAGGTCAGCGCGCCGGTGCTGGAGCCGCAGGTGATGGCGGCGCTGCCGGAGAACGGCGTGCTGGTGCTGGACCTGGCGAAGCTGCGCTACTGCTCCTCGGCCGGGCTGCGGGTGCTGCTGGTGGCGGTGAAGCAGGCGGCGGCGAAGCGGGCGCGCTTCGGGCTGGCCGCGGTGCAGCCGGCGGTGGCGGAGATGCTGGAGAGCACCGGCGTGGACAAGGTGGTGCCGAGCTTTCCCAGCGCGGCGCAGGCGGCGGCTGCGCTGGGGTAGGGCCTCAGCCGGCCTGGTCCTTGCAATACCGCGCCACTTCCTCATGCGTGCCGAACCAGACCCCGTCATGGCCCTTGATGTACTCGACCAGCGCTTCCAGCAGCGTGATGCGGCTGCGGTGGCCGATGATGTGCGGGTGCATGGTCAGCAGGAACAGCCCGCCCTCGGCATAAGCACCGTCGAACTCGGCCTTGAAGATCTCCAGCACGGCTGAGGGCGGCGTGTAGGGCCGCAGGCCGGAAAAGCGGACGAAGTTGAGGTAGGGCGCGTCGTCGCGGATCCATTCGGGTGGCAGCTCTACCACGCCGGTCGGGCGCTCCGCGTTCAGCAGCTCATAGGGTTCGTCGTCGCCCATCAGGCTGCTGTCGTACAGCAGGCCCATCTCCTCGATGATGCCCATGGTGTCGACGCTGAAATCCCAGGACGCGGTGCGGATGCCGACCGGGCGGCGGCCGCTGGTCCGCTCCAGCACGTCGGCGCTGCGCAGCGTCAGCTCTCGTTCCACGCCCGGCGGCAGGGCGGTATTGGCCTCATGGATCCAGCTGTGGATGCCGATCTCGTGGCCTTCATCGGCCAGGGCGCGCTGTTCGTCGGGGTAGATCAGCGCGGTCACGGCCGGCACGTAGAAGCTGGCGCGGATGCCGTGCCGGTCCAGCAGGCGGCGGATGCGCGGCACGCCCTGGCGGTTGCCGTATTGGCCCTGGCTGATGCGCATCGGGCTTTCGTCGCCGTCGCGCAGCGGCGTGGTGTCGTGGTCGCTATCAAAGCTCAGCGCCACGGCGCAGCGGGCGCCGCCGGGCCAGCTGTGCGGCTTCAGGCTGCGGCCGGCGCGGGCGCGGTTGATCGCGGTGCGCCAGTAGGCCTCGGGCCATTCCCAGGGCTGCTTGGGGTCTGCCATCTTCACTCTCCCGCCTGTGGCGCCGAGGCTAGCCCTGGCGGCGCGATTGCGCTACCGCAGCGCATTGCCGCCGCCGCCGGCCTGGCCGGGGCATCGTTCCGAAGGCGCCAGCATGTCCGAGCCGACCGACCCCGCCCTGATGTCCGCCGAGACGCTGCTGGGGCTGTACGCCCGCCGCCGGCTTTCCCCGGTGGAGGCGTTGAAGGCGGTGCTGGAGCGGGTGGCGCGGTTCAACCCCTGGGTGAACGCCTTCGCGGTGATGAACCCGAAGGCGCTGGCTGCGGCCGGCGAGAGCGAGGCGCGCTGGATGGCCGGGCGGCCGATGGGGCTGCTGGACGGCGTGCCGAGCACGGTGAAGGACCTGCTGAACCTGGCCGGCTTTCCGACCCGGCGCGGCAGCAAGACCACCGATGCGACGCCGGCCACCGAGGACGCGCCGGCGGTGCTGGGGCTGAAGCGCGAGGGCGCGGTCATCATCGGCAAGACCACCACCACCGAGTTTGGCTGGAAGTCCCCCGGCGACTGCCCGCTGCATGGCATCACCCGCAACCCGTGGAACCGCGAGCGGACCGTGGGCGGCAGCAGCAGCGGTGCCGGCGCGGCGGGCGCGGCGTGCTTCGGGCCGCTGCATATCGGCACGGATGCCGGTGGTTCCGTGCGGATTCCCGCGGCGTTTTGCGGGCTGGTGGGGTTGAAGCCGAGCTTCGGGCGCATTCCGCAGTGGCCGCTGGGCGCCTTTGCCAACGTGGCCTGCGCCGGACCGATGACGCGGACGGTGCGCGACAATGCGCTGATGTTCAGCGCCATGGCGCGGCACGACCTGCGCGACCCGTTCTGCCTGCCGGACGAGAAACGCGACTGGCGCGACGGCATCGAGGATGGCATCGACGGCCTGCGCGTCGGCGTGGTGACGCGGCTGGGCTTCGAGCCGCCGCTGGACGCCGATGGCCGCGCGGCGCTGGCCGGGGCGGCGCAGATGCTGGCCGAGCAGGGCGCGATCGTCGAGGAAGCCGACCCGCTGTTCCCCGATACGCGGGAGATCTTTGGGAGAGTCTGGGGCGTGGCGCTGGCGCGGCTGGTGCAGACCATGCCGGCTGACAAGCGCGCGCTGCTGGATGCCGGGCTGGAGGAAGTGGCGCGGCTGGAAGGCGGCATGAGCGCGGTGGATTTCCTCGGCGCCGAGGCGATGCGGATCGAGGCCGCACATGCTGCGGCGCGCTTCCACCAGAAATACGACCTGATGCTGACGGCCTGCACGCCGACCGCCGCCTTCGCCGCCGACCAGCCGACGCTGCACCCGGTGCAGGCGCTGTGGCGCGACTGGGCGCCCTGGACCTTCGCCTTCAACCTGACGCGGCAGCCGGCGATCAGCGTGCCCGTCGGCATCGACGAACATGGCATGCCGCGCGCCGTGCAGTTGGCCGCCGCGCTGTACCGCGACGACCTGGTGTTCCGCGCCGCGCGGGCGCTGGAAGTGGCCGCCGAAATTCCCCTCGCCCAGCCGGAGTAGAACCATGCGCCTGGTTACCTTCAAGAAGCCGAACACCATCGGCACCCATATCGGCGCGCTGCGCGAGGACGGGGCCGTGCTTGACCTGGCCAAGGTCGACCCGGCGCTGGCCGGCGGCAACATGCCCGCCTTCATCAGCGGCGGCGCCGCGGCGTTGGAGCACGCCAGGAAGGCCGCGTTGACCGCGCCGGTGGCGGAGGGCGCCTCGCTCTGCGCCCCGATCCCGCGGCCGCCGAAGAACGTGTTCTGCGTCGGCAAGAACTACTACGAGCACGCCGCCGAATTCGCCGGCTCCGGCTTCGATGCCAGCGCCAAGGAAGTGGTGCCGGAAGCGCCGGTGGTGTTCAGCAAGCCGGCGACGTCCATCATCGCGCCGGGCGAGCCGATCCTCAGCCATCTCGATAGCTCCGGCAGCACGGACTACGAGGGCGAGGTGGCGGTGGTGATCGGCAAGGGCGGCCGCGGCATTGCCAAGGCGGACGCGCTGAGCCACGTGTTCGGCTACACCATCGTCAACGACGTGACGGCCCGCACGCTGCAGCACAAGCATCGGCAATGGGTGCTGGGCAAGGGCATCGACAGCTTCTGCCCGATGGGCCCCGCGATCCTGACCGCGGACGAGGTGCCGGACCCGACGAAGCTGCGGCTGACCACGCATGTGAACGGCGAGAAGCGCCAGGACGTGCTGGTGGCGGCGCTGATCTTCGACATCCCCACCCTGATCGAGTGCATCAGCAGCTACATCACGCTGGAGCCGGGCGATGTGATCGCGACCGGCACGCCGGTGGGCGTTGGCATCGGCTTCAAGCCGCCGGTGTTCCTGAAGCCGGGCGACGTGGTGCGCGTGGAAGTGGCGGGGATCGGCGTGCTGGAGAACCCGGTGGCATGAAGCGCCGGGCGCTGCTGGGTGCCCTGGCCGCCGCGCCGGCCCTGGCCCAGGGCGTGGCGTTTCCGGACCACGCGCTCTCCATGGTTGTCGCCTTTCCGCCCGGCGGGCAGGCCGACGTGGTGGCGCGGCCGGTGGCGGCCGGCCTGGAGCGGCACTGGAAGCAGCCGGTGCCGGTGGTCAACCGTGCCGGGGCTTCGGGTGAGCTGGGCAATGCCGCCGTGGTCCGCTCGGTGCCTGATGGCCATACGCTGCTGATGGCGCTGTCCTCGCTGGCGGTGCTGCCGGAAGCGGCGCGGTTGTTCGGCCGCGCGCCGGCCTATGAGGTGGCGCAGTTGGCGCCGGTGGCGCTGTTCACGGCGGACCCGACCTTCCTGGTGGTGCCGGCGGCGGCGCCTTGGCACACGCTGGAAGCTTTCCTGGCCGAT
Source organism: uncultured Rhodospirillales bacterium (assembly GCA_903843125.1). Lineage (GTDB taxonomy): Bacteria > Pseudomonadota > Alphaproteobacteria > Acetobacterales > Acetobacteraceae > CAIMOR01. The sequence goes on from CAIMOR010000085.1 coordinate 13,479, forward strand.
GCCCGGGCACGTCCGGGCGCGATCAGCTATTCCTCCTCGGGCAACTACTCGGCCCTGCACGTGCCGATGGCGATGCTGACCACGGCGGCGGGCGTGGACCTGCTGCATGTGCCGTTCCAGGGCGGCGGCCCGGCGCTGACCGCGCTGCTGGCCGGCCAGGTGCAGGCGCTGTCCAGCGGGCCGGGGCCGATCAGCGCGCATGTGAAGGATGGCAGGCTGCGCGTGCTGGCCTGCTGGGGCGCGCGGCGTTTCGCCGAGTTCCCGCAGGCGCCGACGCTGCTGGAGAAGGGCTTTGCCGGCTGCGAATACTACATCTGGTGCGGCCTGTTCGTGCCGGGCGCCACGCCGGCGCCGGTGCGGGAAGCGTTGCGCGCCGGTGCCGCCGCGGCGGCGGCCGACCCCGAGGTGCAGCGCGCCCTGGCGACGGGCGGCAATACGCTGGACTATCGCGACGGCGCGGCGTTCGAGCGGTTCTTCCAGGCGGACAGCGCGCGGCTGGTGCAGGCGGTGCGGCGGATCGGGCGGGTGGAGTAGGCTTTTCGACCGCCTTGGGTAGTGCAAGGCTGCCGCCAGCACGAGGGGCGCAACATGAGCACGACCGAATCCGAGATCACCGCCTGGCTGGCAACCCAGCAGGGCGCCATGCTGGCCGAGTTGGAGCGCATGGTGAACACCGATGGCGGCAGCTACGACAAGGCCGGCGTCGACCAGGTGGGCGCACAGATAAAGGCGTTCTGCGAGGGCCACGGCATTCCGGTGGACGTGGTGCCACGGCAGAACCACGGCGATTGCCTGAAGGCGCGGGTCGCCAGCCCCGGCGCCATGTCCGGCGGCAATGAAAAGCAGAAGATCGTGCTGATGGGCCACCGCGACACGGTGTTCCCGAAGGGCGAGCCGACGCGGCGGCCCTTCACCATCAAGGACGGCATCGCCTATGGCCCCGGCGTGGCCGACATGAAGGCCGGGCTGGTGATGAACATGTTCATCCTGGCCGCGTTCCAGAAGTTCGGCGGGGCGCCGGCCGATCTGTTGGGCCTGTTCACCGGGGATGAGGAAATCGGTTCTCCCGAGGGCCGCGAGGTGATCGAGGCGACGGCGCGCGAGGCCCGCGTGGTGTTCAACAGCGAACCGGGGCGGCCATCCGGCAACGTGGTCACCGGCCGCAAGGGCGGTGTGTTCTCGGTCTTCGATATCGAGGGCAAGGCGGCGCATTCCGGCGGCAACTTCGAGGCGGGGATCAGCGCCATCGGCGAACTCGCGGCGAAGATCACTGCGATCCACGCGCTGACCGATCTCAAGCGCGGCATCACGCTGAATGTCGGGCTGGTCAGCGGCGGGCAGAGCGTGAACACCGTGGCGCCCTGGGCACAGGGCCAGATCGACCTGCGCTACGTGGAGCTTGACGACCGCGACGAGGTGATGGGCCGCATCCACGAGATCGTCGGCCGCAGCTTCATCCCCGGCACCAAGGCCAGGCTGACCGTGAAGGGCGAGTTCCGCCCGCTGAACGCCACGCCGAGCAGCGACAAGCTGTTCCGGCTGTACCAGGGCGCCGCCTCGGCCAGCGGGCTGCAGGTGGAGGGCGAGTTCAGCGGCGGCTGCGCCGACAGCGGCTTCACCGCGGCGATCGGCGCGCCGACCATCTGCGCGGTCGGCCCGGTGGGCGGCAAGGCCCACAGCCCGGAGGAATACCTGGAGGTGGGCAGCCTGGTGCCGCGGGCGCAGGCCATGGCGCGGGCGATCCTGCGGCTGGAAGGCGCCGGGCTGTGATGCGGCGCGGCCTGGTGGCGCTGCCGGCGGCGGCGCTGCTGCTGCCGGGCGCGGCGCGGGCGGCGCGGTTGGGCTGGGCCACGGTTTGGGCAGCGTCGGTGCAGGGGCCGTATCCGGTGGGCAATCCCTCGGCCCAGCCGGACCAGCGCTTCGCCTTTCCGGACCCGGCGAAGGGCGCGGTGGACCAGACGCTGCGCCTGGTGGTGCGGCCGAGCATCTGGGGCCGTCAGGCGCGGCTGCGCTTCAGCAATGCGCTGGGTACCCGGCCGCTGCAACTGGATGGGGTGTTCGTCGGCCTGCAGCATGGCGGCGCCATGGTGATGGCCGGCACGACGCGGCCGCTGCGCTTCGGCGGCGAGGCCGGCGTGGTGATCCCGCCCGGCGGCATGGTGTGGAGCGACGCCGTGGCGCTGCCCTTCGCGCGGGACGCCGGCGCGGCCCTGCTGGCCGGGCGCAAGCTGGCCATCAGCTTCCACGTGGTGGGCGAGAGCGGGCCGATGACCTGGCACGCCAAGTCGCTGCAGACCAGCTATGTCAGCGCGCCCGGCGCCGGCTCGGTCGGCGCCGATGAGGGGGAGGCGCGGTTCCCGTATTCCACCGCCAGCTGGTTCTTCCTGGACGCGTTGGACGTGCAGGTGCCGGTCGGCACCCCCGTGGTGGTCGGCTTCGGCGACAGCATCACGGACGGCACCGCCAGCACGATGAACGGCGATGACCGCTGGCCGGATGTGCTGGCGCGCCGGCTGCACGCCGCCTTCGGCAACCGGGTGGCGGTGGTCAATGCCGGCATCGGCGGCAACCAGGTGGTCGGGCCGCGGGAGTACGCACCGGACAAGCCCTTCCCCGGCGGGCCTTCCGCCCTGATGCGGCTGGAGCGGGACGTGATCTCGCTGTCCGGCGTCACCACCGTGGTCTGGCTGGAGGGGACCAACGACTTCAGCCGCAACGGCAATGCCTCGGTCGCCGCCGTCATCGAAGGCGTGCGCAGCGGCGTGGCACGGCTGCGGGCGGCCATTCCCGGCGTGCGCCTGGTGGGGGCCACGCTGGTCTCGGCGCTGCACAGCACCAGCCCGGCGCACGGCTTCGCCGAGCAGGAGCAGAAGCGGCAGGTCTACAATGCCTTCATACGCGGCGGCGGCGAGTTCGACGCGGTGGTCGATTTCGACGCGGCGACGCTGGACGCCGCGACTGGCGAGTTGCAGCCGCAGATGGTTCCGGAGAGCACGACAGGCGGGCCGGGCGACAGGCTGCACCCGAACCGGGCCGGCTACCTGGCCATGGCCGGCGCGATGGACCCGGCGGTGGTGGTGCCGGGGCTGGCGCGGCGGCGGTAGCGCATGAACGCCCGGGCCGGGGAGCGGAACTTCGGCTCAGCCTTCCTTCCACGGCCGGCGCTGCCACAGCGCGCGCAGCCGGGCGTAGTCCTCGGCCATCATCTGGCGGTACGCCTCCCCCACCAGCGGGCGGATCGGCAGGCCGAGCTTGTCCGCCTCGGCGATGTAGGCGGGGTCCGCCATGGCGTCGCGGAAGGCGTTGACCAGGCGGGCGGTGATCTCGGGCGGCATGGCCGGCGGCCCGGCCAGGCCACGGGCGCTGCCGCCCAGCAGGTCGAAGCCCTGGTCGCGGAAGGTCGGCACGTCGGGCGCGGCGGACCAGCGCGCCTCCCCGGCCTGGCCCAGGCAGCGGATCTTGCCTTCCCGCAGCAGGGTGATGCCCTCGCCCATGTTGAAGGCGCCGACCGGCAGGCGGCCGCCCAGCAGGTCCCGCAGTTGCGGTGCGGTGCCGGCATAGGGCACGTGGATCAGCCGCACGCCGGCCACGTCCTCGAAGCCCATCAGCAGCAGATGGTCGTCGGTGCCGATGCCTGAGGTGCCGACGCCGAGTGCCTCCGGCGCGGCCTTTGCCGCGGCCTGGAAGTCCCGCAGCGTGCGCAGCGGGGAGGTGGCGTCGGCGAAGAAGGCGCCGGGGTCGTCGGTGATGTTGGCGATGAAGGTGAAGTCCTCCGGCCGGTAGCGCGGATGGCGTTCGATGGCGTGGCCGTGCATGGCGTTGTTGGTGACGGCGCCCAGCGTGTAGCCATCGGGCGCCGCGTTGAAGGTGGCCTCGAAGCCGATCTGCCCGCCGGCGCCGGGGCGGTTGGTGACGGCGTAGCGGAAACCCGGGATGCGCGGCGCCACGTGGTTAAGCACCACCCGGGCCATGGTGTCCACGCCGCCGCTGGGCGGGTAGGGGATGATGATCTCGACCGGGCGGTCCTCCGGCCACGCCGCCGCGCGGGCACGGCCGGGCCGCGCGAGCATGGGTGCGGCCAGCACCAGGCGGCGCGTCGGCATGGGCGTTCCTCCGGCGTTGTTGCCGCCAGCCTGCCCCGGCTGGCGCAGCGGCGTCCAGTGCGGTTAACAAGGCGCGTGGAGGGCAGCGCGATGGACGGCTACGGGGTTGTGGGCAACTGGGCGGTGCGGCGGGAGCACCGGGTGCTGTGGGGCGAGTGCGACCTGTACGGCCACGCCAACCACACCACCTACCTGCGCTGGGCCGAGGACCTGCGCTGCTCGCACTGGCTGGCGCTGGGGGGCACCTTCGCGCCGGACGGCTTCGGCCCGGTGCTGGGGCAGCTGGAGGCGAAGTACCTGAAGCCGCTGGTCTATGACGAGCCGGTGCTGGTCACCATGCGCACCGCCAGCCTGCGCCGCACCAGCTGGGTGGAGGAATACGCGGTGTGGAAGGATGGGCTCTGCTTCACCTGCCGCAGCGTGCTGGTGGCGGTGCAGGGCAGCAGCGGTGCCCGGGTGCCGCTGCCGGAAGCGTTCCGCGCGCAGATGCTGGCCGAGGGCGCGGTGGCGGAGGGCTGACGCCGCTCCGCGCCGCCTGCGTCAGCCGAACGCCGCCCGCAGCGCCGCCAGGCGCTCCCGCGCCTCGGCCACCATGCGGGCGATGATGGCGTCGGCCGGTTCCACCTGCTCGATCAGGCCGACGCATTGGCCGGCCCAGACGAAGCTGGCCTCCAGCTCGCCCTGGTCGGTGCCCAGCGCGTTCATGCTGCCGAGGATCATCGGCACGATCTCCTCCTTCGGCCTGCCCTCGGCCTCGGCGGCCAGGATGGCGCGGACATGGCCGCTGTCCAGCGTGCGGCCGGGCGTGCCCAGCGTGCGCTTGATGATGCGGGTGTCCTCCGGCTTCGCGGCGGCCAGCGCGTTCTTGTAGTTGGCGTGGGCGCGGGCCTCCGTGCTGGCGACGAAGCGGGTGCCCATCTCCACGCCCTCAGCGCCCAGGGCCAGCGCGGCCAGCAGGCCGGCGCCGCTGGCGATGCCGCCCGAGGCCAGCACCGGGATCTTCACCGCCGCCACGGTGCGCGGCACCATGACCATGGTGGTCTCGTCGCCGCGGCCGAGGTGGCCGCCGCCTTCATAGCCCACGGTCGCCACCATGTCGGCGCCGGCGGCCTCGGCCTTGCGCGCCAGTTCCGGCCCGGCGGTCAGCACCAGCACCTGCGCGCCGCCCGCCTTGCAGCGGGGGATATAGGGGGCCGGGTTGCCGGCGGTCAGCGCGATGACCTTCACCCCGGCCGCCAGCGCCGCGTCCAGCAGCGCCTCGATCGGGTTGCGGCCGATCGGGAAGTTCACGCCGAAGGGCTTGTCGGTCAGCGCCTGGCAACGGGCGATCTCCGCCTGCAGCTCGGCCGGGGTGCACAGGCCGCCGCTGCGGTCGGCGCCGATGCCGGCCGTGGCGATCTGCCCGAGGCCGCCGGCATTGGAGACGGCGGCGGCAAGGTCGGCGGTGGCGACCCGCGCCAGGCCGCCCTGCACGATGGGGTAGCGGATGCCGAGCGCCGCGGTGACGCGGGTGCGGATGCTGTCGGTCATGTCTGTTCCAATATCCCGGTCACTCAGTCCACCGTCGCGCCGGAAAGCCGGACGGCGGCGGCCCATTTGTCGATCTCGGCGGCGACGAAGGCCCGGAACTCGTCGGGCGTCATCGGTCGCGGCAGGGCGCCGATGCGGCCCAGCGTGGCGCGGCCGGCGTCGCTCCGCACCGCGGCGGCGATCTCGGCGGCGATGCGGGCGACGATGGCGGGCGGCGTTGCGGCCGGCGCCATCAGGGATTGCCAGGCGACGACCTCGAAGCCGGGAATGGTCTCGGCCAGGGTCGGCAAGTCGGGCCAGTCCGGGTGGCGCTGCGCGGTGGAGATGGCCAGGCCACGCAGCGTGCCCGCGCGCAGCTGGGCGGCCATCGGCGGCAGGTTCTCGAAGATGGCGGGGATGCGGCCGGACATCACCTCGGTGACCGCCGGGGCGCTGCCGCGGAACGGCACGTGCACGCCCTCCGCGCCGATGGCGTGCAGCAGCAGCGCCATGGCGAGGTGCGGCACGGTGCCGATGCCGGCCGAGGCATAGGCGACGCCGTTCGACTGCGCCTTCGCCCAGGCGATGAACTGCGCGGTGTCCTGCACCGGCACGGCGGGGTGCACGCCCAGCACATTGGGCACGGCGCCGAGCAGCGTGACCGGCGCGAAGTCCCGCCGCAGGTCGAAGCTGAGGTTCTTGTAGAGCGTCTGGTTGATGGCCGCGGCGCCGGCGGCCACCACCAGCGTCTGGCCATCCGGCGCCGCGCGGGCCACGGCTTCCATGCCCAGGTTGCCACCGGCGCCGGGGCGGTTCTCCACCACGCAGGGCACGCCGAGCGCGCGGCCGAGCACATCGGCGGCGAAGCGGCCGAGCAGGTCGTTGGCGCCGCCGGGCGTGTAGCAGGAGACGATGCGGATGGCGCCGTTCGGCCATTCGGCCGCACGCGCCAGGGCGGGTGCGGCCAGCGCCGCCGCCAGCAGGCTACGCCTTTGCATGGCGCACCATGTCGCGGGCGATGAGGACCTGCTGCACCTGGCTGGCACCCTCAAAAATGCGCAGCAGGCGGACGTCGCGGAACAACTGCTCCACCGCCACGCCGCGCATGTAGCCCATGCCGCCGTGCATCTGCACTGCACGGTCCGCCACGCGGCCGACCATCTCGGAGCAGAACAGCTTGCAGCAGGCGATGTCGGCGATGATCGGCCCCTGCGCCTCGCCGGCGGCGTCGAAGGCGCGGGCGACTTCCAGGATCATGCTGCGGCCGGCCAGCGTCTCGGCGCGGCTGTCGGCCAGCATGGCCTGCACCAGCTGGAATTCGGCGAGTGGTTGGCCGAACTGGCGGCGCTGCATGGTGTAGCCGAGCGCTTCCTCCACCAGGCGCTGGGCCTGGCCGACGCAGGTGACGGCGACATGGAGGCGGGCGTGGTTGATGCCGCGCATGGCGGTCTTGAAGCCGCCCCCCTCGCGCCCGCCGACCAGGTTGACGGCGGGGACGCGGACGTTGTCGAAGTAGACCTCCGAGGTGGCGCTGCCGTCCTGGCCCATCTTGCGGTCGGCCGGGCCGCAGCTGAGGCCCGGCGTGCCGGCCGGGACGATGAAGGCGCTGATGCCGGCAGCGTCCTTGCTGGCCGCGTCGGTGCGGGCCATGACGATGAAGACCTGCGCCTGGCGAGCGTTGGTGATGTAGCGCTTGGTGCCGTTCAGCACGAAGTGGTCGCCGTCGCGCTCGGCCTTGGTGCGCAGGCTGCCGGCGTCGCTGCCGGCCTCGGGCTCGGTCAGGCAGAAGGCGGCGGTGACCTCGCCGCTGGCCATGCGGGGCAGCCATTCCTGCCGCTGCGCCTCGGTGCCGTTGTACAATATGGGCTGGCTGCCCAGGCCGATGGTGGTGGAGAAGCGGGCGCGATAGACGCCGGAGGCACGCGTCACCTCGAACATCACCCGCACCTGCTGTTCCATGGTCAGGCCCAGGCCGCCGTAGCGGGTGGGGATGGAAATGCCGAACAGGCCGATGTCCCGCAGCAGCTGGGTCAGGTCCTCCGGCAGGGTTTCCTGGCCGTCCAGCCGTGGCTCCGCCGGGATCAGCCTCTCCGCGACCAGCCGGCGAATGCTTTCCAGGTAGGCGTCGAATTCCGCGGCGCTCGGCGTGGCTTCGGTCATGGGCTTCCTCCGGCCGGCACTGTCCGGGCGCCGAGGGGCGCGGTCAAGCCGGCTGCGCCGGCGCTGGCGCGGCGCTGCCGCTGCGGGCAGAATGAAGCAGAGCCGGGAGACGCCGCCATGCAGATGACCGAGAACGATGTGGGCGGCAGCGCCGTGCTGGCCCTGGACGGCCGGCTGGATTCGGTGACGGCGCCGATGGTGGAAGCACGGCTGGTGGCGCTGCTGGCGCGCGGCCCGGTCGTGGCCGACCTCGGCGCGGTGCGCTACGTGTCCTCGGCCGGGTTGCGCGTGCTGCTGAAGGCGGCGAAGGATGCCAAGGCCGCCGGCACCGCCTTCTCGGTCTGCGCCATGCAGCCGGCGGTGCGCGAGGTATTCGAGGTCAGCGGCTTCGACCGCGTGATCCCGGCCTTCGCCTCGGCGGCCGAAGCGACCGCGGGCTGAAACCTACTCCTCGTCGTCCAGCGCGTGGGCGTGCAGGTCGTCCAGGCTGCAATGGTCAAGTGCGCCGATGTGCGTGGCTTCCAGCAGCACCGGCGGCGCGCAGCCGGCGCGACGGGCTTCCTCCCACCGAGGCGCGCAGAGGCACCAGCGCGCCCCGGGCGCCAGGCCGGGGAAGCCGTATTCCGGCCGCGGCGTGGACAGGTCGTTGCCGACGCTGCGGCTGAACGCCAGGAACTCGGCCGTGAGCTCCACGCAGACCGTGTGGCTGCCATGGTCCTCGGGGCCGGTATTGCAGCAGCCATCCCGGAAGAAGCCGGTGATGGGCGCCACGGAACAGGGCAGCAGCGGGCCGCCGAGAACCGATGTCCCTTCGACCCGCTGCGCGTACATCAGGCCGCCGCGCGAACCGCGGCCGCCTTCACGTCATCGCCGACGACGCTGGCGAAGGTGTGGAAGTTCTCCTCGAACAGGGCGACGAGCTTCTTCGCGGTGGCGTCATACGCCGCCTTGTCGGCCCAGCTGTCGCGCGGGTTCAGCACCTCGGCCGGAATGCCGGGCAGGGACTTCGGCATCATCAGGCCGAAGAACGGGTCCTGCACGAACTCCACCTGGGCCAGGCTGCCGTCCAGCGCCGCGCGCAGCAGGGCGCGCGTGTGCTGGATGGACATGCGCTTGCCGGTGCCATAGGCGCCGCCGGTCCAGCCGGTGTTGACCAGCCACACCTGGGCGCCATGCCGGTCGATCAGCTCGGCCAGCATCTTGCCGTACACTTCCGGGTTGCGCGGCAGGAAGGGCGCGCCGAAGCAGGTGGAGAAGGTCGCCTGCGGCTCCTTGCCCAGGCCCTTTTCGGTGCCGGCGACGCGCGCCGTGTAGCCGGACAGGAAGTGGTACATCGCCTGCGCCGAGCTGAGCTTGCTGATCGGCGGCAGCACGCCGAAGGCGTCGGCCGTCAGCATCACCACGTTCTTCGGCAGGCCGGCCATGCCGCCCTTGACCGTGTTGGGGATGAACTCCAGCGGGTAGCAGCTGCGGGTGTTCTCGGTCAGGCTGCCGTCGTCCAGGTCCAGCTCGCCATGCTCGTTGCCGACCACGTTCTCCAGCACGGCGCCGAAGCGGTGGCTGGCGTCCCAGATCTGCGGCTCGGCCTCGCGGGAGAGCTTGATGACCTTGGCGTAGCAGCCGCCTTCGAAGTTGAAGACGCCCTTGTCGGACCAGCCATGCTCGTCATCGCCGATCAGGCTGCGCTCGGGGTCGCTGCTCAGCGTGGTCTTGCCGGTGCCGGACAGGCCGAAGAACAGCGCGGTGTCGCCGTTCTTGCCGACGTTGGCGGAGCAATGCATCGGCAGCACGCCGGCGGCCGGCATCAGCCAGTTCATCACGGTGAAGATGCTCTTCTTCACCTCGCCGGCGTAGCTGGTGCCGGCGATCAGGATGGTCTTGGCGGCGAAGCTCAGCGCGATGCAGGTGCTGGTGCGGCAGCCGTCTTCCTCGGGGCTCGCCTCGTACTCCGGGGCGTGCAGGATGGTGTAGTCGGGCGTGAAGCCGGCCAGCTCGCTGCGGTGCGGGCGGATGAACATGTTGCGCGCGAACAGGGCGTGCCAGGCATTGGTGGTGACCAGCCGCACCTTGATGCGGTGCGCCGGATCGGCGCCGGCGTAGAGGTCCTGGGTGAACAGCACTTCCTTGCTGCCCAGCCAGGCGCGCACCTTCGCGGCCAGGCCCTGGAACTTCGCCACCGGCATCGGGCGGTTGATCTTGCCCCACCAGACCTGGTCATGCACCTCGGCGTCGTCGACGACGAACTTGTCCTGCACCGAACGGCCGGTGTGGACGCCGGTGACGCCCATGAAGGCGCCGGAGGCCGAGAGGCGGCCCTCGCGGCGGAACATGGCGTGCTGGACCAGCGCGGCGGCGGTCAGGTTGGCGTAGACATGGTGCGGGGCGGCAACACCGGTGCCGGCAAGGGCGATGGCGGGCGCAGTCATTGTGGGTGAACTCCTCCAGGCTGGTGACGGGCCGCCACCTGAGATCCAGAAACGGCGCCGACCCGATGCCCGGCGTGTCGCTGCTATGCGTGGCGAAATTAAGCCGATGCCGGGGCCCGGTCAACGTGAGCGGGCTTAATTTAAAGAATAGTTGAGCCGAGAAATGTCGCGTTCGGTCGGCGGCTAGACTGTTGACGCCGTCACCAATTCTTGCCGCAGTGCAGCAATGCTGCCGATCTGGGCGGTGAAGGCAAGACGAAGGCAGCTCTCGCCATCGCCGATGTCGCACCCATCCGGGTCCAGATTCGTAAGCTTCCAGGGGCCGGGCTGGCCGCCCAGCTTCCGCGCGATCCGGTCGACCGCGGCGGCGTGGTCCTGGTTCATGTGCGCAACCACGCTGGCCTCGGCTTCGGCCACCAGCGCCACCGCCTCCGCGTCCGGCAGCAGCTGCGCCGCGCGCAGGCGCTGGGCCCGGGCGAAGCCGCCCACCAGCAGCGCGCCACCCGGCGTGATGCGCCACAGTGCGAAGTCGGCGAAGTCGGCATACATCGCGGCGTAGGGGTGGCGCGCCAGCCAGCGCGCCTTCAGCGCGGGGTCCTCGATCCGCTCGGCCAGGCCGGTCAGCGTGACGCGCGGCGTGGTCTGCGGGTTGGGGCCGGTCGGCGCGCCCTGGAACAGCAGGGAGCAGCGCGGCTCGGCCGCCAGGTGGCGGGTGTGCTCGGCCAGGGTGGAGAGCCAGAGCAGCACGCCGAGGTCCGGCGCCGCGGCCGGGGTGACCAGGCTGGCGAAGGGCTGGCCCTCGGCGCTGGTCGCCAGCGTGGCGCTGCTGGCGGCCCGCACCAGGCACCTGGCTTCGAAGGCTGCTGCTGTCGCCATATCAATCCCGTCCGGGTTGCGCCACAATTGCGGGCCAGAATAGCGCCTGGTCGCCCGAGACGGTAACGTCGAAAGGCGTGAATCAGCCGCTGAAATGAAGAAGGCCGTATCCCCAGCGCTTCAGGCGGAAGCGTTGGGGATACGGCCGCACTGCCGGAGCTTCGACCATGCCCCATACCATCGCCCTCGTGGATGACGACCGCAACATCCTGACCTCGGTTTCGATGACGCTGGAGCAGGAGGGCTTCACCGTGCGCACCTATACGGATGGCGAGAGCGCCCTGCAGGGCCTGCTGGCGCGGCCGGTGGACCTGGCAGTGCTGGACATCAAGATGCCGCGCATGGACGGCATGGAGCTGCTGCAGCGGCTGCGCCAGCGCAGCGCCATGCCCGTCATCTTCCTGACCAGCAAGGACGAGGAGGTGGACGAGCTGATGGGCCTGCGGCTCGGCGCCGACGACTACATCACCAAGCCGTTCAGCCAGCGCCTGCTGCTGGAGCGCATCCGCGCCCTGCTGCGCCGCAAGGACGCGGCGCGGGCGGAGGCGTCGGGCCAGCCCTCCGGCGGCGTCATCGTCCGCGGCGACCTGGTGCTGGACGAGACCAAGCACACCTGCGTGTGGAAGGGGAAGGACATCCAGCTGACCGTCACCGAGTTCCTGCTGGTGAAGGCGCTGGCGCTGCGGCCGGGCATGGTGAAGAACCGCGACCAGCTGA